>NZ_JBEXRC010000031.1:0-94995 GCF_040612915.1 Streptomyces sp. NPDC006326 | reverse complement strand
ATCGGTTTTCCCAATCGCGGACGACCGCAGAGAATTTCGCAGTGTCGTTTTCGTAGTTGCAGGGGCCAGCCCCAGCCCCGCTCCTCCTCCGGAGGGGCGGGGCACCGCCGTTCAGGCGTGCGGGAAGGCGAGGGCGTCCGGCTTGATGGCCGGGACCAGGCCCTCCGCCGCGGCCCGCGTCAACAGGCCGCGCACCGCCGCGTACCCGTCGTCGCCGAGGTCGGCGGTGAACTCGTTGACGTAGAGCCCGATGTGCTGGTCGGCGACGGCCGGGTCCAGTTCCTGCGCGTGGGCGCGGACGTACGGGCGGGAGGCCTCCGGGTCGTCCCAGGCCATCCGGACCGAGGTGCGGGCGGAGGCGGCCAGCTCGTGGAGGGTCTCGGCGCCCAGCGAACGCTTGGCGATGATCGCGCCGAGCGGGATCGGCAGGCCGGTGGTGGTCTCCCAGTGCTCGCCCATGTCGGCGAGGCAGTGCAGCCCGTAGTCCTGATAGGTGAACCGGGCCTCGTGGATGACCAGTCCGGCGTCCACCCGCCCGTCGCGGACCGCGGGCATGATCTCGTGGAACGGCAGCACGACGACCTTGCCGACCGGCTCGGGGAGCACGTCCGCCGCCCACAGCCGGAAGAGGAGGTAGGCGGTGGAGCGTTCGCTCGGGACCGCGACCGTCTTCCCGGCGAGGTCCGTGCCCGGCTCGCGGGTGAGGACGAGCGGGCCGCAGCCGCGGCCCAGCGCGCCGCCGCAGGGCAGCAGCGCGTACTCGTCCAGGACCCAGGGCAGGACGGCGTACGACACCTTCAGCACGTCCAGCTCGCCGCGCTCGGCCATGCCGTTGGTGAGGTCGATGTCGGCGAAGGTGACGTCGAGGGCGGGCGCACCGGGGACGCGTCCGTGGGCCCAGGCGTCGAAGACGAAGGTGTCGTTCGGGCAGGGCGAGTAGGCGATCTTCAGTGCTTCACTCATGGCGTGCTCCCCAGATGGCGAGTACGGGTCCCAGGGCGCGGAAGCCCGCGGTGAGGGCCGCCAGGGCGTCCCCGATCCGCCAGGCGTCGCGGTCGCGGGGCCCGACGGCGTTGGACACGGCGCGGATCTCCAGGACCGGCAGCCCGTGCGCGGCGGCCGCCTCGGCGACGCCGAAGCCCTCCATGGCCTCCGCCCCGGCGAGGGGGTGGCGGGCGGCGAGGGCGGCGGCACTGGCGGCGGTGCCGGTGACGGTGGAGACGGTCAGTACGGGCGCGAGCAGCGCCCCGGTGGCCTCGGCTGCGCGGGCGGCGAGCTCGGCGGGCGGCAGGTGCACGCTGTGCCCGAAGCCGAGCGCCTGTACGTCGAGGAAGCCGTCGGGGGTCTCGGCCCCGAGGTCGGCGGCGACGATCGCGTCGGCGACGACGAGGGAGCCGGGCGGGGCGGCGGGCTGGAACCCGCCGCCGATGCCGGCCGAGACGACGAGGGAGTACTCGGCCAGCGCGAGCGCGGTGGCCGTGCCCGCGGCGGCGGCGGCCGGCCCCACGCCGCCGACGAGCACGTCGGCGGCGAGTCCGGGCAGATCACGCCGGTGGACGGGATAGCCCCCGGGCAGGGTGCGCGCCTCCGCCGTGACGGGGTCGTCCGGATGAGGGGTGAGACCCGCCGCGACGGAGTCTGCCTCCGCCGCCACCGCGGTCACGACGAGCGCGCGCACCGGCCGCGTGCCTACTTCAGCTTGATGTTGAAGGCCCAGACGGCGAGGGGCTTGCCGTCCTCGGCGACCTGGACGATGTTCAGCTTCTTGGAGGCCGGGGCCTCGCCCTGGCCGCCGGTGGCGAAGAGGTCGGCGCCGGGGAAGCTGCGGTAGGTGTTGGAGGAGGGCTCGGTGATCGGCTGGCCGTCCAGGACCGCCTGCCAGCGCTTGCCGTCCTCGACGACGTCGGGCTCGACACCGAGGCGCAGGGTGTCCCCGCGCCCGTACTTGAGCGTCTTGGCGTCCTTCAGGTCGGTGAGGCACTCCTGGACCTTGTCCATGGAGAGCTCCTTGCCGTCGTGGCAGGCGGCCTCGCTGGAAACCGACGTGCTGCCGACCGTCACGGTCGCCAGCGGCGTCGGCTTGTCGCAGGCGGAGAGAAGGAGGAGGCCGGCGGACACGGCTCCGAGGGCCGCGACGCTGCGGCGGCCCTTACCCGAGAAAAGGCGTGCGGTCATGAGCCGAAGGCTATCGGGCCACTTGCCCGCGCCGCAGCACGGGGTCCCGCCGACCTGCGGCGCGCCGCGGACACCCCCTACGCCACCCGGGGGCGCGAGGAGCCCGGGTGGTGGCGGGGAGAGGTGAGCAGGCCCCGCAGCGCCATCGTCGTGCCCGCCGCGACCACGACCGCGGCGACCGCCATGCCCAGCGCCCCGTTCAGCGGCAGCGCGATGCCGATCGCACCGCCCAGCACCCACGCCACCTGGAGCAGTGTTTCGGACCGGGCGAACGCCGAGGTCCGCACCGCCTCCGGCACGTCCCGCTGGATCATCGCGTCCAGGGAGAGCTTCGCCAGCGCCTGGCAGAAGCCCGCGGTGGCCCCCAGTACGGCCATGAACAGCCCGCTGAAGAAGACCGCCGCCAGGATCGCCACGCCCAGGGTCAGGGCGAGGACGGACGCGATGATGCCCTCGGGGGCCCTGGCCCGCAGCCAGGCCCCCACCGCCGTCCCGCACGCGTTGCCCACGCCCGCCGCGACGCCGACGATGCCGAGCGACACGGCCGCGCTCTGCCCCGCCAGCGGGTGCTCGCGCAGCAGGAACGCCAGGAAGAAGATCAGGAAGCCGGACAGCACGCGCATCGACGCGTTCGCCAGCAGGCCGCAGAGCACCGACCGGCTCACCGTGCGCAGCCCCGGTTTGCGCGAGTGCGCCTCGTGCGTGGAGAGCCGGGCGCGCCGCTCGCCCTTCGCCTCGTCCACCGTGTGGGGCAGCGTGGCCGCCGCCACCGTGCCCCACAGGAAGATCGCGCAGGCCCCGTACAGCGGCCACGGCGGCCCGATGGCGTGCAGGCCGGCCGCGACGGGCGCCGCCGCCCCCGTGGCCAGCAGGCCCGCCAGCGTGACCCGGGAGTTCGCCTTGACGAGGGAGAACCGCGGCGGGAGGAGGCGGGGGACCACGGCGCTGCGCACCACCCCGTACGCCTTGGACGCGACGAGCACCCCCAGCGCCGCCGGGTACAGCTCCAGTCCGCCCGTGGCCACCGCGCCCGACATCATCAGGGCGAGCAGGGCCCGCGTCAGCATCGCGCCCGCCATCGCGGCCCGCCGCCCGTGCGGCAACCGGTCCAACAGCGGGCCGATCACCGGGGCCAGCAGGGTGAAAGGGGCCATGGTGATGGCCAGGTACAGGGCGACCCGGCCGCGTGCCTCGTCCGTGGGTACCGAGAAGAACACCGTGGACGCCAACGCCACGGTGATCATCACATCGCCGGCGCCGTTGATGGCGTGCAGCTCGATCAGCTTGCCGAGGCCCGATTCGCCGGCCCCGTGCGCATGCGTGGCCCGCCTGATCCCGCGCGCCGTCCCCGTGATCGGGAAGTGCAGGGCACGCCCCAGGGCCCGGCCGGCCCGCCTGGCCGGTCCCGAGCCGTCACGGGACGACCGTACGGGTGCCACACTCGACATAGTGCCCCACGGACCCGTCCGGGTCCCGTCCCCGTCCCATCCCGGGCGCGTTCCGCCCCGGTCCCGTCCCGGCGCGTTCCGCCCCGGCCGGGTCGCCGTCGGGGCGCGGGGTTGTCCGCGAATCGGACCTTGCATGTGGGCCCAGGGCGTCGAAGGAGGTAGCGTGCGTAGCGCGCCACCGGCGGTTGCTCTTGGCCGCGCGCCTCTTCGCCATCCCGCAGAATGGATAGCAGGTAGGTGCGCCCGAGGCCGATCGGGTGCGGACGTCGACGCGGCCCTCTGGTCCGCTCCGCCCGCGCCACGTACGGACAGGACCGACGGGTCGTTCAGGACGACAGTACGGACGGCGCACTCGTGAGACGGCGTAGGAGAGAACGAGACCTGTGAGTGCTGCGACGACGCGAAGCCGTACCCCCGACCGCCTGTGCGCCGAGGCGGTAGACCTCGCCCGTGCGGCGGCAGAGGAAGCCGCCGCGCCCGGTGTGGTCGGCGAGCACGTCTCCGTCGTCGCCGAGGGCGACCGGGTCGTCACGCACTTCTTCGAGTGCAAGGACCCCGCCTACCGGGGCTGGCGCTGGGCCGTCACCGTGACGCGCGCCTCCCGCGCCAAGAACGTCACCCTCGACGAAACGGTGCTCCTTCCCGGCTCCGAAGCGCTGCTCGCCCCCGAGTGGGTGCCGTGGAGCGAGCGGCTGCGCCCGGGCGACCTCGGCCCCGGCGACCTGCTGCCCACCGACGCCGACGACCTGCGCCTGGAGCCGGGCTGGACGGGTGAGGACGCCCCGCCGCCGAACTCCGTCGTCTCCACCGAGATGGCCGAACTGGTGGAGGCGGAGGACGCCGACGTCACCGACCGCACCGTCGTGCCCGCCCGCGGCACCATCGCCGCCGTCGCCGAGGAGCTCGGCATGCGGCGCGCCCGGGTCCTGTCCCGGTACGGGCTGCACACCGCCGCCGACCGCTGGGACGAGTCCTTCGGCGCGAAGACCCCGATGGCCCAGGCCGCGCCCGCCTCCTGTGTGAGCTGCGGCTTTCTGGTGGCGATCGGCGGCTCCCTGGGCCAGGCCTTCGGTGTCTGCGCGAACGAGTTCAGCCCGGCCGACGGCCGGCTGGTGTCCCTGTCGTACGGCTGCGGCGGCCACTCGGAGGCCGCGGTCATGCCGAAGCCGCTGCGGCCCGCGCCGCCGGTCCTGGACTCGATGGCCGCGGACGAGTTCCCGCTGCGTCCGACGCCCGACACGGGCTCGGTCCCCTCGGCCGACCTCCCGTCCGCGGACCTCGGCCACTCCTGATCCCGCACGGCCGGTCCCTCCCCCGGGGCGGCGGCGTACGCTCGCCGCATGGGGGAGAGCGACATGGTGGGGCTGGACGGCCGGGTGACCGGGACGGTGGGGCCCGGGCTCGTCGGTGAGGTGATCGTGCGCATCCGGGGCGGCGCCGAGCACTTCCTCGCGTACCCGGCGCCGGGGACGGGCCGGCTGGCGGTCGGGACGGTGGTGACGGTCGTCGAACACCTGCCGCCGCGCACGGTGTACGTGATGGCGGCGTACGACAACTGAGCCGGGTCCGGCACCGCCTGCGACGTGTACGTATCAAGATGGCGACAAGAATCCCCTGACGTCTTCTTCACGCGCCCGGGCAGGCGCAGACTCGCCCCGTCGGTGTCGAACGGCACCGCGATAAGGGGGCGTTGCCGATGTCTGTCGGCGTCGTGGCGGGAATCGTTCTCGCCGCAGTTCTTGCCTTGGTCGGCCTGTTCAAGCTCATGTGGCGGGTGGCCGAACCGAACGAGGCACTTGTCATCTCCGGTTCCACGCACAAGACCGAAGGCCTCGGCGAGGGCATGGGGTTCCGGATCGTCACGGGCCGCGGAACCCTCGTACTGCCCGGGGTGCAGGCGGTGCGGAAGCTGTCGCTGGACCTCAACGAGACCCAGCTGAACGTGGATTGCGTCACCCACCAGGGCATCCCGCTGAGGGTGAAGGGCGTGGTCATCTTCAAGATCGGCGACGACCTGGTGTCCATCGCCAATGCCGCCCGCCGCTTCTTGGACCAGCAGAAGATGATGCCGGAGCGGGTGCACATCGTCTTCGCCGGCCATCTGCGGTCCATCGTGGGCGGGTTGACGGTCGAGGACATGATCCGCGACCGGGAGAAGCTGACCGGGCAGACCCGGGCGGCCTGCGGTACGGAGATGGAGAAGCTCGGCCTGATCGTCGACTCGTTGCAGATCCACGAGATCGAGGACCCGACCGGCTACATCAAGAACCTGGCGATGCCGCACGCCGCGGCCGTCCAGCGGGACGCGCGCATCGCGCAGGCCGAGGCGAACCGGCTCGCCACCGAGGCCGAGCAGACCGCCTTCGCACGGATGGCGGAAGCCACCCGGGACAGCGAGATCCTCCAGGCCGGCTACCAGGCCGAACGGGACAAGGCCGCGGCCGCCGCCCGGCAGGCCGGACCGCTGTCCGAGGCGGCGGCGCGCCAGGAGGTCGTCGTCCAGGAGACGCGGGTCGCGGAGCTGGAGGCGCACCGGCGCGAGCAGCAGCTCCAGGCGGACGTGCGCAAACCGGCCGACGCGGCGGCGTACGAGACCCGGACCCGGGCCGAGGCCGAACGCGACGCCCGGATCTCCGCGGCGCAGGCCAAGGCGAAGGAGACGGAGCTCGCGGCGGCGGCCGAGGCGACCCGGGTGACGACGGCGGCGACCGCGGACGCGGCGGCGACGGAGGCCCGCGGGCTCGCGGCCGCGAAGGCGACCCGGGCCACCGGTGAGGCGGAGGCGGCGGCGACGCAGGCCAAGGGGCTCGCGGTGGCGGCCTCCGCGAAGGCGAAGGGCCTGGCCGAGGCCGAGGCGATCAAGGCGCGGGCCGCGGCCCTGGCGGAGAACCAGGAAGCGGTCGTCGCGCAGCAGCTCGCCGAGAACTGGCCGGCGATCGTGGAGGCGGGCGCGGGCGCCTTCGGGAACGTGGAGCACATGGTGCTGCTGAACGGCGCCGAGGGCATGTCGGAGATGTTCGCGAAGGCGCTGACGATGGGCGGCACCGGCCTCGGCCTGGCCCGTCAGCTGCTGGCGTCGATGTCCGGGCCCGACGCCGCGCCGCCCCGTCCCGGCGCCGCACCGGGGGCCCCGGTGAACGGCACGAAGCCGGCCCCGCCGCAGCAGATCCCGATCGCGGAGGCGTAGGGCCTGGCCTGAAGACGGGCCCCGACCCCGGGCCGGGGCTGCCGGGGGACGCTAGGCTCCGCGGCATGAGGCTGTTTGCCGCGGTGCTGCCGCCCCCGGAGGCGCTGGACGAGCTGCGCAGGGCCGTGCAGGCCGTGCGGGAGGACCTGGCCGGCCGGGACGACCGGATCCGCTGGACCTCGGATGCGGGCCGGCACTTCACGCTCGCCTTCATGGGCGAGGTGGACGATCCGGTCCTGCCGGACCTGCGGGCCCGGCTCGCCCGGGCGGCCGAGCGGACCGACCCCTTCCCGCTGCGCCTGCACGGCTGCGGACACTTCGGCGACCGCGCCCTGTGGGTCGGCGCGGCGGGCGGCATCGACACGATGCGGATGCTCGCCGAGCGGGCCGACGCGGCCGCCCGCCGGGCCGGGGTGCCGATGGAGCAGCACCGCCGGTACACCGCCCACCTCACCCTGGGCCGCAGCCACGGCGGCGCCGACCTGCGCCCGTACCTGGACGCCCTGAAGGGCTTCGAGGGCAGTCCCTGGCAGGTCGGCGAACTGAGCCTGGTCCGCAGCAACCTGCCGACCGGCGGGATCCCCGGCGAACAGCCCCGCTACGAGGTCGTCGCCGCCTGGCCGCTCGGCCGCTGACCACGGGCCGCCGGCCACACGTTAGGCTCGACGGGTGGATCCCAAGACCCGTAACCGTGTGATGGCCGGTGTGCTCGTGCTGATGTTCGTCGTGGTGGCCGTGGCGGCCGCCGTAGGCCAGTAGCCGGCCCGCGGCATCCGCCGCGGCCCGGCCACCGCCCGGCCGACGGCCACCAGGCGGAGGCCGTCCGCTACCAGGCGAAGGCCTCCGGCGCCGGACCCGGCCCCGGGAAGACCTCATCGAGGCCCGTCAGGACCTCCTGCGAGAGCTCCAGCTCCACCGCCCGCAGCGCGGAGGCGAGCTGCTCCGCCGTACGCGGCCCCACGATCGGCCCGGTGACCCCCGGCCGCGTGAGCAGCCAGGCCAGCGCCGCCTCGCCCGGCTCCAGGCCGTGCTTGTCGAGCAGGTCCTCGTAGGCCTGCACCTGCGCCCGCACCTCGGTGTTGGCCAGCGCGTCCGCGGAGCGTCCGGAGGCCCGTCGGCCGCCCTCGACCTCCTTCTTGATGACGCCGCCGAGGAGCCCGCCGTGCAGCGGGGACCACGGGATGACGCCGAGCCCGTACTCCTGGGCGGCCGGGATGACCTCCATCTCGGCGCGCCGCTCGGCCAGGTTGTAGAGGCACTGCTCGCTGACCAGCCCGACGGAGCCGCGCCGGGCTGCGGTCTCGTTGGCCTGGGCGATCTTGTACCCGGGGAAGTTCGAGGACCCGGCGTACAGCACCTTCCCCTGCTGGATCAGGACGTCGACGGCCTGCCAGACCTCCTCGAAGGGGGTGTTCCGGTCCACGTGGTGGAACTGGTAGAGGTCGATGTAGTCGGTGTTCAGGCGCTTCAGGCTGGCCTCGACGGCCCGCCGGATGTTCAGCGCCGACAGGCGGTCGTAGTTGGGCCAGGACTCGCCTTCGGGGGCCATGCCGCCGTAGACCTTGGTGGCCAGGACCGTCTTGTCCCGGCGGCGGCCGCCCTGGGCGAACCAGGTGCCGATGATCTCCTCGGTGCGGCCCTTGTTCTCACCCCAGCCGTAGACATTGGCCGTGTCGAAGAAGTTGATGCCGGCGTCCAGGGCCGCGTCCATGATGGCGTGGCTTTCGGGCTCTCCCGTGAGGGGGCCGAAGTTCATGGTGCCGAGTACGAGTCGGCTGACCTTGAGACCGGTGCGTCCGAGCTGTGTGTACTTCATGGGGCACTAGCCAACTGCTTCGAGTGCACTCCAGGCAAGGCCCCGCGGGGACGGCGGTGTTGCGCGGCTACGGCGCCGGGCGGTAGGGGGCGCCGATGCCCCAGGCCTGGTGCAGGACCGCCGCGAACTCGCCCGCCAGCCGGTGCTCGCCGGAGGCGTTGGGGTGGGTGCCGTCGTAGGTGTCCTGGTGGATCTCGTACGCGTGCGGGCGCGCGCCCAGCAGGATCGGGGAGGCGGGCGTGGACAGGTCGGCGACCGCCTTCGCCAGGAGCTCGTTGAACCGCGCGACCTCGGCGGCGAAGGGCGCGTCGGACTCGGCCCGGACGTTCGGTATGACCGGGAGCAGCACCATCCGTATGCCCGGACGGGCGGCGCGGGCCTCCGCGATGAAGCGGCGGGCGTTGGCGGCGGTCTCGGTGGCCGCGGTGTAGAAGCCGAGGTCGATCAGCCCGAGGGAGACGAGCAGGACGTCGGCCTTGCCGGAGCGGCAGGCGGGCCCGATGAGCGGGACCATGTGCTGCCAGCCCTCGCCCCAGCCGGCGAGGTGGCGGCGGGCGTGGTCGGGGAAGCCGGGGTCGGCGTACTCGTGGCTGGTGGGCGCGCCCGCGAAGGTGTCGTAGACCTCGCTGCGCGGGCCGACGATCTTGTAGGGGCCGCCGAAGGTGGCGTTGAGGTGCTGCCACATCCGGTAGCGCCAGGTGTAGTCGCCGGCGCGTCCGATGGTCATGGAGTCGCCGACGAACATGAAACGCATCCGGTCATCATCGCGGATCGCACGGCGTGAGCCCCTGTGATGCCGGACACGCACGGGGTGCTGGCAGGCTTGGTGCATGCGCCTGTTGCCGTCGACCGTTGCCCTGTGTGCCGCCACCGTCCTTGCCGTGCTGCCGGGTTCGGCGGTGGCGGCGCAGTCCCCGGGGGCGGGAGCCACCGGTTTCACGATCACCGACCCGCGGATCAAGGAGTCGAGCGGGCTGGCGGCCAGCCGGATCCACCCCGGCGTGTACTGGACGCACAACGACAGCGACGACGGCCCGTACGTGTACGCCGTGGACGCGGCGACCGGGAAGACGGTGGCCCGCGTGACGCTGACCGGGATCGGGACGCCGCGCGACGTGGAGGCGATCTCGCTCGGGCCGGACGGGCAGTTGTACGTCGGCGACATCGGCGACAACCTGAACGGCAGCTGGGACCACGTGTGGATCTACCGCTTCCCGGAGCCGAAGCAGCTCGCCGACGCCACCGTCAAGGCGGAGCAGTTCACCGTGCGGTACGCGGACGGGGCGCGCAACGCGGAGGCGCTGATGGTGCATCCGGTGACGGGGCGGGTCTACATCGCGAGCAAGAGCGAGGACAAGGGCGGCCTGTACGAGGGCCCGGAGCGGCTGTCGACCTCGGGGCCGAACGTGTTCCGGCGGGTGGCGGACGTCCCCTGGGTGACCGACGGGGCGTTCTCCCCGGACGGCGGGCACCTCGCGCTGCGCGGGTACTTCTGGGCGCGCTCCTATCCGTGGAAGGACGGGCGGCCGCAGGGCGAGGGGGAGCGGGTCGACGCGCCGTGGCAGGGGCAGGCGGAGTCGGTGACGTACTCGGCGGACGGGTCCACACTGCTGTTCGGCTCGGAGGGGGAGGGGAGCCGGGTGGTGGCGGTCCCGGTGAAGGCGTCCGCCGCCGGCGGCCCCTCGGCCGGCCCGTCGGCCGGGGCCGGCGCCGCCCAGGGCGGCCAGGGCGGCCAAGGGGGCCAGGGCGGGAGCCTCCCCCAGGGCGGGAGCTTCCCGAAGGGCGCGGCGGTGCTGGTGGTGGGGACGGTGCTGGTGCTGGCCGGGAAGCGGCTGCTGTCGCGCCGGCGCTCCTGACCGGGCGCCGCCGCCGGGCCGGGCCCGAGGGGGGCCGGCCCGGTGCGGCGGTCAGGCCGCCGTCGTCAGGGTCTGGCGGGACGGGACGAAGGCCACCCCGTGGCGGCTCACGCTCAGGCGGAGGTTGCCCACCCGGGACAGGACCACCGCGATCACCGCGGCGGCGGCCAGCGAGACCGCTCCGCCCGCCGCCATGCCGATCCGCGCCCCGTAGGTGTCGGTCACCCAGCCGACCAGCGGTGCGCCGATCGGGGTGCCGCCCGTGAACACCATCATGAACAGGGCCATCACCCGGCCCCGCATCTCGGGATCGGTGGCCATCTGGACGCTGGAGTTCGCCGTGACGTTGACCGTCAGGCCGAAGATCCCGAGCGGCACCAGCAGCGCCGCGAACAGCCAGAAGCCGGGCGCGAACGCCGTCACCAGCAGCAGCGCCGAGAAGAGCAGCGCCGCCGTCACCAGCAGGCGCAGCCGCGAGTGGCCGCGCCGGGCGGCCAGCAGGGCGCCGGCCAGGGAGCCCGCCGCGATCAGCGTGTTGAAGAGGCCGTAGGTGCCCGCGTCCCCGTGGAACACGTGGTCCACGAAGGCCGACAGCCAGATCGGGAAGTTGAACCCGAAGGTCCCGATGAAGCCGACCAGCACGATCGGCCAGATCAGCTCGGGCCGTCCCGCGACGTACCGCAGGCCCTCCCGCAGCTGCCCCTTGGCCCGCGGCTGCGGCTGCACGGGGTGCAGTTCGTTCGTACGCATCAGCAGCAGGCCGGCCAGGGGCGCCGCGAAGGACAGCCCGTTCAGCAGGAAGGCCCAGCCGGAGCCCACGGCGGTGATCAGCACGCCGGCCAGCGCCGGGCCGACCAGCCGCGCGGACTGGAAGTTCGCCGAGTTCAGCGAGACCGCGTTGGCGACCTGCGCGGGGCCGACCATCTCGGAGACGAACGTCTGCCGCGCCGGGTTGTCCACGACGGTGACCAGGCCGAGCAGGAAGGCCGCCAGGTACACGTGCCAGACCTGGACGTGTCCGGCCAGGGTGAGCGCGGCGAGGGCGATGCCGGTCAGGCCCATCGCGCTCTGGGTGGCGAGCAGCAGCGGCCGCTTGGCGAGGCGGTCGGCGAGTACGCCTCCGTAGAGGCCGAAGAGCATCATCGGCAGGAACTGCAGCGCGATGGTGATGCCGACGGCGGAGGCCGAGCCGGTCAGGGACAGGACCAGCCAGTCCTGGGCGATGCGCTGCATCCAGGTGCCGGTGTTCGAGACGGCCTGTCCCAGGGCGAAGAGCCGGTAGTTCCGGATCTTCAGCGAGCTGAACATCCCCCGGCCGCCGGGAGGGGCTGCCGGGTTCCTGCTCGCGGAGCGAGTGGTAGAGGTGGATATGTGGCCGGGTGCGGAGTCTGCTCCGTTTCCCGTACTCAAAAGCGTTCGCCTCCTGGCGTCGTTCCTTACAAGTGCGCGAGCTTCTCCAGGACGGGCGCGGCCTCGCGCAGCTTGGCCCATTCGTCCTCGGTGAGCTCGGCCGCGAGCCCGGCCAGGAACGCGTTGCGCTTGCGGCGGCTCTCTTCGAGCATCGCCTCGGCCTCCGCGGTCTGGCTGACCACCTTCTGGCGGCGGTCGTCGGGGTGCGGCTCCAGCCGGACCAGGCCCTTGGCCTCCAGCAGCGCCACGATGCGGGTCATCGACGGCGGCTGGACGTGCTCGCGCCGGGCCAGCTCACCGGGGGTGGCCTGGCCGCAGCGGGCGAGGGTGCCGAGGACCGACATCTCGGTCGGGCTCAGCGATTCGTCGACGCGCTGGTGCTTGAGGCGTCGGCCCAGCCGCATGACGGCGGAGCGGAGGTCGTTCACGGCGGCAGCATCGTCGCCATGGGCAAGGTCGGGCATGTACTTAGAATAACTCATTACTCTCGCTAAGAAACACCGGTTTACGCCGCGCACGGCCATCACTCATACGGGTGAGTCGGCCGCGGAAAGTGACACGCGTCCACGGCCCGTGCCACGACCCTTTCGGGCATGGGGACACATGTGCTGAGCATGCGCATAGACGGGGAGCTGCTCGAACGCCTCCGGACTCACGCCGCCAAACGCGGAATGAGCGTCCAGGACTACGTGGTCCGGACGCTCATTCGCGATGACTTCGACGAGCGCTTCAAGGCGGCCGTCGACGAGACGGAGAAGTTCTACGGGCTTACGTGAGGCCGAGCGCCGGCATCGCGTAGTAGAAGACGAACACGGCCGACACCACGTACATGGCCACCGGAACCTCCCGGCCGCGGCCGGTCGCCGCCCGCAGCACGCAGAAGCTGATGAAGCCGAGGCCGATGCCGTTGGTGATCGAGTAGGTGAACGGCATCATCACCATGGCCAGGAAGGCCGGGACGGCGATGGTGAAGTCGCTCCAGTCGATGTCCTTGACCGAGCCCGCCAGGATCAGGAAGCCGACCGCCACGAGGGCGGGCGTGGCGGCCTGCGAGGGGACCATGGTGGCGAGCGGCGTCAGGAAGAGCGCCACCCCGAAGAGGGCGCCGGTCACCACGTTCGCCAGGCCCGTACGCGCGCCTTCGCCGACACCGGCCGTGGACTCCACGAAGCAGGTGGTGGCCGAGGAGGAGGTCGCGCCGCCGGAGGCGACGGCCAGGCCGTCGATCAGCAGGACCTTGTTGATGCCGGGGAAGTTGCCGTCCTTGTCGATCAGCTTGGCCTCGTCGCCGACGCCGAGGATCGTGCCCATCGCGTCGAAGAAGCAGGACAGCAGCACGGTGAAGACGAAGAGGATGCCGGTCAGCACCCCCACCTTGCCGAAGCCGCCGAACAGGCTGACCTGGCCGACGAGGCCGAAGTCGGGCGCGGCCACCGGGTTGCCCGGCCACTCGGGCACGGTCAGGCCCCAGCCCGAGTCGGGCAGCTCGGCGACCAGCTGGACGGCCACGGCGACGACGGTCATGGCGACGATGGAGATCAGGATCGCGCCGGGGGTCTTGCGGATCAGCAGGGCGAGGGTCAGCAGGACGCCGACGACGAAGATCAGCACCGGCCAGCCGTGCAGATGGCCGTCCGTGCCGAGCTGGAGCGGCACGGTGGTGTGGGCGGCGTCCGGGATGCGCGAGACGAAGCCCGAGTCGACCAGGCCGATCAGCATGATGAACAGGCCGATGCCGATGGCGATGCCCTTGCGCAGGCCCTGCGGGACGGCGTTCATGACCCGCTCGCGCAGGCCGGTGGCGACCAGCAGCATCACCACGAAGCCGGCCAGGACCACCATGCCCATGGCGTCGGGCCAGCTCATGCGGGGGGCGAGCTGGAGGGCCACGACCGTGTTCACGCCGAGGCCCGCGGCGAGCGCGATGGGGACGTTGCCGATGACGCCCATGAGGACGGTGGTGAAGGCCGCGGTCAGGACGGTGGCGGTGACGAGCTGGCCGCCGTCGAGCTGGTGCCCGTACATGTCCTTCGCGCTGCCCAGGATGATCGGGTTGAGCACGATGATGTACGCCATCGCGAAGAAGGTGGCGAAACCGCCGCGGACCTCGCGGGCGACGGTCGAGCCGCGCTCGGAGATCTTGAAGTAGCGGTCGAGGCCGGAAGTGCCCCGGGGGGTGGGGGCCGGGGGAGTGTCCGCGGGGGCGGGGGCCGACGTGCTCATACGGTCCTCAACGCTCATTGGGGGTTCCTACGAGGAAAATGGGCCGAGCCCAAACCGTTTCAGTATGAACACATGAGCGAAAGCCCGTCCATCTCCGCGCGTAGACAGCCGCGGGCAGACGGGCGGCCGGGGCCGGCCGGGGGAGGCGGGGGTGGCCGGGGGCGGCCCGCCTAAACTGAGGCCATGGCGAAATGGACTGCGAAGCACGAGGCGCCGGAGCCCCTGGAGGGCCCGGTCGTCGCGACCGTCACCGGCGGCACGATCCTCTGGTTCGCCCTGTTCCTCGTCCAGCTCCCGTTCTACGGCTGGTTCGCCGACCGGGACCTGCTGTGGTGGGTGTGGTGCTGCGCGGCCGGCGGCTTCCTCGGCCTGATCGGCCTCTGGTACGTCCGTGGCCGGGACGCGGCCCTGAAGCGCCATGCCGCCGAGCTGGCCGCGCGCGACGCCGAAGGGGCCGAGGGGGCCGAGGGGGCCGAGGGGGCTCCGGGCCCGGCGGCCCCCGAGTCGCACGCCGGCTGACGTACGCCCGCCCGGGCCCGCCGCCCGACCACGGGACGATCCGGGTCATCCTGAGGTCGGATATTCGTCCGTCTCGGCGGGTGAAGGGACGCAACCCCCTTTACCGTCGAAAGCATGACGCAGCGGGCAGAGATCGGACCCGGCGGTCCGGAGCCGGGCCGCGGTGCGGGCTCCGGCCACGCCGCCATCGACGCGGGGGCGGAGCTGGACCCGGTGCACCCGGTCCGCCCGCCCGCCCCCCGGTTCAGGCCCGGCGGCCTGACCACCGCCGAGGTCGCCGAACGCCTCGCGCGCGGCGACGTCAACGACGTCCCCGTCCGCTCGTCCCGCTCCACCACCGACATCGTCCGCGCCAACGTCTTCACCCGCTTCAACGCGATCATCGGCGTCCTGTGGGTGGTCATGCTGTTCGTCGCGCCGGTCCAGGACAGCCTGTTCGGCTACGTGATCATCGCGAACACCGGCATCGGCATCATCCAGGAGATGCGCGCCAAGAAGACCCTGGACAGCCTCGCCGTCATCGGCGAGGCCAGACCCAGCGTCCGCCGCGACGGCCGGACCGCCGAGATCTCCACTTCCGAGATCGTCCTCGACGACGTCATCGAACTCGGCCCGGGCGACAAGGTCGTCGTCGACGGGGTCCTCGGCGAGGCCGACGGTCTGGAGATCGACGAGTCGCTCCTCACCGGCGAGGCCGACCCCGTCCTGAAGAAGCCCGGCGACCCGGTCATGTCCGGCTCCTTCGTCGTCGCGGGCGGCGGAGCCTTCACCGCCACCAAGGTCGGCCGCGAGGCCTACGCCGCCCAGCTGGCCGAAGAGGCCACGCGCTTCACGCTCGTCCACTCCGAGCTGCGCTCCGGCATCTCCACCATCCTCAAGTACGTCACCTGGATGATGATCCCGACCTCCATCGGCCTCGTCATCAGCCAGCTCGTCGTCAAGGACTCCGACCTCAAGCACTCCCTCGCCCGCACCGTCGGCGGCATCGTCCCGATGATCCCCGAGGGGCTGGTGCTGCTCACCTCCGTCGCCTTCGCCATCGGCGTCATCCGGCTCGGCCGCAAGCAGTGCCTGGTGCAGGAGCTGCCCGCCATCGAAGGCCTCGCCCGCGTCGACGTCGTCTGCCTCGACAAGACCGGCACCCTCACCGAGGGCGGGATGGACGTCACCGAGCTGCGCCCGCTCGGCGGCGCGGAACCCCCGTACGTCAAGAAGGTGCTCGGCGCGCTCGGCGAGTCCGACCCGCGGCCCAACGCCAGCCTCCAGGCCATCATCGACGCCTACCCGGACAGCGCCGAGTGGCGCTGCACCGAATCGCTGCCGTTCTCCTCGGCCCGCAAGTACAGCGGCGCCAGCTTCAGCGAGGGCGACGGGGAGAACTCCACCTGGCTGCTCGGCGCCCCCGACGTCCTCCTGCCGGCCGGGGACCCCGCCCTCGACGAGATCAACGACCTCAACGAGCAGGGACTGCGCGTCCTGCTGCTGGCCCGGGCCTCCCGCGAACTCGACGACGCGTCCGTCGCCGCCGGGGCCCGGCCGACCGCCCTGATCGTCCTGGAACAGCGGCTGCGCCCCGACGCCGCCGACACGCTGCGCTACTTCGAGGACCAGAAGGTCCACGCGAAGGTCATCTCCGGCGACAACGCGGTCTCCGTCGGCGCGGTCGCCGGCAAACTGGGCCTGCCGGGCGCCGGGAACACGGTCGATGCGCGCCGGCTGCCCCCCGAACGGCACGAGATGGCCGCCGTCCTCGACGAGAACGCGGTCTTCGGGCGGGTCAGCCCCCAGCAGAAGCGCGAGATGGTCGGCGCGCTCCAGTCCAAGGGCCACACGGTGGCGATGACCGGCGACGGCGTCAACGACGTCCTCGCCCTCAAGGACGCCGACATCGGCGTCTCGATGGGCTCGGGCTCCGAGGCCACCCGGGCCGTCGCCCAGATCGTCCTGCTCAACAACAGCTTCTCCACCCTCCCGTCGGTGGTCGCCGAGGGCCGCCGGGTCATCGGCAACATCACCCGCGTGGCCACGCTCTTCCTGACGAAGACGGTCTACTCGGTGCTGCTGGCGATTCTGGTGGTGTGCTGGGGGGTGGACTACCCGTTCCTGCCGCGCCACCTGACCCTGCTGTCCACCCTGACCATCGGCGTCCCGGCGTTCTTCCTGGCGCTGGCCCCGAACAAGGAGCGGGCGCGGCCGCACTTCGTGCGCCGGGTGATGCGGTACGCGGTCCCCGGCGGGGTGATCGCGGCGGTGGCCACCTTCACCACGTACCTGCTCGCACGCCACCACTACAGCGGGGCCGACTCCCTCAAGGCCGAGACGAGCGTCGCGACGCTCACCCTGTTCCTGGTCTCCCTCTGGGTGCTGGCGATCATCGCCCGCCCGTACACGTGGTGGCGGATCGCCCTGGTCGCGGCGATGGGCGGGGCGTTCCTCGTCGTCCTCGTCGTCCCATGGCTCCAGGACTTCTTCCAACTGCGTCTGGTGGGCACCCGGATGCCCTGGCTCGCGGTGGCCGTCGCCGCGGCGGCGGCCACCCTGATCGAGTTCACCTTCCGCGGGGTCGACCGGCGGTTCCCCGCCTGATCCGTCTTCCACGCGGCATGCCGGCGCGGCTTCTACGCGGCGAGGCCCTGGGCGGCGAGGCCGTGCTCGCCCCGGGCGCGGATGCGGCCGCTCAGGGCGAGGACCGCCGCAGCGCTGATCAGACCCGCCGCCAGGGCACCCCACCACAGGGCCGCCGGGCCGATCCCCGCGTACACGGTGATGCCCAGGGTGAGGGCGCCGAAGCGGGCGAGGCCCCAGGTCCAGCTGAAGGCGCCCTGGTAGCGGCCGCGGGCGGAGGCCGGGGCGAGACCCGCGACCACCGAGGCCGCGATCCCGGCCACGACCACCTCGCCGAGTGACCAGACGACCACCGAGGCCGCGTATCCCGCGACCGAGTCCGCGAGGCCGGTCAGCGCCACCCCGACGGCGATCAGGGCGCCGCCCGCCGCCTGCACGTGCAGCTGCGGCAGCCGGGCGAGGCGGCCCGTGACGAACGGCTGGAGCACCACGACCAGGACCGCGTTGACCGCTGCCAGCGCCCCGTAGACGGCGGGAGGCAGCCCGCTGTCGTGGACGGCGAGCGGCAGGGCGACCTCGGTCAGCGAGTACACGAACAGCTGGATCCCGAAGAGCGGCAGCAGCGCGAGGAGCAGCCGGTCGCGGAAGACCACCCCGTATCCCGGGCCCGACTCCGCGGGCAGGGCGGCCGCCGTGCGCGGCGGCTCGTGCAGCCGGGTCGCCACGATGCCGGCGTAGACCAGCAGGGTCGCTGCGTCCACCGCGAAGAGCAGCCAGTACCCGTGCGCGGCGAGGAAGCCGCCGAGCACCCCGGCGACGGCCGTGCCGATGTTGACGCCCCAGCCGAACAGGGCGTACGCCCGCTGCCTGCGCCCCGCGTCCACGGCGTCGGCCATGAGCGCGTACGCGGCAGGGCCCACTGTCGCCGACGCGGTGCTCAGCAGCAGCGCGGCGGCGGCCATCGGGGCCACCCCCGGCGCAAGGAACAGTGCACCCTGCGCCGCCGCGGCCCCCAGCAGCCCGACGAGCATGGTCGGTCGGCGCCCGATCCGGTCGGCGAGCAGCCCGCCGACCGCCGGGCCGAGCAGATTGCCCGCCCCCAGCGCGCCGAGGACGTACGAGGTCTGCGTCCCGGTGACCCCGCGGTCGGCCAGGAGGAACACGAGGAAGGGGGTGACCAGATGGCCGAGGCGGTTGACGATCGTGCCGGCGAAGACGGTCCAGACGGTGCGCGGGAGTCCGCGGAAGGAGGTGGGCATGCGAGGAGCCTGCGCCCCGCCGCCCCTGCACCCCAGTGATTAAGCTCAGACCGAATCCAACGGGCCGCCACGGCCCGGGACATGGAAGGGCGGGTACCGCGAAGACATGGAATCGGGGCTGAGTTTCTCGGCGACGGACCTGGCGCAGACCCGGTTCGCGGTCTCCCCGATGTGGGAGGTCGTCACCAGCTTCCGTCTGCTGGGCGACCCGGCCGAGCCGCTGCTGCACCGTCGTTGGGCCGCACAAGTACGGCCCCGGCTGCTGCGCGCGGGCCTGGACCGGGGTTGGCTGGCCGACCTCGTCCCGGGCCGGGGCTATCTGGCCGACTTCCTCACCCCCACCCCGCCGGGGCCGTTCCCCGGCCTTCCCGCCGAGCTGGCCGCCATCCGCCGCACTCCCGCCGAACAGGTACGCGCGGACCTGCAGACCCTGGAGGCCAAGGGGGGAGCCGGCCGGGCCCGTCTGCGGCAGCTGCACGAGGAGCCGGAGGCGGCGCTGGAGAAGGTGGCCGCGGAGATCGAGACGTACTGGGAGCTCGCGCTCGCGCCCTACTGGGCCCGCATCCGCCGACTCCTGGAGGCGGACCTGTTCCACCGGGCCCGGCAGGTCGCCGAGCACGGCTCCGCCCACGTCCTGAACGAACTGCACGCCACCGTGCGGTGGGACGAGGGCACCCTGCGCCTGCTCCGCCGGCACTGCCACCACCCGACCCGGGCGGAGGCGGGGCCCGGACTGCTCCTGGTGCCCTCGGTCTTCGCCTGGCCTCGCGTGCTGACCCGGACGGTGGTGAGCCAGGCGCCGCAACTCGCCTATCCGGCCCGGGGGATCGGCACGCTGTGGGAGCCGCGCGCCGGCGCAGCCGCCGCCGAAGCCGTCGCGGCAGTCATCGGCCGCTCCCGTGCGCTGCTCCTGGCCGAACTCGACACCCCGGCCTCGACCACCCAGCTCGCCCGGCAGTGCGGACTGTCGGCGGCCGGGGTTTCCCAGCACCTGACGGCCATGCGGAACGCGGGCCTGGTCACCGCGCACCGCAACGGCCGCTCCATGCTCTACGCGCGGACCGCGGTGGCCGACGCCCTGCTCGCCCCCGCCGAGACCCCGTAGGCCGGGGCCGCCGCCGTCCGCGCCGGGCGGGTCAGTCGAACCAGCGGTCGCGGGCCAGTTCCGTCGTGCGGGACGGGTCCTCCAGGAGGGCCGCGACCTCGAAGCGGCGGGGCCACTGCTTCGCCGACCAGGCCAGGCCCGCCGCCACGCCCTCCAGGGTGGAGGCGTGCAGCACTCCGTCCCCGGTGAGCCGCCAGTCGAGTTCCACGCCGCCCGCGATCAGTTCCTCGTGCTCGACGTACGTGCGGGGCGCGGCCGGGCCGAGCAGGAGCAGGACCGGCTCCGGGACCTCGTGCTCCTCGCCCGGGGTGGTGACCTCCGCCGGGACCGAGTCCGACAGGCGGCGTACCTGGAGCAGGTCCGCGAGGTCGGCCGCGCGGTCGGGGGCGACGGGCAGCAGCGGCAGCCCGCCGGTCAGCGGCAGCAGGTCGGGGGCGTCGGCGATCACCGCGTCCGCCGCGTCCACCACACGGATCGCGCCGTCCACCACCGCCCGCAGCTCGTCGGGCAGGGTGACCTGCTCGGGGTCCAGATCGGCCAGGGCACCGTACAGGGCGTGCAGCTGGCGGTCGGTCACCTCGCGGTCCGGATCGGCCAGCCGGCCCAGCAGTTCGGCCGCGCCGCCGGGCTCGTCCAGCAGGGCGGCCACGGTGGTGCGTACGCCGAGCGCCCGCAGGACCTGCTCGTCCTCGAATCCGGTGGCGTCCGCCGAGGTGTAGAGGCCGGCCAGCAGCGGGTCGCCGCCCGCCGCCCGCAGACCGGCCGGGCGGCGGCCGTCGAGCACGGGGTGGTCGCGCAGCCACCAGGCGGTGTACGGGCGCACGGACTGCGTGGTGCCGTCCGGCAGCAGGACCCGTACGGGCTGGGTCAGGGCGTCGCGCAGCGGGGGCTGGGCGAGCATCGCCAGGGCCTGCGGCCAGCAGTCGTCGTCGACCAGGTCGAGGTCGCGGACGGCGATGATCTCGGTGGCGACCGGCGGGAGCGGGGTGTCCGGGAGCTGGTCGAGCACGTCCTCGCACCACACGTCGACCGCGTCGAGCAGGCCGACGTCGTCGGGCTCGGCGTAGTCCCCTTCACGGGGCTCCAGTTCGTCCGGGTCGAGGACCACGTCGGTGGCGCGGACCAGCTGGAAGGAGGCCAGCACCCCGCAGGCCGTGAGCGGCTGGGCGCCCCACCGCTCGGCCAGTTCCGCGTCCACGTACGGGACCTCGTCCTCCCGGATCACCGCGGCCAGCGGGGAGCCCGGCAGCAGCAGTTCGCCCGCCGGCGTGAGCTCGCCGTCCTCGTCGGGGAGGGCCAGCGCGCCCAGCCACGGCTCGTCGCCCGGGGCGAGATCGGCGTCGCGGACCAGCCCGAGCACCACCTCGGCCAGCTCGTCGGGGTCCAGCCCGTCCTCGTCCCAGACCTCCCCGGCGTCCAGCGATGCGGCGACGGCGACCCTGACCTGCGGGGTTGTCAGCACCGCGCGCGGGGTCGCCGGCAGCGCGCCCAGCTTCTCCAGCAGCGGGTGCGCCGCGTCCGGGTGCGCCACCTTCAGGCCGAGCCGGGCCAGGTCGGCGGGAGTGTCCGCGTCGGGCAGCAGGACGTGCCGCGGGCCGATCGTGGTCCGGCCGTCGGCCAGCGGCACCGGGAGGCCGGAGAGCCGGTCCGGATCCACCCCGGCCAGCGAGTCGTAGAGCCGGTGCCACCAGTCGGGGGTGCGCTCGATGCCCGCGATCCGCTCGATGGCGTCGCCCAGCGGCAGCCGGCCCACGCCGAGCGCGCGCAGCTCGGCGCGGCGCTCCAGCCCGGCGGGCAGCAGGGTCGGCAGCACCTCGGCCAGGACCCGTACGGTGTCGGTGCCCGCTCCCTCGACGACCTCGGCCTCGAAGGGGCGCAGGGCGGAGCGCTCCTCGGCGTGCTCGGCGGGGGCCGCCGGTTCGAGGAAGGCGGTGCGCGGCAGCCGCCGGAGGATGGCCGCGCGCAGGGCCCCGTCCAGCGGGCCCTTGCCGAGCGGCCCGGGCACGAGGTCGACGAGCGCGGTGGTCACCGGGTCCCAGGACCCGAGCAGTTCGGCGTACGCGTCGGCCGCGCGCTCCACCAGGAAGTCGGTCAGCGGCCCCGGCGCGGGGTGGCGGCGCGCGGTGTCCAGCGGCAGCGTCGCGATGAGCAGCGCGGGGATGCCGAGGGGCTCGTCGGTCGGCGTCGGCGCGTGCACGACGGGCGCGGTGGCCGGGTGGCGGGGCTCGCCCTCGGCGTCGACGGGCACGGCCCAGGACACCGTCCAGACGGGCCGCAGCCGCTCCTCCACCGGCCGGTCGGCGAGCAGCGCCCGCTCGATGGGGCCGCTGTGGCGGACGGTGCGCCAGCGGCGGGTGCCGCCCGCGGAGTCCTCGACGACGGTGTACGCGCCCTCGGTGTGGCGGCGGAGCGTACGGGTGCCCCCGACCGGGGTCTCGACGACGATCTCGTGCAGGCCGGGCAGGGTCAGCAGCAGGGCGTCGTCGATGCCGTCGAGGAGGCGCTGCACCAGGTCCTCGGCGGCGGCGTCGCGCAGCGGGAGGACGACGACGGTGTCGTAGCCCTCGGGCGCGCTGCCCTCGGCGGGCAGCGGCAGCCGCAGCAGCGGCACGTGCCCGTCGCGGCGGCGCAGCTCGTCACCGAGTCCGGGGCTGCCGTTCGCGGCCTCCCGGGCCAGTTCACGGGCCTCGGCCAGGGACCAGCGGACCCCGCCGTGCCGGCCCAGTACGGCCGGCTCGTCGGAGACCGCCAGCACGGCCGCGAAGCCGACGCCGAAGCGGCCCACGGTGTCCGCGGCGTCGCCCGGAACGGAGGGCTCCCGCTTGGCGGAGGCCCGCAGGGTGCTCAGCGATTCCACGCCCGCCGCGTCCAGTGGGGCGCCGGTGTTGGCGACGGCCAGCACCGTGTGCCCGACCTCGCCGGAGTGCAGGGTCAGCCGGAGCCGGCCGGGCACCTCGGCCCGGGCGGCGGCGTCGGCGGCGTTCTGCGCCAGCTCCACGACGAGCCGGTCGCGGTAGCCGCCGAGGGCCAGGTCCTCCTCGGCGTTGGCGTCCTCCCGGAACCGGGCCGGGCCCGCGCCCCACGCGTCGAGCACCCCGCGCCGCAACCGGGCCGTGCCGAAGGGGTCCGCGCCGCCCTGGGCCGCCGTCACTCGCACGCTCACGCCGCTGCCTCCAAGCTGTACTGCATTCACCGAATGCCGAGGTCCTGACCGTATCGCGTGCGGTCCGGGAACGACGGAGCCCCCGGTGACCGAGGTCGCCGGGGGCTGCGTACACCGGATCCGACCGGTCAGGGCCTGCCGGTCAGAGCTTCTCGATCACGTGGTCGATGCAGGCGGTCAGCGCCTGAACGTCCGCCGGGTCGATCGCCGGGAACATCGCGATCCGCAGCTGGTTGCGGCCGAGCTTGCGGTACGGCTCGGTGTCCACGATGCCGTTCGCGCGCAGCACCTTGGCCACCGCGGCCGCGTCGATGTCGTCCGAGAAGTCGATCGTGCCGATGACCGCGGAACGCTTGTCGGCGTCCACGACGAAGGGGGTGGCGTACTTCGAGGCCTCCGCCCAGCCGTACAGGGTGCGCGCGCTGGCCGCCGTACGGGCGGTCGCCCAGTCCAGACCGCCCTGGCCGTTGATCCACTCCAGCTGGTCGTTCAGCAGGAACAGGGTGGACAGCGAGGGGGTGTTGTACGTCTGGTTCTTCAGCGAGTTGTCGATCGCCGTCGGCAGCGAGAAGAACTCCGGGATGTGCCGGCCGGAGGCGTGGACGCGAGCGGCACGCTCCAGGGCGGCCGGGGAGAACGCCGCCAGCCACAGGCCGCCCTCGGAGGCGAAGGACTTCTGCGGGGCGAAGTAGTAGACGTCGGTCTCGGTGATGTCCACCGGCAGACCGCCCGCGCCCGAGGTGGCGTCCACCAGGACGAGGGAACCGGCGTCGGCGCCCTCGACCCGCTTGATGGGGGCCGCGACACCCGTCGAGGTCTCGTTGTGGGTGTACGCGTACACGTCCACGCCCGCCTCGGCGACCGGCTCGGGGTGCGTGCCCGGCTCGGAGGAGATCACGGACGGCTCCTCCAGCCACGGCGCGAGCTTCGCGGCCTTGGCGAACTTGGAGGAGAACTCGCCGAAGGTCAGGTGCTGGGACTTCCGCTCGATGAGCCCGGCGGTCGCGATGTCCCAGAAGGCGGTGGAGCCGCCGTTGCCCAGGATCACCTCGTATCCCTCGGGCAGGGAGAAGAGGTCCCGGATGCCCTGGCGCACCGAGCCGACCAGGTTCTTGACCGGGGCCTGGCGGTGCGAGGTGCCGAGCAGGGAGGTACCGGTGGCGGCGAGGGCGTCCAGCGCCTCGGTCCGCACCTTGGAGGGGCCCGCGCCGAAGCGTCCGTCGGCGGGCTTGATGTCAGCGGGAATCTGGATCTCAGCCACGAGCGGAGCGTATCCGGTCCAGGTCCGCGGCCCGGAGGCGCGTCCACCGGATGAGACGCGCGTGTCCGGGGCAAGGTGGACGGGTGACGGATTCCGGGGAGTTGGAGCGGACCCTGCGGGCCGAGCTGCGCGGGGAGGTGGACTTCGGCGCGACGGCGCGCGCCCTGGTGACGATGGACGCCTCGAACTACCGGCGGGTCCCGCTCGGGGTGGTCCGCCCGCGCGACGCCGAGGACGTGGCGGCCGCCCTGCGGGTGTGCGCCGGGGCCGGGGTCCCGGTCGTCCCGCGCGGCGGCGGCACCTCCATCGCCGGCCAGGCCACCGGGGTGGGGGTGGTGCTGGACCTGACGCGGCACCTGGACGCGGTGGTGTCGGTGGACCCGGCGGCCCGGACCGCCGTGGTCCAGCCGGGGCTGGTGCTCGACCGGCTGCAGGAGGCGGTGCGCCCGTACGGCCTGGTCTTCGGCCCGGACCCCTCGACGCACTCCCGCTGCACGCTCGGCGGCATGATCGGAAACAACGCCTGCGGCGCGCACTCGGTGGCCTGGGGCACCACCGCGGACAACGTGGCGGAGCTGGAGGTGGCCGCGTACGGGGGAGGGGTCCACCGGATCGGCACCGGCTGGGCGGGGGCTCCCAACGGGCTGCGCGAGCTGGTCGCAGGGAACCTGGCGGTGCTCCGCACGGGGATGTCCGGGGGCTTCTCCCGGCGGATCTCCGGATACGGCGGCCTGGACGCGCTGCTGCCCGAGCGGGGCGTCCGGCTCGCCCGGGCCTTCTGCGGGAGCGAGGGCACGCTGGGGGTGGTGACCGAGGCGGTCGTCCGCCTGGTGGAGGCGCCGCGTGCGCCGGTGCTCGCGGTGCTCGGGTACGCCGACGAGAGCGCCGCCGCCGACGCGGCCGCGGGCCTGCTCCCGTACGCCCCGCTCACGGTGGAGGGCATGGCCGAGGACCTGGTGCGCAGCGCGGCGTCGGCCCTGCCGCGCGGTCGGGCCTGGCTGTTCGCGGAGATGCGGGACGAGGGGGCGGCGCACGCCCTCGTACGGGCGGCGGACGCGCTCGACGCGGTGGTGGTCGCGGACCCGGCGGGGCAGCGGGCGTTGTGGCGGATCCGGGAGGACGCGGCGGGCACGGCGACCCGGCTGCCCGGGGGCGGCATGGCCTGGCCGGGGTGGGAGGACTGCGCGGTGCCGCCGGCCCGGCTGGGCGCCTACCTGCGGGAGTTCCGGGCGCTGCTGGCGGCGCACGGCCTGCGCGGTACCCCGTACGGGCACTTCGGGGAGGGCTGCGTCCACGTACGGATCGACTTCGACCTGGTGACGGCGGGCGGGGTGGCCCGGTTCCGGGCCTTCTCGGAGGAGCTGGCGGAGCTGGTGGTGGCCCACGGCGGTTCGCTGTCGGGGGAGCACGGGGACGGGCAGGCGCGGGCGGAGCTGCTCCCGCGGATGTACGGGACCGAGGTGGTGCGGCTGTTCGGCGCGTACAAGGACGTGTGGGACCCGGCGGGCGGGATGAACCCGGGGATACTGGTGCGGCCGGCCCGGCTCGACGAGAACCTCCGCTTCGCGGTGCTGCCGATGGCCGCGCCGCTGGCGGCGGAGGCGGCCCGCTGCGTCGGCGTCGCGAAATGCCGTACGACGGAGGTCGGCGGGCCGGCGGTGATGTGCCCCTCGTACCGGGTCACGGGGGAGGAGCGGCACTCCACCCGGGGCCGGGCCCGGCTGCTGCACGAGATGCTGGCCGGGGAGGTCCTGACGGACGGCTGGCGCTCGACGGAGGTCGCCGAGGCCCTGGACCTGTGCCTGGCCTGCAAGGGCTGCCGCAGCGACTGCCCGGTGGGGGTGGACATGGCGACGTACAAGGCGGAGTTCCTCCACCGCCACTGGGCGGGCCGGATCCGGCCGCTCTCCCACTACACCCTGGGAGGCCTGCCGCGCTGGCTGCGGGCGATCTCCGCGGTGCGGGCGGCGGGGGTGGTGAACGGGCTGGGGCGGCTGGCGGGTCCGGGAGCGGCTCGGCTGGCGGGGCTGGCGCCGGAGCGGCGGCTGCCCGCGCTGGCGGCGGAGCCCTTCACGCGGTGGTGGCGGCGCAGCCGGGCGGCAGGGCGGAGCGCGGGCGGGCGGAGCCCCGGCGTCATCCTCTGGCCGGACACCTTCACGGAGTACCTCGCCCCCGAGGCCGGCCGGGCGGCCGTCCGGGTCCTCGCCGCGGCGGGACTGGAGGTGTCCCTCGCCCCGGCGGGAGTCTGCTGCGGGCTGACCTACCTCTCCACCGGCCGCCTCGACCGGGCCCGCCGGGTCCTCACCCGCACGCTGGACGCGGTGGACGCTGCGGGCGGGGCGGGGGCGCCGGTGCTCGTCCTCGAACCCAGCTGCGCGGCAGCCCTGCGCACCGACCTCCCCGCCCTGCTGCCCGACGACCCCCGGGCGGCCCGGCTGGCGGCGGCCGTCCGCACCTTCGCGGAGACCCTGGAGCAGTACGCCCCGCACTGGCAGCCGCCCCGGCTGGACCGGCCGGTGGCCGGCCAGACCCACTGCCACCAGCACGCCGTCCTCGGTGACGCGGCGGACCGCCGGCTCCGCGAACGGGCCGGGCTGACGGGGGAGCTCAGCGGCGGCTGCTGCGGCCTCGCCGGAAACTTCGGCTTCGAACCGGGCCACCACGCGGTGTCGGTGGCGTGCGCCGAGGAACAGCTCCTGCCGTCCCTGCGCGGGGCGCCGCCCGACGCGGTGGTCCTGGCGGACGGCTTCTCCTGCCGTACGCAGATCGCCCAACTGGCGGGGGGCCGGGCCGCACACCTGGCGGAGGCACTGGCGCAGGGCCTGTGAGGAGGCCGGCGTGTACCCGGGGCGGGTGCAGGCGCGTGTAAGGCAAGACACGGGTGTACGGGCCTTACGTACCCCTTAGTCTGGATTCATGCCCTCACCCGTCCCCGCACCCCCTTCCGGTTCCGCCCCCGGAGCCCCTTCCGCCCCGGCGACCGCTCCGCGGTCCGCTTCCCCGTCCGGTTCCGCTTCCGGTACCGGTTCCGCATCCGGACCGGCGGGGGAGCCGGCCCCCGTGCGCCCGTCCCGGCTCGGCCCGGTGGCGCTCGTGATCGCGGCGGGGGTCTCGGTGCAGTTCGGGGCCGCCCTCGCCGTGATGGTGATGCCGAGGGCCGGCGCGGCGGGCGTGGTCACCCTGCGGCTGGCCGCCGCCGCGCTGGTCCTGCTGCTCGTGTGCCGCCCCAGGGTGCGGGGGTACGCGCGGGCCGACTGGGGCACCGTCGTGGCCTTCGGCATCGCCATGGCCGGCATGAACGGCCTCTTCTACCAGGCCATCGACCGCATTCCGCTCGGCCCGGCCGTCACCCTGGAGGTGCTCGGCCCGCTCGCCCTGTCGGTGCTCGTCTCACGCCGCCTGGTGAACCTGCTGTGGGCGGTCCTCGCACTGGCCGGAGTGGGGCTGCTGGCCGGCCACGGCGAAGGCGGCTTCGGCGGCCTCGACCCGCTGGGCGCGGCCCTCGCGGTGGGGGCGGGCGCGATGTGGGCCGCGTACATCGTCTTCAGCGCCCGTACCGGCCGCCGCTTCCCGCAGGCGGACGGCCTGGCGCTGGCCATGGCGGTGGCGGCGGTGCTGTCGCTCCCGCTGGGCGTGTACGAAGCGGGCCCGGCGCTGCTGGTGCCGAGCACGCTGGGGCTGGGCGTCGGGGTCGCCGTACTGTCCTCGGTTCTGCCGTACACCCTGGAACTGCTGGCCCTGCGCAGGCTGCCGGCCCCGACCTTCGCGATCCTGATGAGCCTGGAGCCGGCCATCGCGGCCACGGCGGGCTTCCTGATCCTCCACCAGGCGCTGTCCGCGCTGGACGCGGCGGCCATCGCCCTGGTGATCGCGGCCTCCATGGGCGCGGTCCGCTCCCAGCCCCGCCCGACGGAAGCCTGATCCGGCCCCGCCCGCCCGCTCCGGCCCGGCGGCGGCACGCGGCTCCCCGCTGAGCGAAGCCGCCGACCGGCGTCAGGCGTAGCGGGTCGTCATGGTGTGGAGGGCCGTGCGGATGGCGGCTCGGAGGGAGGGTGGGGAGAGGACCTCTGCGTCCGGGCCGAGGGACAGGAACTGCTCCTGCGCCTGGGCGTGGGACTCGATCGGGAGGAGCGCGCGGGTCCAGCCCGGGAGGTCGGGGTCGGGTTCGGCCGTGGCGGCCAGGGCCCGGGCCTGGGCGCCGGTCAGGCGGGTGGCGGCGCGGGGGGAGAGGCGTACCAGGGCCTGCTCCGGGTACAGCCGGGCGTGGAAGTCGGTCTGGGTGCGGTGCCAGTGGGCCGCCAGGTCGAAGCCGTGGGGCGGCTCGGCGCGGTCCTCGGTTTCGGTGACGGACAGGATCTGGTCCACGCGGTAGGTGCGGGGCTCGGCCTGGGCGGGGGCGGCCACCAGGTACCAGCGGCCCGCCTTCAGGACCAGCCCGTACGGGGCCAGGCGCCGGTCGACCTCCCGGGGCTCCTTCCAGCGGCGGTAGCGGACCTCGATCACCCGGCCGCGCCAGACCGCGTCCGCGACCTGGGCGAGGTAAGGGGTGTCCTCGTGCTCCGCGTACCAGCCCGGGGCGTCCAGGTGGAACCGCAGGCGCATCCGGTCCGCCTGCTCCCGCAGCTCGGGCGGCAGGGCGGCGCGCAGCTTGAGCTGGGCCGCGGACAGGGCCCGGCCGAGGCCGAGCTGGGCCGCGGGGCCCGGCATGCCGGTCAGGAACAGGGCCTCCGCCTCGCCCGAGTTCAGGCCGGTCAGGCGGGTCCGGTAGCCGGCAAGGAGCTGGTAGCCGCCGCTGTGGCCGGCGTCCCCGTACAGCGGTACGCCCGCCGCGGCCAGCGCCTCCGCGTCGCGGTAGACGGTGCGTACGGACACCTCCAGCTCGTCGGCGAGTTCGGCGGCGGTCATCCGCCCGCGGGTCTGGAGCAGGAGGAGGAACGAGAGGAGTCGGCTGGACTTCACTGCCACAGGATGTCAGTGGAGGGCTCTTAGGTTCGTGCCATGAACGACTTCGACTTCTTGCTCGGCACCTGGGACGTCACCAATCGGCGGCGTACCGACTTCCTCGACGCGGACAGCGCGTGGGAGGAGTTCCCGGCGGTGTCCCGCGCCTCGCGCCATTTCGACGGACGCGCGAGCTTCGACGAGATCGAGTTCCCGACGATGGGCTTCGCCGGGCTCACCCTGCGCCTGTACGACCCCGAGCGGGAGCAGTGGTCGCTGTACTGGGCCAGCGGGCGCACCGGCACGCTCTTCCCGCCGGTGGTCGGCGGGTTCCGCGGGGGCACCGGCGTCTTCGAGGGCGAGGACACCTACGAGGGCCAGGCGGTCCGGGTGCGGTTCGTGTGGCGGGACATCACGGAGGACTCCGCCCGGTGGGAGCAGTACTTCTGCGTCGACGGGGACGACCGCTGGCTCCTCAACTGGACGATGGACCTGGCCCGTACCGCGTGAGTCCCGTCCCGCCGGTACGGGGGGCCGGCGGGACGGGGCCGGCGCGAGGGGCCGGCGCGAGGGGGTCGGCGGACGCGGCGCGGCGGTCTAGCCGAGCGGCAGGTCCAGGTAGGACGGGGTGGTCTCGGGGGAGGTGAAGGCGAGGGTGGCGCGCGGCAGGTTGGCGTCCCCGTAGAACGGGTCGCGTGCGTCGATCACCAGCATCAGCCGGTGCCCGCGGGGGACGTCGTACGCCGTGGCCTGGAGCTCGATGTCGGCGCGGACGAGGCTGTCGGGCGGGGAGTCGAGGTCCGTGTACGGGGCGTGCGTGACGATGTGGCCCGTGCCGTCGGGTGCGACCGCGAGCAGGTACGCGACGAAGGTGGACTTCGAGTTCGCGGCCCGGTACGTCACGCGCAGCCGGGGTATGCCGCGCAGGCGGGCGGTCTCCGGTTCCGGGTCGGCGGCCCACACGGCGGCGACGGAGCGGTCGATGTCGCCGGTGCGGTACGTCTTCGGGCGGCCGGCGATCTCGTTGTACCCGGAGAGCACGACCGCGTCGGCGACGGTGGCGGGGGTGTCCACCCCGCACAGGACGCTCGCGCTCCAGCCGGCGTCGGGGGCGTCGGTGAGCTCGCCGGTCCCGGCCAGGTGCAGGCGGCGTACGTCCTCGGTGACGGAGGGCCAGGTGGGCCGTGGTTCGAGGGTGCGGCCCCACATGACCTCGGCGAGGACCTGGCCCTCGTCGGCGATGCCGTTGTCGACGCCCTTGAGGTGGTGGTCCAGCCAGCGGTGGGCGTTCGTCCAGATCCGGTTGGGCAGCCCGATCATGCCGGTCATCTCCGGCCCGGAGTGGTCGCCGATGGAGAGGTCGAGGCGTTTGGGGCCGGTGAGCTCGTTGAACATCTTGAGCGTCTGGTTGTTCGGGAACAGGGTCTCGTGCCACGCGTGCGCGAAGTAGACGGGCACCTGGCGGCGGTTGAGCTCCTTGACGTGGCTGTACGGGGAGCGCTGCTCGGCCCAGCGCAGGGTGCCCCGGATGTCGCGGTTGGCGAGGACGTTCTCGAACACGCTCTGGGTCTGCGGGCTCAGCCGTGCCCGGCCGGCCGCGTGCAGCAGCGCCTCCACCGCGCGGACGTGGCGGGTGCGGTTCTCGTAGAAGGCCTCGCCGAGGTCGCCCCAGGTGCTGAGGGCGACCACCGCGTCGACGCGGGTGTCGTGCGCGGCGACCAGCTGGGCGATGCCGGAGCCGTAGGAGTCCCCGAGGAAGCCGATCCGGGTCACCGGCCCGGCGGTGCGCTCGATGAGGTGGTCCAGGGCCCGGCTGCCGTCGGCGACGTCGAGCGGGCCCGCCACGTCGACCTGGCCCTCGGAGGCGGCGAAGCCGCGGGCGCTGTAGGCGAGGACGTTGTAGCCGCGGGCCGCGAAGACGCTCGCCTGGACGACGTACGGGAGCCAGCCGTGGTTCGTCCACGGCGAGGGCATCACGATCACCGGCCGCGGCCCGTTCCCGGTGTGCCGCCACAGCGCGGCGTCGAGCAGGTCCCCGTCGGTGCCGGCGACCTTGACGCGGCCGAAGACGGCGACGGAGCGGACGTCCGCGATCTCGGCGGCGCGGGCCGGGGCGAGGCCGGTGACGTCGCCGCTCTCCAGGGCGGCGAGGAAGGCGGTGAGGGTGCCCGCGTCGAGCTCGGGATAGAGGGAGGAGGCGGCTGGGTTCCTGCCGGTCACGTCGGTCACGTCGGTTCATCCTCTTCGTCGGTTGGCCCGGGGTGGGGGGACGAAGCGTTCAGTATCGGTGCGAGATCCGGTGATCTTTGGCGAGTTGGGGATGTACGGCCTGAATCGCCCGGTGTGGTCGCCGGGTTCGCGGGCCGCCGGACCTGCCGTGTCCGGTCCCGCGGTCAATGGGCGCCCCCCTCGACCGCGGTTGAGGCGGGTGGCGGGAAGGCGGCGGTCGGCGGCCAAATCATGCAATCATGCTTGATTGTTTTCTTGCGGGCTGCCACTCTTCCCTCACGCCGAGAGGGGAGCACGCAGTGCCCGATCCGTCCGCTGTCGCCGTCCATGCCGATCTGCGCGAGGAGAGCCTCGAACTGGAACGCCTGGTAGGGAGGTTGTCCGAGGCGGACTGGGCCCGGCCCACCCCCGCCCCCGGCTGGACCGTCGCCCACCAGATCGCCCACCTGCACTGGACGGACCGGGCCGCGCTGCTCTCCCTCACCGACACCCCCGGCTTCGCCCGCCTGACCGAGACGGCCCTCGCGGCCCCGGACGCCTTCGTGGACGAGGGCGCGCAGGAGGGCGCGGCGCTGCCGCCCGGCGAGCTGCTGGAGCGCTGGCGGACCACCCGCACGGCGCTCGACGCGGCCCTCGCGGCGGCCTCGCCGGACACCCGCTTCCCCTGGTTCGGGCCGCCGATGAAGGCCGCGTCGATGGCGAGCGCCCGGCTGATGGAGACCTGGGCGCACGGCCAGGACGTCGCCGACGCCCTCGGCGTCCGCCGCACCCCGACCGCCCGGCTGCGGCACGTGGCCAGGATCGGCGTACGCGCCCGGGACTACGCGTTCGCGGTCCGCGGACTGCCCGCCCCGGCCGCGGAGTTCCGGGTGGAACTGCGCTCCCCGGACGGCGCCGAGCTCTGGTCGTACGGCCCGGAGGACGCCGCGCAGCAGGTCACCGGCCCGGCGCTCGACTTCTGCCTCCTGGTGACCCAGCGCGCCCACCGCTCGGACGTGGCCGTGAGGGCGACCGGCCCCGACGCCGACCGCTGGCTGGACATCGCCCAGGCCTTCGCGGGCCCTGCGGGCCCGGGCCGCGCACCGGGAGACGCCCGGTGACCGGTCGCGCGGTGGCCCGTGGCCCGATGCCCCGCCGCTCCGTGCCGCGCCGTCCGCTGCGGATCGGGAACGCGTCCGGCTTCTACGGAGACCGCTTCGACGCCCTGCGCGAGATGCTGACCGGCGGACCCCTGGACGTACTGACCGGGGACTACCTGGCCGAGCTGACCATGCTGATCCTCGGCCGCGACCGGCTGAAGAACCCCGACCTCGGCTACGCGAAGACCTTCCTGCGCCAGCTGGAGGAAGGCCTCGGCCTGGCGCACGAGCGGGGCGTACGGATCGTCGCGAACGCGGGCGGCCTGAACCCGGCGGGGCTGGCCGCGGCGATCCGCGCGCTGGCGGCCGAGGTCGGGGTGCCGGTCGCGGTCGCCCACGTCGAGGGCGACGACCTGATGCCCTACGCCGGGGCGGAGGGCGCCCTGACCGCGAACGCCTACCTCGGAGGGGCGGGCATCACCGCCTGCCTGCGGGAGGGCGCGGACGTGGTCGTCACCGGCCGGGTCACGGACGCGGCGCTGGTCAGCGGGCCGGCGGCGTGGTGGTTCGACTGGGCGCCGGACGACCACGACCGGCTGGCGGGAGCGGTGGTCGCGGGCCACGTCCTGGAGTGCGGCACCCAGGCGACCGGCGGGAACTACGCCTTCTTCACCGCGCACGACGTCCGTCGGCCCGGTTTCCCGCTGGCGGAGGTCTCCGAGGACGGCACGGCGGTGATCACCAAGCACCCGGGTACGGGCGGGGTGGTCTCGGCCGGCACCGTCACCGCCCAACTGCTCTACGAGACCCAGGGCGTCCGCTACCTCGGCCCGGATGTGACGGCCCGCCTGGACACGGTCCGCCTGACCGAGGAGGGTCCCGACCGGGTCCGCATCTCGGGCGTGGCGGGCGAGCCGCCGCCCGCCACCCTGAAGGTGGGGATCACCCGGATCGGCGGCTGGCGCAACGAGGTCGTCTTCGTGCTGACGGGCCTCGACATCGAGGCGAAGGCGGCCCTGGTGCGCGCGCAGCTGGCGGAGGTGCTGGCGCCGGTCTCCTCGGTCGCCTGGACCCTGGCCCGCACGGACCACGAGGACGCCCCGACACAGGAAACCGCGAGCGCGCTGCTGCGACTGGTGGTCCGGGACCCCTCGCCGGAGCGCGTGGGCCGCGCGCTGACCTCCGCGGCCGTCGAACTCGCCCTGGGCAGCTACCCGGGCTTCCACGTCACGGCCCCGCCGGGGCCGGCCCAGCCGTACGGGGTGTTCACCTCCGCCCCGGTCCCGGCCGAGGAGGTCCCGCACGTGGCGGTCCTCCCGGACGGCACCCGCCGGCCGATCCCCGCCGCGCGGGTTCCTTCCTCCGCCCCGCGCCGTGCGCAAACCGGGGTCGGAGCCCCCGGGCCCCGCGACGGGCGCTCCACGCCCGTGCGCGCGGACGCTGCGCGGGCCGGATGTGCCGAGCCCATCCCGTCCCCGCCGCCCTTCGAGGCGCCGCAGTCCGGGGGTGGAGACCCCGCCGGGCCCGTGGCGGAGCCCCGGGACGGGCGGGCTGGGCCGCAGCCCCCGGGCCAGGCAGGAGGCCCTGCGGGGGAGGGCCCCGCAGGGTCCGCCCGCCCCGGGCCACCGGCCCCGGCGGAGCCCGAGGACGGGCAGTCACCGGCCCCGGCCGGCCCCGGAAGCCGGCAGCCATCGGCCCCGGACCCGGCGGGGCCCACCGTCCGTGCGCCGCTCGGGGCGGTGGCCGGGGCGCGCAGCGGTGACAAGGGCGGTGACGCCAACATCGGCGTCTGGGTCGAGACCGCCGCCGCCTGGGAGTGGCTCCGGCGCACCCTCACCGTGGACACCCTCAAGGACCTGCTGCCCGAGACCCGCGGTCTGGCCGTCGAGCGGCATGTCCTGCCGAACCTCAGGGCCTTGAACTTCACCGTCACCGCCCTCCTCGGCGACGGCGTCGCCTCCGCCCACCGCTTCGACCCCCAGGCCAAAGCCCTCGGCGAATGGCTGCGCGCCCGCCGCCTCGACATCCCCGCCCACCTGCTGCCCGCCCCGGAGGGGACCGGCCCATGACCCGTCTCACCAGCACCGTCGACCCCCAGGCCCCCGAGTTCGCCGCCGCCCGCGCCGCCGCGCAGGAACGCCTCGCCGAGCTCGATGCCGAACACGCCAAGGCCCTCCTCGGCGGCGGCGAGAAGTACACCGCCCGCCACCGGACCCGCGGCAAGCTCCTCGCCCGCGAACGCGTGGAACTGCTCCTCGACCCGGACACCCCGTTCCTGGAGCTGTCCCCGCTGGCCGCTTGGGGCAGCGACTACCCCGTCGGCGCCTCCATGGTCACCGGCATCGGCACGGTCGAGGGCGTCGAGTGCCTGATCACCGCCAACGACCCCACCGTCCGCGGCGGGGCGTCCAACCCCTGGACCCTCAAGAAGGCCCTGCGGGCCAACGAGATCGCCCGGCAGAACAACCTGCCCTGCATCAGCCTCGTCGAGTCCGGCGGCGCCGATCTCCCCTCCCAGAAGGAGATCTTCATCCCGGGCGGCGCGATCTTCCGCGACCTGACCCGGCTCTCCGCCGCCGGAATCCCCACCGTCGCCGTCGTCTTCGGCAACTCCACCGCCGGAGGCGCGTACGTCCCCGGCATGTCCGACCACACCATCATGATCAAGGACCGGTCCAAGGTGTTCCTCGGCGGTCCGCCCCTGGTCAAGATGGCCACCGGCGAGGAGAGCGACGACGAGTCCCTCGGCGGAGCCGACATGCACGCCCGCACCTCGGGCCTCGCCGACCACTACGCCCTCGACGAGCACGACGCGATCCGCCAGGCCCGCCGGGTCGTGGCCCGCCTCAACCACCGCAAGCCGCACCCGGACCCGCCGCGCGCCCAGGAGCCGGCGTACGACCCGGAGGAACTCCTCGGCATCGTCCCCGCCGACCTGAAGACTCCCTTCGATCCCCGCGAGGTCATCGCCCGCATCGTCGACGCCTCGGACTTCGACGAGTTCAAGCCGCTGTACGGAACCAGTCTGGTCACCGGCTGGGCCACCCTCCACGGCTACCCGGTCGGCATCCTCGCCAACGCGCAGGGCGTGCTCTTCAGCGCCGAGTCGCAGAAGGCCGCGCAGTTCATCCAGCTCGCCAACCAGCGCGACATCCCGCTGCTCTTCCTCCACAACACGACCGGCTACATGGTCGGCAAGGAGTACGAGCAGGGCGGCATCATCAAGCACGGCGCGATGATGATCAACGCGGTCTCCAACTCCCGCGTCCCCCACCTGTCCGTACTCATCGGGGCCTCCTACGGCGCCGGCCACTACGGCATGTGCGGCCGCGCCTACGAGCCCCGGTTCCTCTTCGCCTGGCCCAGCGCCAAATCCGCCGTCATGGGCCCCCAGCAGCTCGCCGGCGTGCTCTCCATCGTCGCGCGGCAGTCCGCCGCCGCGAAGGGGCAGCCGTACGACCAGGAGGCGGACGCCGGGATGCGGGCCTTCGTGGAGGCGCAGATCGAGTCCGAGTCCCTGCCGATGTTCCTGTCCGGGCGGCTGTACGACGACGGGGTCATCGACCCGCGCGACACCCGTACCGTCCTCGGCCTGTGCCTGTCGGCCGTCCACAACGCCCCCGTCGAGGGCGCCCGCGGCGGCTTCGGCGTCTTCCGGATGTGAGCCCGCACATGACCCAGCTGATCACCTCGGTCCTCGTCGCCAACCGCGGCGAGATCGCCGTCCGCGTCTTCCGCACCGCCCGCGCCCTGGGCCTGGCCACCGTCGCCGTCCACTCCGACCCCGACGCGGGAGCCCTGCACGTACGGGAGGCGGACGCGGCCGTACGCCTGCCCGGGGCCGCCCCCGCCGACACCTACCTGCGCGGTGACCTGATCGTCGAAGCGGCGCTCGCCGCGGGCGCGGACGCCGTCCACCCCGGCTACGGCTTCCTCTCCGAGAACGCCGCGTTCGCCCGCGCGGTGCTCGCCGCCGGCCTGGTCTGGATCGGCCCGCCCCCGGAGGCCATCGAGGCCATGGCCTCCAAGACCCGGGCCAAGGAGCTGATGCGCGCAGCCGGCGTGCCGCTCCTCGACCCCGTCGACCCGGCGCAGGCCACCGCCGCCGACCTGCCGCTGCTCCTCAAGGCCGCCGCCGGCGGCGGCGGGCGGGGCATGCGCATCGTCCGCGACCTGTCCGGGCTCAAGGCCGAACTGGACGCCGCGGCCGCCGAGGCCCGCTCCGCCTTCGGCGACGACGAGGTCTTCGCCGAGCCCTACGTGGAACGGGCACGCCACGTCGAGGTGCAGATCCTCGCCGACGCCCACGGCACGGTCTGGGCGCTCGGCACCCGGGACTGCTCCCTGCAGCGGCGCCACCAGAAGGTCATCGAGGAGGCCCCCGCGCCCGGCCTTCCCGAAGCCCTGCGGACCACCCTGCACGAGGCCGCCGTGGCCGCCGCCCGGGCCGTCTCCTACCAGGGCGCCGGCACGGTCGAGTTCCTGGTCGCCGCCGACGGGCGCCCGTACTTCCTGGAGATGAACACCCGCCTCCAGGTGGAACACCCCGTCACCGAGGCCGTCTTCGGACTCGACCTCGTCGCCCTGCAACTGCGCATCGCCGAGGGCGGCGCCCTGCCGCTGACACCCCCCGAGCCCACCGGCCACGCCGTCGAGGCCCGCCTCTACGCCGAGAACCCCGCGCAGGACTGGCGCCCCCAGACCGGCGTCCTGCACACCCTGGCCGTGTCCGGTGAGGTGCGCGTGGACACCGGTTTCACCGACGGCGACACGGTCGGCATCCACTACGACCCGATGCTCGCCAAGGTCGTCGCCCACGCCCCGACCCGTGCCGAGGCGGTCCGGGCCCTCGCCCACGCCCTGGCCGGAGCCCGTATCCACGGCCTGACCACCAACCGGGAGCTCCTCGTACGCTCCCTGCGCCACCCGGAGTTCGCCGGGGCGCGGCTCGACACCGGGTTCTACGACCGTCACCTCGGCTCCCTCACCGAAGCCGCCCCGGACGCCGCGAGCAGCGCCACCCTGGCCGCTGTCGCCGCCGCCCTCGCGGCCGCCGCGCCGGCCCCGGACGCGCCGCTCGCCGCCCGGATCGGTGGGTGGCGCAACCTCCGCTCGCAGCCGCAGATCCGCCGCTACCGCGTGGCCGGCTCCGAGTACGAGGTCCGCTACCGGCCCGCCCGCAACGGCCCCCCGGAGCTCGTGGACCACCCCGGTGTTCGAGTCCTGGCCGCGGAGCCCGGGCTCGTCACCCTCGAAGTCGGCCGAGTCCGCCGGACGTTCCACGTGAAACACAATTCGAACACCGAGGGCGTCGCGGCCGAGACCTACGTGGACTGCGCCCTCGGCGCCCACACCCTGACCCCCGTCCCCCGGTTCGCCGACCCACGGGCCCGCACCGAACCCGGATCCCTGCTCGCCCCCATGCCCGGCACCGTCATCCGCGTCGCCGAGGGCCTGGCCCCCGGCGCGCCCGTCACGGCCGGGCAGCCCCTGCTGTGGCTGGAGGCCATGAAGATGGAGCACCGCATCGTCTCGCCCGCCTCCGGCACGCTCACCGCGCTCCACGCCGCCCTCGGCCACCAGGTCGAGTTCGGCGCCCTGCTCGCCGTAGTCCAGGAGGAACCGCCAGCATGAGCCCCGCCACCGAGACCGGCACCGCCATCGTGGAATCCGAAGAGCACAAGGCCCTGCGGGCCGCCGTCGCCGCCCTCGGCCGGCGCTACGGGCGCGACTACCTCGCCCGTGTCGCCCGCGAGGGCGGCCACCCCGACGAACTGTGGGCCGACGCCGCCAAGCTCGGCTACCTCGGCGTCAACCTGCCCGTGGAGTACGGCGGCGGGGGCGGGGGCATCGCCGAACTCTCCATCGTCCTCGAAGAACTCGGCGCCGCGGGCTGCCCCCTGCTGATGATGGTGGTCTCCCCGGCCATCTGCGGCACGGTCATCGCCCGCTTCGGCACCGAGGGGCAGAAGCGGGCCTGGCTCCCCGGCCTCGCCGACGGCAGCCGCACCATGGCCTTCGGGATCACCGAACCCGACGCCGGTTCCAACTCGCACCGCATCACCACCACCGCCCGCCGCGACGGGGAGGAGTGGGTGCTCAGCGGCCGCAAGGTGTTCATCTCCGGGGTGGACATCGCCGACGCCACCCTCATCGTCGGCCGCACCGAAGACGCCCGCACCGGACGTCTCAAGCCCTGTCTGTTCATCGTCCCGCGCGACGCCCCCGGCTTCTCCCGCTCCGTCATCGACATGGAGCTCCAGGCGGCCGAGAAGCAGTTCGAACTCGTCCTGGACGAGGTACGGCTGCCCGCCGACGCTCTGGTGGGCGACGAGGACGCGGGCCTGCTCCAGCTGTTCGCCGGGCTCAACCCGGAACGCATCATGACCGCCGCCTTCGCCCTCGGCATGGGCCGCCACGCGCTCGCCAAGGCCGTCGACTACGCGCGCACCCGCCAGGTCTGGAAGGAGCCGATCGGCGCCCACCAGGCCATCGCCCACCCCCTCGCGGCCGCCCACATCGATCTCGAACTCGCCCGCCTGATGATGCAGAAGGCCGCCCACCTCTACGACGCGGGCGACGACATGGGCGCGGGCGAGGCGGCGAACATGGCCAAGTACGCTGCCGCCGAGGCCTGCGTGAAGGCGGTGGACCAGTCGGTCCACACCCTGGGCGGCAACGGCCTCACCCGCGAGTACGGACTGGGCTCCCTCATCACGGCATCCCGGGTGGCCCGCATCGCCCCCGTCAGCCGCGAGATGATCCTCAACTTCGTCTCGCACCAGACCCTGGGCCTGCCCAAGTCGTACTGAGTCCCGGGCGTCGGCCGCAGCCCGGCGGCCGACGCCCCGCACCACCCGTACAACCTCCGGAGGAGAACGGCATGTCCCCCCTGGTCCGCGTCGAGCCGGCCGCGCACCCGCCCGGTATCACCACCCTCACACTGGACTCCCCGGCCAACCGCAACGCACTGTCCGCGGGCCTCGTCGGCGAACTGCGCGCCGCGCTCGCCGCGGCGGGCGCCGACCCCGGCGTCCGGGCCGTCGTCCTCACCCACACGGGCAACACCTTCTGCTCGGGCGCCGACCTCACGTCCCCGTGCGAGCCCGCCGACTTCCTCGCCCTGCTCCGCGAGATCGCCGAACTGCCCCGGCCGGTCGTCGCCCGCGTCACCGGACACGTCCGGGCGGGCGGCCTCGGGCTGCTCGGCGCCTGCGACATCGCCGCCGCCGGGCCGCGGTCCTCGTACGCCTTCACCGAGACCCACCTCGGGGTCGTCCCCGCCGTCATCTCCGCGCCGCTGCTGCCCCGCCTGGACCCGCGCGCCGCCGGCCGCTACCTGCTGACCGCCGAGGCGTTCGACGCGGCCGAAGCCGCCCGGATCGGGCTGCTCACCCTGCACGGCGAGGACGTCGACGAGGTGCTCACCCCCGTGCTCGCGGGACTGCGCAAGGCCGGCCCGCAGGCCCTGGCCGAGACGAAGCGCCTGGTCACCGCCCCGCTGCGGGCCGCTCTGGACCGGGACGGAGCCGCCCTGGCGGAGCTGTCCGCCCGCCACTTCGCCTCGGACGAGGCCCGCGAGGGCATCACCGCCCGCTTCGAGCGCCGGGACCCGTCATGGGCCCTGTGACCGATGCGAAGCACCTGACCGGCCCCAAGCAGGCCCGCAGCCGCGTCACCCGCCGCCACCTCCTGGAGGCGGCCGTCTCCTGCCTGGCCGAACAGGGCTGGGCCGGCTCCACCGTCGCCGTCGTCGCCGAACGCGCCGGCGTCTCCCGCGGCGCCGCCCAGTACCACTTCCCCACCCGCGAGGCCCTCTTCACCGCGGCCGTCGCCTACGTCGCCGAGGAACGCTCCACCGCCCTGCGCGAGCTCTTCCACGCCGGTCCCGCGGCCCGCCCCGCCGTGGTCGGAGCCCTCGTCGACCTCTACACCGGCGCCCTGTTCCGGGCCGCCCTCCAGCTGTGGGTCGCCGCCTCCAACGAGGAACAGCTGCGGCCCCAGGTCGTCGAACTGGAGGCGCGCGTGGGCCGCGAGACCCACCGCATCGCCGTCGAACTGCTGGGCGCCGACGAATCCGTCCCGGGCGTACGGGAGACCGTGCAGGGCTTCCTCGACATGGCCCGGGGCCTCGGCCTCGCCAACGTCCTGACCGACGACGGCCCCCGCCGCGCCCGCGTCGTCACCCAGTGGACCCGGATCCTGGACACGGTCCTCGGCTGAGCCGTACGCGGCGCGCCGAGGCGCACACGGCGCAGGGCGCCGCGCCCCCGTCGGGGTGCGGCGCCCTGCGGCGGACGGGACGGGTCAGGCCGTCTTGGCGATGTCCGCGAAGCCCTCGATCTCGCGCGGGTCGCGCCGGCCCGGGCCGATGTAGCGGGCCGAGGGCCGCACCAGGCGGCCCGTGCGCTTCTGCTCCAGGATGTGCGCCGACCAGCCGGCGGTACGGGCGCAGGTGAACATCGAGGTGAACATGTGCGCCGGGACCTCGGCGAAGTCCAGCATGATCGCGGCCCAGAACTCCACGTTGGTGGCGAGCACCCGGTCGGGGCGGCGGGCGTGGAGCTCCTCCAGGGCGGCCTTCTCCAGCGCGGCGGCCACCTCGTAGCGCGGGGCGTCCAGCTCCTTCGCGGTACGCCGCAGCACACGGGCGCGCGGGTCCTCGGCCCGGTACACCCGGTGTCCGAAGCCCATCAGCCGCTCGCCCTTGTCCAGGGCCTTCTTCACGTACGCCACGGCGTCGCCGGTGCGCTCGATCTCCTCGATCATGCCGAGCACGCGGGACGGCGCACCTCCGTGCAGCGGCCCGGACATCGCTCCCACGGCACCCGACAGGGCGGCCGCCACATCGGCGCCGGTGGAGGCGATCACCCGCGCGGTGAACGTCGAGGCGTTCATCCCGTGCTCGGCGGCGGAGGTCCAGTACGCGTCCACGGCCTTCACGTGCTTGGGGTCCGGCTCGCCCCGCCAGCGGATCATGAACCGCTCGACCACGGACTCGGCCTTGTCGATCTCGCTCTGCGGGACCATCGGCAGGCCCTGCCCGCGGGCGGACTGGGCGACGTACGACAGCGCCATCACGGCGGCCCGCGCCAGGTCGTTGCGGGCGGTCCGCTCGTCGATGTCGAGCAGCGGTTTCAGGCCCCACACGGGGGCGAGCATCGCCAGGGCGGACTGCACGTCGACGCGGATGTCACCGGAGTGCACCGGGATCGGGAACGGCTCGGCGGGCGGCAGGCCGGGGTTGAACGCCCCGTCGACGAGCAGACCCCACACGTTCCCGAAGGAGACGTGGCCGACCAGGTCCTCGATGTCGACGCCGCGATACCGCAGCGATCCGCCTTCCTTGTCCGGTTCTGCGATCTCGGTTTCGAACGCGACGACCCCTTCGAGCCCGGGTACGAAGTCGGACATCAGGCGGCTCCTCAGATAGTGCGAACACGCGCGGCTCCCGGCGTGACTCGCAGTCCGGCGCGGTCATCCCCGTTGATGCCCGGCACGGCCGCTGGTCACCCGTTGTGGGACCCGCGGACCGGCCCCAAGATTTTGGCGGTTCCCGCTGGCCTGCGGAAGCGTGACATACGGCACACTGCCGCGCGTCCTCCTGCGGCAGGATGGCCGCGTGACCGACCAGGACATTGACCCCGCCACCATGCGCAAGCAGTACCGCTCGGAGATCGTCCACGAGGCGAGCCTCGCCGAGGACCCCATGCGGCAGTTCGCCGTGTGGTTCCAGCAGGCCGCCGACTCGCACCTCTTCGAGCCGAACGCGATGGTCGTCTCGACGGCGACGCCCGACGGCCGCCCCAGCTCCCGCACGGTCCTGCTGAAGCAGTTCGACGAGCGGGGCTTCGTCTTCTACACGAACTACGCCTCCCGCAAGGGCCGCGAACTCGACGCCAACCCGCACATCGCCCTGCTGTTCCCCTGGCACCCCATCGCCCGCCAGGTCATCGTCGCCGGCACGGCCTCCCGCACCGGCCGGGACGAGACCGCCGCGTACTTCCGCTCCCGCCCCCACGGTTCCCAGCTGGGCGCCTGGGCCAGCGACCAGTCGGCGGTGATCGCCTCCCGCGCGGAGCTCGACCGCCGCTACGCAGAGCTGGAGGAGCGCTACCCCGAGGGGGAGCAGGTACCGGTCCCGCCCGAGTGGGGCGGCATCCGGATCGTCCCCCAGGAGGTGGAGTTCTGGCAGGGTCACGAGAACCGCCTCCACGACCGCCTGCGCTACGTCCGCGAGGGCGGGAAGTGGCGCATCGAGCGGCTCTGCCCGTAGGGGCGGCCCTGCCCGTGGCGGCGGCGCTGACGGAAGGGGGGCGGGCGGGCCGCGCCCGGCCCCGGAGCGCACCGCCCGGGAACGCAGACGACCCGCGGGCTCGGGTTTCTCTTCTGCAGTAAGAGAAGCCGGCCGGACGTACCGGCGAGCCCGCGGGTCGGGTGACTGCTTGGGATTGGCGCCGGGCGATTCCGCCGGGCACCGCACTGGGTGCGTGCGACGACGGGCCCTTAGCCCGCAGCCACCTCACGCGTCCGGTTACCGTACATTTCCGGAACCACCTCCCTTCTCGTGTACGGCAGAGCCTAGGCACCCGACCCGCGCGCGACAACCATTTATTTTTTGCTGACGCGGTGGGAGGCCCGGAGGCCCGGAGGCCCGCGGCCGTCGTCCGCGGCCGGACCGCCCCGCCCTCCTGAGCGGATTTCATGCCCAATTCGGGGAATGCGGTGTGGGCTGCGTCACGTTCCAGTTCAATGATCTGACGTGCCGCACACGCGAACACCTGCAGGGGGTGCCAGGTGAGTGCTTCCGGACGGAGTGAGACCGCCGACGATCTGCTCGCAGCGCTGCTGGACGGGATGGACGCGGCGCTCTGCGCGTTCGACGCCGACGGCGTGATCACCCACTGGAACCGCGAGGCCGAGCGGATCCTCGGCTGGAGCGCCGCCGAGGCCGTGGGACGCAAGGGCTTCGCCGGGTGGGCCGCCCGGCCGGCCGACGCGCAGGACGTCGAGAACCGGCTCATGGCCGCCCTGGAGGTGCCCGGCCGGCAGGTGAACGAGTTCGCGCTCGTGACCAAGGAGGGCGGCCGCGTCCTCGTACGGACCCAGTCCGCCGGGGTGCCCGGCGCCGACGGGAAACCCGCCGGGGTGTACTGCGCCTTCACCGAGGTGCACACGCAGATCGACCTGGAGCGGTCCATCGCCCTCAGCGAGGCCCTGATGGAGGACGCCTCCTGGGGCGTCGTCCTCGTCGACGTGGACCTGCGCCCGGCCGTCGTCAACGCCCACGCCGCCCGCGCCTTCGGCTCCGGACGCACCGCGCTGCTCGGCCGGCCCCTCGGGGACCTGCTCAGCCAGGGCGTCGAGGAGCTGGAGGGCGCCCTCCAGCACGTGCTGGCCGAGGGATCCTCGCCCGAGCCCGTCGAGCTGTGGGTGTCCGTGCCCACCCCGGAGGGGGTGCGGCGGCGGTGCTGGCGGTGCGGGTTCCTGCGGCTCGGCTCGCCCCTGGCGGAGGAGCCGGTGCCGCTCGGCGTCGGCTGGCTGTTCCAGGACATCACCGAGGGCCGCCAGGCCGCGCTGGACACGGCCCAGCTGCGGTTCCGCTCCAGCCAGCTCCACCGGGCGGGGCGGGCCGCCGCCGAGTGCGAGGACCCGGCGGAGGCCGCGGTCGTACGCCTGGACTTCGCCCTGGCCGGCTTCGCGGAGCACGCCCTGCTCGACGTCCTGGACCAGCCGGCCGATCCCGAGCGGCAGCGGCTCGTACGCTCCGCCGCCTCGCCGCCGCTGCTGCCGGGCTCCGGGGCGCTCCCCGTGCGGTACGAGCCCGGGCACCCGGCGCTCCAGGCCCTCGACCGGATCGGGTCGGTGCGCAGCAGCGCGCCGCGCGGGGACGCCGCCGCGGGCTGGGCGCAGGCCCGCCACTGGCCGCCGGACTCGGCGCACGCGCTGTGCACCGTTCTGCGCAGCCGCGGGCGGAGCCTGGGCGTGCTGACCTTCGTACGAGGACCGTCGAGGGCCGCCTTCGACCAGGCGGACGCGGCCTACGCGGAGGAGGTCGCGGCCCGCGTCGCCGCCGACCTGGACCTGGCCCGCGCCCCGAAGGAAGCGCCGTAGGCCCCGGCCCTCCCCCTCCCGGGGGCGGACTAGTGGCGGAAGAAGATGCGGTCGCCGTACTCCTGGAGGACCCGGCCGTTCCACTCGTGGCCGCCGTCCACGTTGCCCGAGCGCAGCAGCGGGGGCTCCACCCCGCGGGCGGCGAGTTCGCCGGCCGCGGCCGCCATCACGGCCTGCATGATCGCGCTGGTCACGACGGTGGAGGCGGGGGCGAAGGGGGCGTCGATGCCGTCGAGGGTCAGCTCGGCGTCACCGACCGCGATCTTGCTGTCGAGCACGACGTCGCAGTGGTCCTTGAGGAAGGTGCCCGAGACGTGCCGCGACCTGGTCTGCGTCGCGTAGGCCACCGAGGTCACGCCGATGACCTTGAGGCCGAGGGCGCGGGCGTTCATGGCCATCTCGACCGGCAGGGCGTTGCGCCCCGAGAGGGAGATGATCACCAGGACGTCCCCGGCGGTGGCCGGGCTGCTGTCGAGGACGGCCCCGGCGAGGCCGTCGACCCGCTCCAGGGCGCTGCCGAGCGTGGCGGGCATGACGTCGACGCCGACCGTGCCCGGCACCGCGAGGAAGTTCATGAGCGCCAGTCCGCCGGCCCGGTAGACCACGTCCTGGGCCGGCAGCGAGGAGTGCCCGGCACCGAAGGCGAACAGCCGGTTCCCGGCCGCCACCGCGTCGGCCATGACGGCCCCGGCCTCGGCGATGCGCCCGCCCTCCTCCTCCCGCACCCGCTCCAGCAGGCCGATGGCGGCGTCGAGGAACTGACCGGCCAGCTTGCTCTCGCTCATGCGCCGAAGGCCCTTCCGAAGGTGGGGTGCGTCCGTGTCCGCCGCTCACCGTGCGGTCTGTACCAAGGGCGTGTCAATACGGACGTCAATCCCCGTCCCGCGCCCGGCACGGGACGGTTGTCGGCCCGATGCGTCAGAATTGGGGGCAGGGCCAGCGCACGATATCCGAGGGGCACGAATGTCCGGACTGATCGACACCACGGAGATGTATCTCCGCACCATCCTGGAGCTGGAAGAGGAAGGTGTGGTCCCCATGCGCGCCCGTATCGCCGAGCGGCTCGATCAGAGCGGCCCGACGGTGAGCCAGACGGTGGCGCGGATGGAGCGGGACGGCCTGGTGGCCGTCGCGACCGACCGGCACCTGGAGCTGACCGACGAGGGCCGGCGGCTGGCCACGCGCGTGATGCGCAAGCACCGGCTCGCCGAGTGCCTGCTCGTCGACGTCATCGGTCTGGAGTGGGAGCAGGTGCACGCCGAGGCCTGCCGCTGGGAGCACGTGATGAGCGAGGCGGTGGAGCGGCGGGTGCTGGAGCTGCTGCGCCACCCGACCGAGTCGCCGTACGGGAACCCGATCCCGGGGCTGGAGGAGCTCGGTGAGAAGGCCGAGGCGGACCCGTTCCTGGAGGACGGGATGGTCAGCCTGTCGGAGCTGGACCCGGGGACCGAGGGCAAGACCGTGGTCGTGCGCCGGATCGGCGAGCCGATCCAGACGGATGCCCAGCTGATGTACACGCTGCGGCGGGCCGGTGTGCAGCCGGGCTCGGTGGTGAGCGTGACGGAGTCGCCGGGCGGGGTGCTGGTCGGCAGCGGCGGCGAGGCGGCCGAGCTGGAGGCGGACATCGCCTCGCACGTCTTCGTCGCCAAGCGCTGAGGTCCTCATCCCGGCCTGCGCCGAGGCGGCAGGCGCCGGGGCCGCCCCGTCGCGTCACCGTCGCGCGTCCCGGTCACTCGTCCTGGGGATGTGTGGCGGGGGAGGTGGGGATGCGGTGCCAGGGTGTGGTGATGTGGGTGGTCCCGGCGCCTTGCGGCGCCGGGACCGGTCCTCCCCTTGCTGACCCGGAGCCCCGAGCTCTCAGGGTCATCCCCTCGGACCGTCTTCCCCGAGCGGCCCGTCCTCCCTGTGGAAAGGATCTCCATCGGCAGCGGTGGTCAATCCTTGAGCAAGGTCACTCGAAAGAGGGGTGTTGGGGGCGAGAACCCCGTTTTCGAATGCGGGTTCGATAGTCTGGCCGGGAGCGAAGGGGGTGCATCTGCGGTGGTACAGCGCATCGATGTGACGGGGTCCGACGGCGTACGCCTGGCCGCCTGGGAGTTCCGGGAAACCGAGGACGAGCCCGCGGACCCCGGCAGCCCGCGGGTGCTGTTACTCCACGGTCTGATGGGCCGCGCCTTCCACTGGGCCGGTACCGCCCGCTGGCTCGCCCGGGACCGCCGCGTCGTGGCCCTCGACCAGCGCGGCCACGGCCAGAGCGAGCGCCCGCCGGTCCGCCCCGGCAGCCCCTACCCCCTCGGTCGCGAGGCCTTCGTGGCCGATGCGGAGGCGGCCATCGAACAGCTCGGCCTGGCCCCGGTGACCGTGATCGGCCACTCCATGGGCGCCCTCACCGGCTGGCAGCTCGCCGCCCGCCGCCCCGACTTGGTCGAGGCCCTGGTGATCTGTGACATGCGGGCCTCCGCCCTCGGCGAAGCCTCCCAGCACGCCTGGGAAGAATGGTTCCGCCGCTGGCCCCTGCCCTTCCCCACCCAGGACGCCGCCCGCCGCTGGTTCGGCGAGGACGACCCCCGCGTCGAGCGCCCCGACCCCGGCCGCGGAGCCTTCTTCGCCGAGGTGATGCACGAGGCCGCGGACGGCTGGCGCCCCCTCTTCTCCCGCCGCCAGATGCTGACGGCCCGGGAGACCTGGGTCCACGACGCGCACTGGGAGGAGTTGGCGCAGGTCCGCTGCCCGACCCTGGTCGTACGGGGACTCGACGGCGAGCTGGGCCGCGCCGAGGCCCAGGAAATGGTCCGCGTCCTCCCGGCCGGCCAGTACGCCGAGATCCCCGACGCGGGCCACTACCTCCACTACGACCAGCCGGCCGCCTGGCGCGCGGCCCTCGAACCCTTCCTGGACCGGATCAGAGCCACCGCCCCCTGACCACCCTTCGGCGACTGACGAAGCCGCCCCGGCTACTCCGCTCTGCCGAGCCGCAGCACGAACAGCATCCCGATCGCCGCCGTGCCCGCCACCGTCAGGCCCAGCACGGTGGCGCTGAAGGCGATGCCCCGCGCGTCGCTCAGGTAGCCCGCTGCCACGGGCAGGATCCCGGCGAAGAGGTAACCCCAGGCGCTCAGCGCGGCATTCGACTCGGCCAGCCGCCCCGTCGGGACCCGCGCGTTCAGCAGGGAGAACCCGCCGAGCTGGCTCATGCCCTGGCCGGCGCCCGCCAGTACGGCCGCGGCGAGCAGCAGGGCGATCGACCCGGCGCGCACGGCCAGCACCACCGCCACCATGCCCGCCGCGGTCGCGACCGCCGCCGTGGCGAGCAGCCGGTGCGTGCGCCACCGGCTCACCGCGAACTGCACCCCGGTCGACGCCCCGAACATCACGAACGCGGAGCCGCCCGCGACGATCCGGTTGGAGGTGCCGAGGAGGTTCGCCAGCATGGAGGGGCCGAAGGCGAGCAGGAACGAGGTCCCCGTCATGCCCGGCATGTAGGCGGCCAGACTCGCCAGCAGGTCCCGCCGGTTGGGGCGGGGAACGGACGGCAGCCGCAGCCACGGTCCCGCTCCCCCCTCGTGCCGCACCTGCGGCAGACCGCGTACCACCAGCAGCGCCGACAGCAGCAGCGCCGCCTCCACCGCGAACGCCGTCACCGTCGGCGCCGGAAGCAGCTGCGCCGCACAGCCCGCCAGCAGGGGGCCCGCCGCCAGGCCGCTGCCGATGGCCACGGACCCGGCCAGCGAGGCGAGCCGGCGCCGCTCCGGCCCGGCGACGTCCGCCACCGCCGCCATGCCGGCCGGCACCGCGGCGCCCACCGCGAGCCCGGTCAGCAGTCGCGCCACCAGCAGCGCGGCGACGCCCCCGGCGGTCGCGTACAGCAGGCACGCCACCAGCCCGGCGAGCACGGCGGGGAACAGGACGGTCCGCCTGCCGTAGCGGTCCGACAGGACGCCCGCGACGGGCAGGGCCAGCAGCAGGCCCCCGATGTAGGTGGCGAAGACGACGGTCAGGGTGCCGGTCGCGAAGCCGATCCGGTGCTGCCACAGGACGAACAGCGGGGTCGGCACGTTCGACAGCATGAACACGGCCGTCAGCGGCCAGGCGGCGAGCCACACGGCCCGCCGCCTGGCCGCTGACGGCCCCGCCGGGGCGCCCAGCTGAACGGCCGTCATCGCACCGCGCCGCGCAGCAGCGGCAGCAGTTCCTCGGAGGTCCGCTCCAGGGCCGCCCGGTAGCTCGGCTCGTGGAGGTCGGCGGTGGGCAGCCGCAGCACGATGTGGCGGGCGCCCGCCTCGATGTAGCCGCCGAGCCACTCGGCGACCTGCTCGGCGGTCCCGCCGAAGATGCCCTGGGTGGTGCGCATGGTGGGCAGGTCCAGCCGGTAGTACGCGCCGAAGTACGCCTTCAGCGTCTCCTCGGCCTTCTCGGCGCTCTCGTCCACGGCGACGGACAGGTAGACCGCGCCGGTGACCTCGGACTCCGCGCGCCCCGCCGCCTCCCGGGCCTCCTGCACCCGCAGCCAGCCCTTCTCGTAGTGGGCCGCGGTGGTGCTGGTCGGCATCCACCCGTCGTAGATCTGACCGGTGCGCTCCAGCATCTTCTCGCCGGAGTGCGCCATCCACAGCGGGGGGCCGGCCGGCTGGTCGGGGACGGGCAGCAGCGCCACATCGGTGAGCCGGTAGTGGCTGCCGTCGTACGAGACCGGCTCGCCGGCGGCGGCCCACAGCGCCCGGCAGATCTCCAAGGTCTCCCGCATCCGGCCGACCCGCTCCTTGAAGGGGACGCCGTACGCCGCGAACTCGGCCTGGGTGGCGGGCGAGGAGAAACCGGAGCCGAGGCCGGTGATCAGACGGCCGCCGGAGATCCGGTCCAGGCAGGCCAGTTCGTGGGCCAGGTGGACCGGCGGGCGCAGCGGCAGCAGCACGGCGGTGCCGAGCTGGACGCGTTCGGTGGTGGTGGCGGCCGCCGTGAGGGCGAGCAGCGGGTTCATCCGGGACCGGGCCAGCGGGGATTCCCCGGCCCAGATGGAGTCGTAACCCAACTGTTCGATCAGTTGGCCGAGTTCACCCAGATGGCGGGGGTAGTGGTTCTGCTCGACGACGGATTCGCGTCCGGGGAGGACGACACCGATACGGAGATCGGTCGGCGTCTGGGGCACGGGATTCCTCTCTCGGGGAAGTTCACTGGAAGGCGGGGGTGCTGCTCGGAAGGCGTTGCTCAGGAGGCGTTGTCCGCCAGGGGTACTGCTCAGGAGAAGACGGCGTCGATCAGCTCGCGGGCCTGGCGCGGGTTGAGCCGCGGGTCGCAGAGCGTCTCGTAGCGCTCGGTCAGCATCTGCTCGCGGCTGACCGGGCCGCCCAGGCATTCGGTGACCTCGGCCGTGGCGGTCTCCAGGTGGACGCCCCCGGCGTGCAGTCCGTGCTCCTCCAGCACCTGCCGGAAGGCGGCGGCCTCACCGATGGCGTCGGCGAGGTGGCGGGTCTTGATGCCGGAGGCGGTCTGCACGGTGTTGCCGTGCATCGGATCGCACAGCCAGACGACGGGGTGGCCCTCGCGGGACACCGCGTCCGCGATCGGTCCGATGGCCCGCTCCGCGGACTGCACCCCCATCCGCAGGATCAGCGTGAGCCGCCCGGGCAGCCGGTGCGGGTCGAGGATGCGGCAGAGCCGCACCACCTCCTCGGGCGTCGCCGACGGCCCGATCTTGCAGCCGACCGGGTTGGCGACCGAGGCCAGGAACTCCACGTGGGCCAGGCCCGGCTGCCGGGTGCGCTCACCGATCCACGGGAAGTGCGTCGAGGCCAGGTAGGGCAGACCGGTGTCCGGATCCCGGCGCACCAGCGGGCTCTCGTAGTCCATGACGAGCGCCTCGTGGCTCGCCCACGGCCCGTACGGGTCGGTGCGCTGCCCGTCGAGGGTGCGCAGCACGCTCGCGCCGGCCTCGTAAGCCCGGAGCATCCGGGTCGGGTCGTGCCGGCGCGCGGCGGGCGTCGGCTCCGGGGAGTTGACGAGGTGGCCGCGGAAGACCGGCAGGTCGATCCCGTCGTAGGTCTCGGTGGGGCGGCTGCGGGGCTTGGCGAACTGGCCGCCCATGCGGCCGATGCGCACCACGGGCTGCCCGGTGTGCCGCTCCAGCCGGTCGGCGAGCTCGTCCAGCAGCGCGGCCTTGGCCCGCGTGTGGTCGGGGCCGCACTCGTCCGGGTCCTCGGCGCAATCCCCGGTCTGCAGCAGCCGGGCCCGGCCGAGCGCCACCTCGGCGAGCTGCCGGCGCAGCGCCCTGACATCGGCCGCCGTGGTGAGCGCGGGGGCCTCGTACAGGGTGCGGCGCACCTCGGTCAGCGCGGGGTGGGCGCCCCACTGGGGCTGCTGTTCGGCGGGGAGCAGGTCCCAGACCGCGGGCGCGGGGGCCCGGGTGCCCGGCACGGTGAGCGGTTCGGGACCGGTCACCGGGACCACTCCGCGCCGGGTACGAGGCCTTCGATCTCGACGAGCAGGTCGTCGCGGCACACGGCCACGTTCAGGTACACGGTCTCGGCGTCGGGCCCGAGCGCGTCCTGGCACAGGGCGCGCACCACCGGGAGGTCGGCCTCGTGGCGGACGTAGACCTTGACGAGGCGGAGGTCCTTGAGCTCGTGGCCGCCGTCGAGTCCGGCCGCGGCCAGGTTGGGGCCGCCGATCAGCTCGGCGATGTTCTCCAGCACGACCTCGGTCTGCCGGGCGACGTCGCCGCGGTGGACGGTCTCGTGGCCGAGGATGCTGGCGGTGCCCGAGACGAACAGCGCGCCGTCGGCCTGCCCGGCGCCGGCCGGGTGGAGCAGGGTGGCGCGGGCGAAGCTGGGCGGCTTGGGGCCGTACTGCTCGGGGTAGTGGTAGGCGGGTGTCTGCCGCTGGTTCTCCACGTGCCGGGGGCTGCCCTCGCGGCAGGCGAGCAGGGTGAAGGAGATGCCCTCGCCCCGGGTGCCGATGCCGGTGGCGGCCGGCATGTGGCCGGTGCCGTCGCCGTACGAGGCGAAGGCCTCGGCGCGGCCGGCGACGAAGTCCTGGTAGATCTCCATGCCTTCGGCGTTGGAGCCGATGATGTCGCCGACGAAGTTCCACATCCGGAAGATGCGGGGGTAGCCGAGTTCCTCGACGAGTGCGAAGGCCGCCTCGTACACCTCGCGCACCTTCGGCCCGTACACCGGGAGCGGGTCGATGGTGCCGGAGACGAAGAGGTATTCGCCGTCGTGGGCGAAGGCCAGGTCGCCGCGGGTGCCGGTGGCGGGCTCGGCGGAGGTGGTCCACACCTCGCGGAAGGAGTCGAAGCCCGGCGAGGACATGGGGATGGCGAGCTCGGGGTGCCCCTGCGGGGTGAGGGACAGGCCGCTGTCCTCGCCGAAGGCGACGGTGGCGAGGACGTGGCGGCCCGGGGCGGGCCGGGGTACGGCCTCCAGGGGGGTGAAGTGGGCCTGTAAGCCGGTGTGTCGAGACATGTGGTTCACCATTCGGATCTGTGGGGTGTCACGGCCGTGGGGCGGCCGTACCGGACCCGGGCTCGTCCGGAGGGGGCCGTGCGAGCCCGGGCGGCGGGTGGATCGGCGATCAGTTCAGCGAGTCCGCGTACTGCCTGGGCCGCTCCGCGATCGGGGGCTGCGGCCGGTGCTCGCGTTCGTGGGTGTAGCGGCGGAAGCCCGGCACCTGCTCGGCGCGGCGCAGCGAGCCGCGGTACAGGACCATGCCGTAGACGGTGCTGCCGTCGTCGCGCCAGCACACCAGCGGGGTGCGGTAGGTGTCTCCCTCGGCGGTCGCGAACAGCGCGACGTGCCCGTCCGGCGGCAGCAGGCTCATGCCCCGCCGTCCGCGGGGGCGAGGGAGAACAGCCGGCCGTAGTCCTTGATCTCGCGGGCGGCCCCGCCGGCGCCGGCCAGGTGCAGGGCGTGCCAGAACAGGACCTGGTTCGCGGTCAGGACGGCGAAGCCGAGCTCCTTCTCCAGGGCGTTGATGACGCCCACGGCGCGGATGCCGTTGCCCGCGACCAGGACCGCGTCCGGGTGGTGGCCGGCCACGGTGGTGCGGATCCACTCCGACAGGGCCTCGGGGGTGATCAGCTTCTGGTTGCTGGGCAGCCCGCAGGGCCCGTGGTGGGCGACGGTGAAGCCCTGCTCGGTGAAGTAGTCGCGGCCCAGGCCGGAGAGCTTGTCGTCGAACCACGGCGGGTTGACGACGGCCACCCGCTCGGCGCCCAGGGCCGTGAAGCCCGCGACGGCCGCCTTGGTGGTGCCGGTGACCGGTATGCCGCGGGTGTACTGGGACAGCCGCCCGAACAGCTCCTTCTCGCCGGCCGCGCCCAGGACGTACGCGGAGCTGGTGAAGCCGAGCGCGATGACGTCGAGCGGGGACGCGGCGAGCAGCTCGACCGCGTCGTCGATGTGCGGCGGTTCGACGAAGGCCTGGACCGGGTCGTGGGGGATCTTCGGGTCCATCTCGCCGCCGGCCCGCATGGCGCCGAAGTGGACGCGCGAGCCGTGGATGAACACGTCGTGGGGTGCGATGGCCTGCAGCTCGGACTCGGGGCCGACGTCCGCGTGCGGCACGACCACGCCGACGCGGGCGCGGGCCTCCCAGCCGTCCTGCTCTGCCTGCGCGTTGCCCATGGCCGACTCCTTTCGGGGGTGGGGGAAGGGTGGAGGGGTGGAACGGCGGGCGGGGTCAGGTGCCTGCCTCTGCGGCCAGGGAGCCGCCGCGCACGGTGCCGGTGCCGCTGCTGTCGAGGAAGCCGGGGTGCTTGCGGCGCATGTTCGCCATCAGGAACTCGTAGGGGACGTCGTCGAAGCCGCCGTGGTCGACCAGGAACTCCATGCTCTTGCGGCCCTGGTCGTCGAAGGGGTGGTGCAGGCTGTCGGCGGTGCCGTCGAATTCGAGCGGCTGCATCCCGTACAGCTTGCAGAGGATCTTGTTGAAGACCGGCGTGGCCTTGACCCAGCGGCCGTCGAGGTGGACCGAGTTCAGGCCGTGGAAGAAGACGTCCCCGCCGATGTGGCGGCGCAGCCGGTCGGAGGCGAGGTGGTTGCGCACGTCCCCGTAGTGGAGCCGCGCGGGAACGCCGACCGCGCGGCAGGCGGCCGCGTACAGCACCGATTTGTGCAGGCAGAAACCCGATTTGACGGTGGCGGTATGGCTGGCTCTGAGGCCCTCGGGGGACAGGTCGGCCCCGTACACCTCGTAGAACACGTCGTCGCGGACGGCGTAGTACAGCTCGGTGGCGAGGTGGCGCTTGTCGGCGGCGCGGTCCTTGACGGCGTCGTCGACGAACGTCTGGACGGCGTCGCTCTCGTAGTCGAGGAAGTCGGTGGGGGCGGTGAGCCGGTCGAATTCGCTGAGGGTGATGGCGGTCATCGTCGTGAGGGCCTTTCGTCGGCGCGCGGGCTCACAGTCCGAGGAGTGAGGCGATGCGGTTGCGCTGGATCTCGCTGGTGCCGGAGTAGATGGTTCCGGCGACCGCGTTGCGCAGGTCCTGCTCGATGCCGGTACGGGTCAGGTAGCCCTGGCCGCCGAAGATCTGCACGGCGTCGAGGGCGGTGCGCGTGTTGGCCTCGCTCACCACGGTCTTGGTGGCGGCGATGTCGAGAGCGGCGTCCTGGCCGGCCTCGACCTTGGCGCCGGTGTCGGCGAGCCACTTGCGGGCCGTCTCCACGGCGATCTTCATGTCGGCGATCTTGTGAGAGACGGCCTGGAACTTGCCGATGGGCTGGTCGAACTGGCGGCGCGACTTGGCGTACCCGAGGACCTTCTCCAGGCGGTGGGTCATCTCGCCGAGGGTGATGGAGAAGGAGAACAGGATCTCCCGCTTCATCACGTGGTCGAGGATCAGGAAGCCGGCGCCCTCCTGGCCGATGCGGCGGGAGGCGGGTACGCGCAGGCCGTCGAAGGAGACCGTGCCGAGCGGGGAGGTGCGCAGGCCCATCTTGTCGAGGGGTTCGCCCACGGACAGGCCGGGGGTGTCGCGGTCCACGAGGAACACGCTCAGCCCGAAGGGGCCCGGTGCACCGGTGCGCACGTAGAGCAGGAAGAGGTCGGCGATCGGCGCGTTCGTGATGAACATCTTGCCGCCGTCGATCACGTAGTCGTCGCCGTCCCGTGTCGCGGTGGTGGCGATGTGCAGGGCGTCCGAGCCGTTGTCGGGCTCGGTGATGGCGTGCGCGGTGATCAGCTCGCCGGAGATGATGCGCGGCAGGAAGCGGTCCTTGAGTTCCTGGCTCGCGAAGGCCTGCAGGGGGATGCCGACGCTGACGATCTGGGTGGAGGTGGAGAAGCTGAGCCCCGCGTCGCGGCAGGTGTGGCCCAGCCCTTCCAGCGCCTGCATCGTGCCGGTGAGCGTGCGGCCCAGACCGCCGTACTGCTCCTCGAAGGGCACGCCGAGGATTCCGGAGCGCCGGATCGTCTTCCACTTGTCCCAGGGGAATGCGCCGTCGGCGTCTGCTGCCGCGATGTCGCGGTTGAGTTCCTCGGCCCAGGGCGCGGAGATCTCGTAGGGCGAAACGGAGAGTTCGGGGACGCGTATGTCGGGGTGTGCGGGTGCGGGTGCGGGTGTCACGGGTAACTCAACCTTCCGGTACGTCGCTGGACAGGTGCCGGGGGGCCGCCGAGGGGGCGGCCCCCCGGATTCACTCGGCTCAGTACTGGGAGAAGCCGTCGGGGGAGAGCGTGTGCTTCTCGTCGCCGCGCAGGGCCGGGCTGAACACGGAGATCAGCTTGAGGTCCTCGTCGTCGGAGGCGACGAGGTAGTGGGCGTCGTGCTCGTTGAGGGCGTAGATGGTGCCCTCGGTGATCTTGTATCGGGTGCCGTCCGTGGTGACGACCTCACCGGAGCCGCCGGTGCAGTAGCAGGCCTCCAGGTGGCGCAGGTACTGCAGCGGGCTGGTGCTGCCCCGGCGGACCAGCGTCTCGCAGACCGTGAAGCCCATGCCGTCGGCCTCGGTGAGCAGTCTGTGGCTGGTGCCGTTGCCCCACTCGACGGGGGCGAGCTCGTCAGTGCTGCGAACGATCATCGGGAATTCTCCTCTGGTGACGGAGTGGAAAGAAGCTCGGGAAAGAAAGTCGGAATGGCCGAGAAGGGCCGGGGTATCCGGAGGAACGGGCTGGTGATCAGGCAGCGGTGCCGGCGGTGGCGCCGTCGATGAAGGCGCACATGGCTGCAATGCTGCGGAAGTTCTCCGGCACGATGGGGATGTCGTCGACGGGTATCGCGTAGGCTCGGGATATGTGGGAGATCACCCGCACCAGTCCGAGGCTGTCGACGACTCCGCTCTCGATCAGGTCGTATTCGGGGGTCAGGTCGGCGGAGTCCTCGCCGTCCAGGAATTCGGTGACGACATAGGTCCGGATGTCGTCCGCAAGGGCGGTCATGCGGCCTTTCCCTTCAGTCGGTTCTGCTTGATGAGATTGCGGTCGGGTTTTCCGGTGGAAGTGCGCGGCAGTGGGGTGTCGCCGACCGCCACCGAGGACGGAATGGCATGGCGCGGAAGGTTCTTGGCGCTGTAGGAGCGCAGCGGCAGCGAGCCGAGCCCGCTGCCGGGCCGACGGGTCACCTGGGCGTGCAGCCGGTAGCCGGCCTCCGGGTCGGGCAGGGCCACCACGGCCGCCTCGGCGACGTCGGGGTGGGCGGCCAGGACGTTCTCGACTTCCTGGACGTTGGTCCGCACGCCTCGGATCTTGACCTGGAAGTCGGTGCGGCCCTCCAGCCGGTGCAGGCCGTCGGCGTCCCGGGTGACGACGTCACCGGTGCGGTAGAAGACCTCGTTGCCACCGTCCGGCGCGGGGACGAACACCCCCTGGCTGCGGGCGCGTTCGAGGTAGCCGGTGGTCTGGAACGGGGTGGTGACCAGCAGTTCGCCGGTGCCCGGGCCCTCGATCACCCGGCCCTCGTCGTCGAGCAGGAGCGCCCGTACGCCGGGGAGGGGCCGGCCGATCGGGACGCCCGCTCCGGCCGTGGCGGGGTCGAGCTCGTGGAGGAAGCTGTCGTTGGTCTCGGTGCAGCCGAAGACGTTGTGGAAGCGGGCGGAGGGGAAGGCCTTGCCCGTCTGCCGCAGCAGCTCCGGCGGCATGGCCTCGCCCGTGAAGACCACGGTCCTGGCCTGGCCGTACACGGTGCCGGGCGCTCCTGCGGTGCCGGCGCCGGTGTCGCTGCCGGCGCCGGCCTCGGCCCCGGTGAGCAGGCGGTAGAGCAGCGGCACCCCCTGGACGAAGGTGACCTCGTGCTCCTCGACGAGTTCGCGCAGGTGGCGGGCGTCGGTGCTGCGCGAGCGCTCGACGAGCACGACCCGGGCGCCGAGCCCGAGGAAGGTCCACACGTCCAGCAGCGACAGGTCGAAGTTCAGCGGTGCGTAGCTGAGCGCGGTGTCCGCGGCGGTCAGGTGGAAGCAATCCGCCGCCCACTGAGCGAAGTTGTCGAAGGCCGCGGCGGTGACGGGCACGATCTTCGGTGTCCCGGTGGAGCCGGACGTGGTGAGCAGCAGGCGGGCCTCGGCGGGATCCACCCGGGCGAAGCCCTCGGCGGCGGACGCGTCGGGTGCGACGGCGCCGGCCCGCAGACCGTTTTCGTCGACGGTCAGGATCCGGGAGCAACGTGCTTGGGCACAGAGGGTGTCGAGGGCCTCCGCGCCCAGCTCGGGCGACGGGGCGAGGACGCTGTGGCCGGACCGGAAGGCCCCGATGAGCAGGGCGATCGTCTCGGGTGTCTTGTGCGCCGGGATGCACAGCGGCTGGTCGTGCGGCAGGGCCAGGTCGGTCAGGGCGTCGGTCAGGTGCTCGGTTAACTCGCCCAGCCTGCGGTACGTGACGCCGCGCCCGGCCTGGACGAGTGCCACGCTCTGCGGCCGGTGCAGCACGTGGTCGGCCAGCGTGTCGAGCAGTCGTAATGAAGGCACGGTTCCCCCGGTCGTTCATCCGTCGATGCGAAGTGGTCGCCGATCCGGATCACGGGGTGCACATGGCGTCTGCGAACGGGCCCCGGCCACGGCGCTGCGGCAGCAGCCCGGCCCCGGCTCACGTTCCCCCGTGATCGTTGCAGTCTGAAGGTACCCAACGAGGTGCATGCACAGTCAAGCATGTATCAAGCGAAGTGCGGGTGAGCTAGGTCACTTGGGCTTGCATGTTCAAGTACCGGCAACGGTGCTGTCACGGAGGTGAGCCGCGGGTTACGTCCCGGTGCGGCGGGGGCAGCGCCGCGTTCATCCGGAGGTGTTTGCATGGGGACGGAAACAAGCAAAGCCGCCCGTACGGCGGGCGGCTCTCTGCGGTCCGGAGGTGACCGATCTGCTCAGTAGGCGCTGCGCAGGGCCTGCACCGTACCGGCGAGCCTCGGGTCGGCGCCCATGGTGTTGAGCGCGGAGCTGAGCACCTCGGCGTAGGTGGTGCGGGCGGCGTTGTAGCGCTCGCGGCCCTCTTCGGTGATGACGGCGTAGACCCCGCGCTTGTCGGCCGGACAGAGGTCCTTGTAGGCGAAACCGGCCGCATCGAGGCGCCCGACGAGGCGGGTCACCGAGCTCTGGCCGAGCCCGATCCGGTCCGCGAGCTCCTGCATCCGCAGCTCGCCGTCGCCGGCCTGGGAGAGGTCCTCCAGGGCCCGGTACTCGGAGAGTCCGATGCCGTGCCGGCGCTGGAGGGCCTGCGCCAGCGCGCGTTCGACCTGCGTGTGCAGGGTCAGGACCCGGCTCCACATGGCCTGGTCGGAGGAGGCGGGCGGCGCAAAGGGGCGGGTGGTCATCGGTGAGCCTCCTCCGGAATCAACGTTTGACAACAAGATACATGACCGTGCAAGCTTTTGATCTGTCGCTCAGCCCTGCCTGGGGACTTCTGGGGCGACGGTTACATGCACGTACAAGCAACTACATGGAGGTTTCATGTCCGCGAACACGGCGCCCGCCGGCTCCTCCAAGGGATGGGCCTGGCTGCTCTTCTCCTCGCTCTTCGAGATCACCTTCGCGCTCAGCACCAACGCCACCGACGGCTTCACCAAGCTGTGGCCCTCGCTGCTGACGGCCGCCGCCGCCTCCTGCGGCATCTACACGCTGTCCCAGGCCCTCAAGACGATCGACGTCGGCGTCGGCTACACCGTCTGGTCGGGCATCGGCGGCGTCGGCACGGTCGTCTTCGGCACCCTCATCTACGGCGAGGCCATGACCGTCTGGAAGGTCCTCGCCTTCTTCCTCATCATCGGCGGCGCCCTGGGCCTGCGGATCAGCGACAACATCGCGGCCAAGAAGGCGGCCGCCGTCTCCGCAGCCCAGACCGAGCGCGCTCCCGCGCCCGTCGCCTGACCGGGCACCCCGTCCGACCGGGCCCGCCCCCGCGCCCGCCGCCTGACCGGGCATCGGCCGACCGGTTCCCGACCGGGCCCCGGCCCTGCCGGCCGCCCCTCCCCGCACCATCCCTTCCACCCCGTCACAGAACAGAAAGGTCGCTGTCATGACCTGGGTCTTCCTCGGCGTCGCCATCCTCTTCGAGATCGCCTTCGCGCTCGGCACCAACGCCACCAAGGGCTTCACCCGCCTGTGGCCCTCCGTGCTCACCCTGCTCGCCGCCGCGGGCGGCATCTACACCCTGTCGCTGGCCCTGCGCGAGCTGGACGTCAGCGTCGGCTACACCATCTGGACCGGCATCGGCGGCGTCGGCACCGTCGTCCTCGGCTCGATCCTCTTCAAGGAGAAGATCACGCTCGCCCGGCTGATCTCCTTCGCGTCGATCATCGGCGGCGCCATCCTGCTGCGTCTGACCGCGGTCTGAGCCTGGGAGCCCGCATGCACATCACCGAGATTCCCCAGAGCGAGCTGACCGGCTACGTCCTGGAAGCGGTGCGGATCAGCCGCGAGCACGTCGCAGCCGGCGGCATCCCCTTCTCCGGCCTGGTCGTCAACAACGGCCGGATCCTCGGCACCGGTTTCAACCGGGTGCGCGAGGACAACGACCCCACCGCGCACGCCGAGGTCGTCGCCCTGCGCGAGGCCGCCGCCCGGCACGGGCTGCGCGCCACCGCCGGGGCCACCCTGATCGCCTCCGGCGAGCCCTGCGCCCTGTGCTACATGGCCTCGCTGTACTTCAACGTCACCCACATCGTCCACGCAGTCGACCGCAGGCAGGCCGCCCGGTACGGCTTCGACTACGCGGGCTCGTACTCGATCTTCGCCGAGGACCCGGAGAACTGGCCGATCAAGGTCACCTCCCTCCCCGTCCCCGAGGCGACCAGGCCGTTCGAGGAGTTCCTCACCATGGACCGGAGGCACGCATGACCGAAGCGACCGGTACCGCCGGAGTGGCCGCCACGGCCACCGGCAGGGTCGGCATCAAGGTCTGGTCGGACTACGTCTGTCCGTTCTGCATGCTGGCCGAAGGCCCGCTGCACGAGGCCACCCGCGACCTCGACGTCGACATCGAGTGGATGCCGTTCGAGCTGCGCCCCCACCCGACGCCCACCCTGCGCCCGGAGGACGAGTACCTCCCGGCCATCTGGGAGCGGGCCGTCTACCCCATGGCCCGCCGGATGGGCGTGGACATCACCCTGCCCACCGTCTCGCCGCAGCCCTACACCCGGCTCGCCTTCGAGGGCTACCAGTACGCCGCCGAGCACGGCAAGGCCGCGGAGTACACCCCGCGCATGCTCCGGGCCTTCTTCCAGGAGAACCGGGACATCGGCCGACCGGACGTCCTCGCCGACATCGCCGCCGAACTGGGCCTGGACGCCGCCGCGTTCACCCGGGCGCTGGAGGACGGCACCTACACCGCCGCCCACCAGGAGGCCCTGCGCACCGCCCAGGCGTACCGGATCACCGTCGCCCCCACGATCATCATCGGGGACGGCCACCGGATCGAGGGCGTCCCCGCCGTCGCACAGCTGCGCAAGGCCGTGCTCGACGCCCAGGCCGGACAAGCCGTGGCCCAGGGCGCCGCCTGCGGCATCGACGGGTGCTGACATGACCGTGGCACACCCGGCCCTCGCCGCGATCCGGTTCGCGCACCTCGACCTGCCCAACCGGCTCGCGGTCGCCCCGATGACCCGGGTGTCGGCGACCCCCGACGGCCTGGCCACCGCGGACATGGCCGCGTACTACGAGGGCTACGCCCAGGGCGGTTTCGGGCTCGTCATCACCGAGGGCACCTACACCGACACCGCCTTCAGCCAGGGCTACACCAACCAGCCGGGCATCGCCGGCCCCGCGCACCGGGCGGCCTGGCGGCAGGTCACCACCCGGGTGCACGCGGCCGGGGGCCGGATCGTGCTCCAGCTGATGCACGCGGGAGCCCTGGCCCAGGGCAACCGCTACCGGGAGGGCACCGCGGGCCCCTCCGCGGTCAGACCGTTCGGCACCCAACTGGCCAGGTTCCGCGGCGCCGGGCCCTGGCCGGTGCCCGCCGAGATGACCAGACGGCAGATCGCCGAGGCGGTGGACGGTTTCGCCGCAGCCGCCGGGCGCGCCCGCGAGGCGGGCTTCGACGGAGTGGAGGTCCACGCCGCCAACGGCTACCTGCTCGACCAGTTCCTCATGGCGCACACCAACCTGCGTCTGGACGGCTACGGCGGCGGCGTCGAGCAGCGCGTACGGCTCGTACGCGAGGTCGTCGCCGCCGTACGGGAGGCGACCGGGCCCGGGTTCACGGTCGGGGTCCGCTTCTCCCAGAGCAAGGTCAACGACCCGGGACACCGCTGGACGAACGGGCCGCGCGAGGCCGCCGTCGTCTTCACCACCGCGGCGGACGCCGGCGCCGACTACCTGCACATCGCGGGCAGCGGGCGCGACTGGTACGCGGAGGCGGCCCTCGACGGCGGGAACGGCCTCACCCTGCCCGCGCTGGCCCGGGCCACGACCGGCCTGCCGGTCATCGCCAACGGCGGGCTGCGCGATCCCGCCGTGGCCCGGCGGGTGCTGGAGGAGGGGCACGCGGAGCTGCTCGCCCTGGGCGCGGCGGCACTGGCCGACCCCGACCTGCCGCGCAGACTGGCCGGCGGAGTGCCGCTCACGCCGTTCGACCCGGACCTGCTGAACCCGCTGGCCACGCTGGAGAACGCCCGCCGGGTCCGGGCCGGCCAGCCGGCGTGAGCGTCGGAAGGGGTGACCGGCCTGCCCGGCCCGTCACCCCCTCCCGTATGCCCTCGCGCTCAGCCCTTGCTGACCGCCAGCAGGATCTCCGGGAGCCGGCGCGCCACCACCGGCGCGGCCAGGCGCAGCCCCGCCCAGGTGGCCAGGGCCCCCCACAGCGCACCCAGGGGCAGCAGCACCCAGGAAAGGGACTGCTCGTCCGCCACCTTGCACCAGATCGCCAAGGCGATCACCGGGGAGGAGATCACCGCCGAGACCAGCAGACCGCCGAAGATGCCCGCCCAGGCCAGACCGCCCTGCCCCGGGGCGACGTTCTTGAAGGCGCCGTCCGTCGGAACGGAGTACGGGAAGCGGGCCGAGGCCAGCGCACCCGAGCACAGCATCGACCCGAGCAGGGCCAGGGCCACCCCCAGAGCGGCCGGGAAACCCCGCCAGTCGTGCAGCAGCGCCGCCGTCACCGCCGTCACCAGCACCGTGTAGGGGACGGTGACCAGGGCCAGGGCGAAGGCGCGGCCGCGCAGCTCCGTGAAGGCGTCGCGCGGGGTCGAGATGGTCTGAGCAACCATCCAGAACGCCGAGGTGTCCTGCCCGAACTGGTTGTACATCTGCACCCCGAGCATGCCCGCGCCGAAACAGGCCAGGTAGAGCGAGCCCGTGCCCTGCAGGGCGTTGAAGACGGGGACGATCAGGCCGACCACCAGGGCCGTCACCCATGCCGCCTTCGTCTTCGGGTCGCGGACCACATAGCGCAGGGTGCGCTGCATGATCGCGCCGGTGCGTCCGCCGGGCAGCAGGGAGCGGGCCGGTCCGCCGGCCGCCGACCTGCGCTCCTTGGGCTGCGCCGCCGCGATCGTCGACCCGTCGGGGGTGACCATCAGCTTCGTCAGGCTCCGCTCCCAGGCGAACAGGAGCAGCACCACGGCGAGGAGGGTCAGGGCCAGTTGGGCCGCCGCCACCCCGTACGAGCCCTTGCTCGCCGAGTCGACCATGCCGACGGCCGTCGCCGGCGGCAGCCACCGCAGCACCGCCTCGGCCGGCTCCAGCCGTTCCAGACCGCCCGTCTCGAACAGGCGCTGCCCTGCGAAGTTGGCCACCTGCGCGCCCACGCCGATCACCAGCCCGCTGAGCAGTGCGAGGTCGCGCCCCTTGCGGCTGGTCAGCAGCCGTACGTTCGCCGTGGCCACGGCGCGGGCCAGGGCGACACAGCCCAGCAGGAGCAGCGGCACGGCCACCACGGCGGCCACCGCACCGGCGGCTCCGCGGGCGACGGCCACCGCCGAGCCCACGGCCAGGCACACCGTGAACAGCGGGCCGATGCCGACCAGCGAGGAGGCCAGCAGGGCCCGGACGAGCGGCCGCGGCCGCAGCGGCAGCATGACCAGCCGGCTCGGGTCGAGCGTCTCGTCACCGGAGGGGAAGAACAGCGGCATCACCGACCAGCCGAGGGCGAGGATCGCCGCCAGCAGGACCACGACCGTCCCGGCGTGGGCGCTGCCGTGCAGCAGTGCCAGGCCGAGGGTGATGAAGAAGCCCACCACCAGGGCGAACGCCAGCGTGGAGAAGTAGGCGGCCTTGCGCTTGGACGAGCCCTTGAGGCCGTTGCGCAGCAGCGACAGCTTGAGCCGGACGAAGATTCCGGTCAGGTTCACCGCCGGATCCGCGGCCGCCGCAGCCGCCGCCTCCGGGAGCCCGGTCGCGGCCGGGACGGAGGCGCTCATCGGGCGGCCTGCCCGCCGCCGAGCCAGTCGAGGGAGCCGCCCGCGTCACGCCCGCCCGCACCGACCAGTTCCAGGAAGGCGGCCTGCAGCGAGGGCGCGTCGCCCCGTACGGCGGCCAGCGGGCCCGCGGCACGGATCCGGCCGGCGGCCATGACGGCGACCCAGTCGCACAGCGACTCCACCAGCTCCATCACGTGGGAGGAGAAGACGACCGTGGCACCGGAGGAGGTGTAACGTTCCAGCACCCCGCGGATGGTCTGCGCCGACACCGGGTCCACGCCCTCGAACGGCTCGTCCAGGAAGAGCACTTCGGGATTGTGCAGCAGTGCCGCGGCCAGCCCGATCTTCTTCCGCATGCCCGTCGAGTAGTCCACGACCAGCTTGTGCTGCGAGCCCGCGAGGTCGAGGACCTCCAGCAGCTGCGTCGCCCGCTTGTCGGTCTCCTCGCCCGGCAGCCCCCGCAAGCGGCCCATGTAGCCGAGCAGTTCGCGCCCCGACAGCCGCTCGAACATGCGCAGCCCCTCGGGCAGCACGCCGATCCGCGACTTCACCTCGGCCGGATCGGCCCACACGTCGTGTCCGGCGACGACGACCCGCCCCATGTCCGGGCGCAGCAGTCCCGTCACCATCGACAGCGTGGTCGTCTTGCCCGCCCCGTTCGGGCCGACCAGACCTATGAACCTGCCGGCGGGCAGCTCCAGGTCGATGCCGGCCACCGCCACCTGCTGGCCGAAGCGCTTCCACAGCCCTTCGACCCGTACCGCCGCCGGCACGGCGGACGGCGCGGGTCGCGCACCGCCCGGTCCGTCCGTCCCGCCCGTCGCATCACCCTGGTGCGGCATGCGCCTGCCTCTCGTTCCGTTCCCCGTGGTCCTGCGGTCCTCACGATAGGAGTCGGGGAAGAGGAGGGGCAGTTACGTATGTCATGACTTCGGGCGCCATGACCTCCGGCGCGGACCGCCACGGCCCGGGCCGCGGTCAGGAGGTGCGCCGGGACCGCTCCGACGCGGCCTCACGCCCGCACGCGTAGGCCAGCGCGTCGATCAGCTCCTCCGCGTCCGGCAGCCAGCGGTTCGCCGGGGTGGGCCGCCGGGCCCACTGCACCGCGCCCCGGCCGCCGAACCGGGTGGGCGGGGCGGCCACGTACTCGCCCTCGCCGCGCGCGACCAGGTCGATCGTGGCCGGGGACCACCCGAGCTTGCGCACCAGGTCCGGAACCTTCGCCCCGGCGCCCGGCAGGACGAAGAACAGCATCCGGTGGTCGGGGGTGAGGGCGACCGGGCCGAGCGTGCGCTGCATCCGCTCCAGCCGTGCCAGCGCCAGGAATCCGGCGGCGTCCGGTACGTCCAGCGCGTCGAAGGTCCGGCCCGTGGGCAGCAGGATCGACGCCTCCGGCTGGCGGCCCCACAGCCGGCGGACCTGAACCGCGCTGCCGGTGGCCTGCGCCGCCCAGTCCTTCACCATGGCGTGCGCGCCCGGCACCACGCAGTCCTCCGCCCCGCAGGAGCACAGCTCGCGCCCGTCGCCGGGCTCCAGCCAGGCGCCGGCGAAGACGTCCCAGTGCCGCTCTTCCACGTACCGCACGGCATGGTCCAGCAGCTGCTCGCCGCGCTGCTTGGGGATGGGTGCGGTCTGCGTGACTCCGATGGTCTCTTCCACGCCCATCACAACTCTTCGGGTCATCCCGGGTTACGGGCGTAAACCGTGCGGTGGGCGGAGCATCGATCCTGCATGCGGGGCGCACTGGTGCACGCGCGGGGGCGCGCGGGAGGCCGGGGCGCCGGAGTTGGGTAGCGACACGACGCAGAGCGGATGATTCTCCGCAACTCAGGCGGGAAGTGATCATTCCAACGATCACCCGCGGCCACTGGGGGTTTTCATGGCAGCCAGGCCTCTCGTCGCGCGCCAGCCGAATGAACGGCTACAGGCGCTCATCCAGGAAGCCGGGTGCTCCAATGCCGGGCTTGCCCGGCGCGTCAACATGTGCGGGGCCGAACACGGCCTCGATCTCCGCTACGACAAGACCTCCGTCGCCCGCTGGCTGCGCGGCCAGCAGCCGCGCGGCCGGGCACCGGGCATCATCGCGGAGGCGCTCGGGCGCAAACTCGGCCGGACCGTCACCATCGACGAGATCGGCATGGCCAACGGCAAGAACCTGGCCTCCGGCATCGGCCTGCAGTTCTCCCCGACCGTGGGCGGCGCCATCGAGCAGGTCAGCGAGCTGTGGCGGAGCGACGTCGGGCGCCGCGACTTCCTGTCCGGGTCGAGCGTCGCCGCGTCCGCGCTCGTCGAGCCGAGCCGCGACTGGCTGATCACCGGGGCCGACGCGCAGGTCGCCCGCAACGGGGGCGCGCGCGTCGGGATGCCGGACGTGGAGGCCGTACGGGCCACCACCGAGGCCCTCAAGGACCTCGACCACCGCTTCGGCAGCGGCCACGTCCGGCCCGTCGTCGTCCACTACCTCAACTCCGTGGTGTCCGGGCTGATCGGCGGCTCGTACAGAGAACCGGTGGGGCGGGCGCTGTTCGCGGCGGTGGCCCGGCTGACCGAACTGGCCGGGTACATGGCGGTGGACACCGGGCAGCCCGGCCTCGCCCAGCGCTACTACATCCAGGCGCTGCGGCTGGCGCAGGCGGCCGGGGACCGGGCGTACGGGGGGTACGTGCTCGCCGCGTCCATGAGCCACCTGGCCGCCGAGCTCGGCAACCCCCGGGAGATCGCGCAGCTCGCGCGGGCCGCCCAGGAGGGCACCCGCGGGCAGGTCCCCCCGCGGGTGGAGGCGATGTTCTACGCCGCGGAGGCGCGCGGGCACGCGCTGCTGGGCGATGCGCGGGCCACGGCCGTCCTGACCTCGCGGGCGGTCGGCGCGCTGGAGCGGGCGGATCCTGAATCGGGTGACGATCCGGTGTGGATCCGGCATTTCGACCAGGCGTACCTCGCCGACGAACTGGCCCACTGCCACCGGGACCTGGGCCAGGCGGACGCGGCGGCCCAGCAGGCGGAGCTGGCCCTGCGGGACCTTCCGGCGGGCAAGGCGCGGCGCCGGTCGATCGGGCTGCTGCTGCTGGCCGCCGCGCAGGTGCAGCAGCGGGAGGTGGAGCAGGCGTGCCAGACCGCCGCGCAGGCGGCGGAACTGCTGTCCGGGCTGCGCTCCAACCGCGGCGGCGAGTACCTGGACGACTTCCGGCGCCGGCTGGACCCGTACCGGGAGGAGGCGGCGGTCCGGGAGTTCAGCGCCCGCCTGGAGACCGCGGCGGCCTGAGGCGCGGGGACGGCGGGCGGAGCCCGGAGCCGTGGGGGCCGAGGGGCCCCGGAGACCGTGGGGGTCTGACGGCGGAGTGGGTGACCGGGTAGCGTGAGGCGACGTTCCGGAGGTCGGAGTAGTCGGTGGAGGAGTCCCGGTGACGGAGAGCGGACAGGGGAGCGGCGAGCACGCCGCCCCGCAGGCCGGCGCGCCGTGGGGTCCCGACCCGGCGGAGCCGGCCTACGGGCACGTGGTCGGGCCGGGGTACGAGGGCCCGGGCGAGCCCCACGGATACGGCTACCCGCCGCTCCCGGAAGCCGTGACCCAGTACATCCCGCCGGTCCCGGCGTCTCCTGCGCAGGGTGAGGCGGCGACGCAGTACATCCCGCCGGTCCCGGCGTCTCCTGCGCAGGGTGAGGCGGCGACGCAGTACATCCCGCCGGTCCCGGCGTCGCCCGGGCACGGGGAGGCGGCGACGCAGTACATCCCGCCCGTCCCGGCGTCGCCCGGGCACGACGAGGCGGCGACGCAGTACATCCCGCCGGTCCCGGCGTCGCCCGGGCACGACGAGGCGGCGACGCAGTACATCCCGCCCGTCCCGGCCGGACCCGACGCCTTCGACGGCCTCTTCCGCGACGCCGGCGACGGAGCGGCCGCCCAGGGGCACACCCAGCACCTGCCGCCGGTCCAGGAGCCGGTGCTGCGGCAGCAGCCCCCGCGGGCGTACCCGCCGCGCGGGCAGCGCCCCGTACCGCCCCAGGCCCAGCCCCAGCAGTTCCAGCCGCACCCGCAGTACGCCCCGCCCGCGCCGCCGCCCCCGCCTGAGGCGGCCCGCAGGGTCTCGCCCGTGGTCGTCGGCGCGGTCGTCATCGGCCTGGCCGTCGTCGGGCTCGGCGTCGGCGCGCTGCTCAGCGATGGCAAGGCGCGCAACAACGACCCCGGCGCGGTCGGCGCCGCCCCCAGCGCCGGCGGCTCGACGGCGGCCAGTGGCGGCGAGGCCCCCGTCGACCCGGCCCGCTCCCAGGCCGTCCAGCTGGACAAGCTCCTCGCGGACAGCAACGACAGCCGCGCCGCCGTCATCCGGGCCGTCGACGACATCAAGAGCTGCCGCAACCTCGGCCAGGCGGCGAACGACCTGAGGGACGCCGCCCGCCAGCGCGAGCAGCTCGTCACCCGCCTCCAGGACCTGAAGATCGACCAGCTCCCGGACAACGCGAAGCTGGCCGGCTCCCTCACCAAGGCCTGGCAGTCGTCGGCGGACGCCGACAACAGCTACGCCGCCTGGGCGGACGACGTCTCCGGCGACAAGAAGGGCTGCAAGGACGGGCAGGCCAAGTCGACCGGCAACGCCGCGCAGGGCAACAAGTCGAGCGGGGAGGCGACGAAGGCCAAGGAGTCGGCCGCGACCCTGTGGAACGCGATCGCGGCCAAGTACGGCCTCACCAAGCGGGACAAGTCCCAGCTGTAGCGCGGGGACGCGCCCGCCGGCTCACGCCGTGCGCGGGGCCTGCTCCAGCGTCTGCGTCATGTCCATCGACTGCTCGCCCTGCTGGGCGACCAGCCGGCCGGCCTGGACGATCTGGAAGGTGACCCGCCCGTTCACGATCCGCGGGAAACCGGCGACGGCGCGCATGTCCTTGTAGCGCCAGCTGAGGTCCGGGGTCAGGCCGCCGGTCGGGACGGGCTCCGACTGGTTCAGCATGCGCGCCACCTTGCGCGCCGTGACGTCCTCGCCGGACTTGAACCGCTTCAGGGTCTCGCTCAGCACGGTGTACGCGATCCACGTGGTCTGCGTACCGCTGTCGTCGGGGTCCACGGCGTCGTTGCCGAAGGCGTACTCGGAGATCACCTTCCGCATCGGCTGCCACAGCGGATCGCCCGACACCGGGTACCAGCTGGTGAGGTACGCGCCCTCGAACGGGCTCTCCTTGCCGCCGGTGCGGTCGACCAGGGCCTGGCTGACACTGCCCAGCACCGAGGAGATCTGCGGGTTCCTGTGCTTGTCGTCGGCCCGGCGGAAGGCGTCGAAGAAGGTCTCGGTGCGCTCGCCGAGCACGGCCGTCACGCAGCCCTTCTCCTTCTCCTTGCCGCCGGAGGAGTCGGCCAGTGCCTCGCGGGCCTGCGGGAGGTAGTCACCCGAGTCCTCGGCGGCCCGGATGTCGCTGGCCTCGGGCATCTTGTTGGCCTTCAGGCCCGCGTTGAGCAGTACCGGCATGGAGTCGCCGGCGAGGGTGTCCGGGCGGACCAGCGCGACCTGGCTGCAGGCCCGCCCCAACTGGTGTCCGGCTCCGGCGAGGAGCACGGGCTGGCCGCCGTTGACGGGGTAGGACAGGGTGCTCTGGAACTCCTCCGAGGAGACCCCGTACCCGCCGATGAAGGGGATGCCCTCGCCCTCCAGGGGGGCCATGAAGGCGCGTCCGTGCTGGCTGTAGGAGCCGACGACCGCGACGGCCTTCTCCGCGATGGCCTTGCGGGCGCAGTCGGCGGCGCCGTTCGCCGTGTTCTTCTCGTTGCAGGTCAGGACGCGGAGTTTGTGGCCGTTGATCCCGCCCTTGGCGTTGACCCAGGCCTCGTACGCCTTTGCCATCCCCGGCATTCCGGGCATGTTGGTGGCTCTGGTGTCCTGGGGGGCGAAGGTCATGACCGTGATGGTGTCCCCGGAGCCCCCCGAGCCCCCGGGGACCACCCCGCATCCGACGACGAGACACGCACCCATTGCCGTGGCCGTGAAGGTGCGGGAGAGGAATGCGGTGCGTCGCCAATCGGTCATGTCCATGCACCATTCCCCTCCGGGGGTAACCGGATGGTGAGGGACCTGCAACTCCGGGTGACATCCAGGTGAATTCCACGTGCACGCTCACCCAGCGTCACGGACGGGCGCCTCAAGATCACGCTGAGGCGGAACGTACGATCGAATGCGTGACATTCGCCCAAGCTTCGAAGAACTCTTCCCGACGCGGCGGCCGCTCCTCCACCATGGGCGGCATGCCCCTCAACGACATGCCGTGGTGGCGCTGGCGCAGCAACGTGCGCTCGGCGCTTCACATGCTTTCCGATCCGGCGTTCCACGAGGAGACCTGGCTGGCCGGGGTCGAGGGATACGGGGACGTCACCGATGCCGTCTACCGCCTCGTCGAGGACACCTGGCTCGACAGCTGGTCCGCCGAGAAGTACGTCGGCACGATCTTCCGGGACTCCCAGGAGGCCACCCTCGTGGACCTCGCGGTGCTGCGCGTGCTGCGCATCCTGCACCAGGTCGGCCCCGACGCCCCCGTCTCCGCCTACCTGGAGCACCACGCCTGGCCCGAGGCGGTACGGGCGGCCCGCGAGGCCCACGTACGGCTGTCCACCGCGGACGGGGACGACCCGGACGAGGCCCCTCGGTCGCTGGAACTCCTGAGGATCCTCACCCGCGCGGGGTAAAACGCGGAGTGTGAAAGGCTGTGGGGTCATGAGCGACGACCCGCACACCCAGGCCCCCCAGCAGTACGTCCTGACGCTGTCCTGTCCCGACAAGCAGGGCATCGTGCATGCCGTGTCCAGTTATCTGTTCATGACCGGATGCAACATCGAGGACAGCCGGCAGTTCGGCGACCACGACACCGGCCTCTTCTTCATGCGGGTCCACTTCTCGGCCGAGCCGCCGGTGACGGTGGAGAAGCTGCGGGCCAGCTTCGCCGCGATCGGGGACTCGTTCCGGATGGACTGGCAGATCCACCGCTCCGACGAGCGCATGCGGATCGTGCTGATGGTCTCGAAGTTCGGGCACTGCCTGAACGACCTGCTCTTCCGTACGCGGATCGGCGCGCTGCCGGTGGAGATCGCCGGGGTGGTCTCCAACCACACCGACTTCGCCGAGCTGGTCCGCTCCTACGACATCCCCTTCCACCACATCCCGGTGACGAAGGACACGAAGGCACAGGCCGAGGCCCAGCTGCTGGAGCTGGTGCGCGCCGAGAACGTGGAGCTCGTCGTGCTGGCCCGGTACATGCAGGTGCTGTCGGACACCCTGTGCAAGGAGCTGAGCGGGCGGATCATCAACATCCACCACTCGTTCCTGCCGAGCTTCAAGGGCGCCAAGCCCTACCACCAGGCGCACGCGCGGGGCGTGAAGCTGATCGGTGCGACCGCCCACTACGTGACGGCCGACCTGGACGAGGGCCCGATCATCGAGCAGGAGGTGGAGCGGGTGGGCCACGAGGTCACCCCGGACCAGCTGGTCGCGATCGGGCGCGACGTGGAGTGCCAGGCGCTGGCGCGTGCCGTGAAGTGGCACAGCGAACACCGCGTCCTCCTCAACGGCAGCCGCACGGTGGTCTTCGCGTAGCCGTAGCCGCAGCCGTAGCCGTAGCCGCAGTCGCAGTCGCAGCCGTGGCCCCGGGCCTTGTCCTGTCCGGGGCCACGGCTGCGCCCTGTCCGGCTCCCGCCTACAGGCGGCTGAGCGAGGCCGCGGCGAACAGCACGTCGCGGATCGCCTCGCGGTCGCCGTGCTGGCCCACCGCCGCGTCCTCCGGGGAGATGTGCCCGGCGGCCAGCTGGCAGAACTCCGCCCCGTCCAGGGCGATCCGGGCCACCGTGTGGTCCGGTGAGGGCTTCGCCGCGGGGGAGTCCAGGGCGATGTCCCAGCTGCCTCCGCCCGCGCCCTCGATCTCCAGGTGCAGGGTCCGCCCCGGCGCCCCGGCCGCGACCAGGCTCCGCGCCGGAGCGGCCAGGCCCGCCCGCCGCCGGTGGGCCAGGGCGCTCGGCAGGAGCCGGGCCGCCAGGTCGATCATCCGGTTCAGATGGGGCCCGGACGGCGGGTCGTACGGGTAGTCCACCGCCTCCGCGATGTCCCACGCGTGCACCCAGCACTCGAAGGCCCGCTCCAGGAAGGCGTCCCCGAGCGGCAGCGCGAACGCCCCGTAGTCCACCGACAGTTCCGCCACGCCCCGCCCGGCGAACGAGACCGTCCGCACCAGGGTGTGGCCCTGCTCCCGCCACGGCTCGCGGACCTGGCGGGTGACCGGGTGCGCGGCGGAGTCCCAGTAGAACTCCGTACGGGCCGTCGTGCCGCCCTTCTGCGGTGCGTCGGGGCCCAGCGGATCGTCCAGTCCGAGCGCCGTCGCGATCAGCCCGTCCACCGTCAGCAGATGGCCGATCACCCCCGCCACCGTGGTCCGGCGCGACTGGCGCCGCTCCTCCTCGAACCACTTCAGCCGGACCGGGGTGTGCCACTCCGAGTCGCCGAAGTCCCGCAGCAGCGCGTCGAGCCGCGCGGTCTCGGTGTCGTACGGGCTCGCCCACACCGGCACCGGGATCCGGGCCGGCCGCTTGCCCAGGCAGTCCTCCAGCACCCGCGACCGCAGCAGCGGCTTGAGGTCGAGGCTCTCCTCCGGGTGCAGCAGGCCCACCGCGTCGCGCAGCCGCAGCGCCTCCTCCGCGCAGGGCGCGCACTCGGTGAGGTGGTCCTCCACCGCCTGCGTCTCCTCGGCGGAGCACGCGGACAGCGCCCAGGCACCGAGCAGCGACTTCAGCACGGCGTGCGAGGGCGGCGGTTCCTGCGGCCCGGCCTCCGGCGCCGGTTCCGCCACCGGCATCGGCGCGTACCGCGGGTCGAGGTCGTCGGCCGGTCCGCGCGGGCCCGGTATCCGGGCGCCGGCACCTCCGGGCCGCTGCTCCTCGAATCCGTCGTCGGATGGCTCGGCGGGGCCGTTCATCGGGGTGTTCCATATCCGGGCGGGGCGGCGTCCTCCCGGGGGAGGGCGTTGGCGGTCGACAGCAGCTGGAGCCCGAGCCTCAGCCGGCGCCGGGCCTCGTCCTCGCTGATCTGCAGGTCGGCGGCCGCCTGCCGGTAGTCGCGGCGCTTGAAGTACGCGAGTTCCAGGGCGGCGCGCAGCGGCGCGGGCATCGACGTGACGATGTAGTCGGCGCGGGCCGCGGCATTGGCGCTGCGCACCTTCTGTTCCAGCTCCTCGCGCGAGCCGCGCCCCAGTTCGGCCTGGCGCAGGCGGGCGACGGCCTGGCCCTGGGTGATCCGGGCGACCCAGGACCGCATGGAGCCCTGCTTGGGGTCGTAGGCGTCCGGGTTCTCCCAGATGTAGCCGAACACCTCGCGGGTGATCCGGTCCGCGGCCTTCTCGTCGCCCAGTACCCGGTGCGCGAGGCTGTGCACGAGCGAGGCGAAGCGGTCGTACAACTCCCCGAGCGCGGCTGCCTCACCGCGGGCGAGGCGCTGCTGCATGCGCCGGTCCCAGCGCGGTGGTACGTCCTTCGGCATAAGTGCCCCCAGCCGTGTGTCGACGCATCGAATGTAATGGGCAGGGGCGGGTCCGCGCCCGTTTTGGGTGAAGCTCCCCCTGGAAGAGTGCCCTGCGTGATACGGCGGTGGCGGGGCGTGAACCGTGCGGCGGGCGGCGGCACATGGGCACGGGTGTACGCGCCCCGCCGCGCTCCCCGTGCGCGGGTTCGATGCGGCCACCGGCTTGTCGGCTTCGCTTAACGCGCAGGCCACGTAGGCCTTACGCTCCTGGCTTGTCTTGAACTGCACCCCACCGCACATGTGAAGGCGGAACCACGAATATGGACAGCGCAGAATACGAGCGCAAGATCGCCGCCCGATTCGCCACCTTCGACCAGGACGGCAACGGCTATATCGACCGCGAGGACTTCAGCGCGGCCGCGAAGGCGGTGCTGGCCGAATTCGGCACCACGGCCCGCTCCGACAAGGGCCAGGCCGTCTTCGCCGGCGCGGAGGCGTTCTGGCAGGGCATGGCCGGCATCGCGGACGTCGACGGCGACCAGCGGGTGACCCGCGAGGAGTTCATCACGGGGGCGGCCAAGCGCCTGCGGGACAACCCGGAGCGGTTCGCGGAGATCGCCCGTCCGTTCCTGCGCGCGGTGATCGCCGTGGCGTCCGGCGATTCCGCGGGCACGTCCCCGACGGCGGCGGCCCGCGTGCTGGGCGTCCTCGGCACCCCCGCGGACCTGGCGGCCCGGGTCGCGGCGGCCCTCGACACGGACGGCGACGGCCGCATCTCGGAGGACGAGTTCCTGACGGCCTTCGCCGCCTACTGCGGCGTGGAGGCCCCGGACGCGTAAGGCCGGCTTCGCGGATCCCCCGTGCGGCCGGTGCGCCGCACGGCGGTCCGCGGCAGCTGCCACCGGTCACGGCCGCCGGGCGGTCAGTGGGCGAAGCGCTCGCGCAGTTTGTACTTCAGGACCTTGCGCAGGGTCTCGTTGCGGGGGAGGGCGTCGACCAGTTCCAGTTGTTCCGGGAGCTTGTGCGGGGACAGGCCCTGGGCGCGGAGGTGGGCCGTGAGCGCGGGGAGGGTCAGCGGGGCGGCGCCCGGGGGTTGTTCCACCACGGCGCAGACGCGTTCGCCGCGGTCCGCGTCCGGGAGGCCGATGACCGCCACGTCGCCGACCTGCGGGAGCTGGTGGAGGAGGTCCTCGATCTCCTTCGCCGAGATGTTCTCGCCCTTGCGGATGATGACGTCCTTGCTGCGGCCGGTGAGGACCAGGTAGCCGTCGGGCGTCAGGTGGCCGAGGTCGCCGGTGACCAGGTAGCCGTCGGCGTCGAAGACCTCCGCCGACCGGTCCCCGTTCAGGTAGCCCCGGCAGACCGCCTCCCCGCGCAGCCGGACCTCGCCGTCCGTGCCCGGGGGGAGCGGGGTGCCGTCCGGGGTGGTGATGCGGATCGACATGCCCGCGGGCGGGCGGCCCTCGGTGGTGGCCAGGTGCTCCGCGGTGTCGTCCGGGGAGCCCATGGTGATCATCGGGACCTCGGTCATGCCGTACCCGTGGGTCAGCTCGCAGCCCAGTTCGCGGACGACCGCGTGGTAGATCTCCGGGGGCTTCGGCGCGCCGCCGCCCGCGAGGAGGCGGAGGGTGGGGATGAGCCTGCTCCCCGGTGACTTGCGCTGTTCGGCCAGGAAGAGGGAGTAGAAGGCGGTGGAGCCGCCCGCGACCGTGACCCCGTGGCGGCGGTAGCCGTCCAGGGCGTCCGGCAGCGCGAACTTCTCGAACAGCACCGCGGGGAAGCCGTAGAGCAGGAGCATCACCAGGTAGTCGGGGCCGCCTATGTGCGCGTACGGGAACGCCACGGAGCCGACGTCGGCGGGCCCCAGGTGCAGGGCGTGGGCCAGGCAGGAGCCGCCGGCGATCAGCGAGCGGTCGGTGTGCAGGACTCCCTTGGGGTCCGAGGTGGTCCCGGAGGTCCAGTAGATCCACCGTACGGAGGTCCCCTCGTCCGGCGGCGCGGGCAGCACGGCCGGATCGCCGTCCGGGAGGTCCGCGTACACCTCGAAGACGCCGCGCGCGCCGAGCCGCCCGGCCATCGCCGTGTGGTCGAAGCCGCGCCAGACGCCCGGGACGGCGAAGAACGCGGCCTTGGACTCGCGCAGCGCGAAGCCCACCTCGCGGTCCCGGTAGAAGGGGATCACCGGGGTCTGGACGGCTCCGATCCGGGCCAGGGCGACGGAGAGCAGGACCGTCTCGATCCGGGTCGGCAGCTGCCAGGCGACGACCGTGCCCGGGCGTACGCCCATGGCGTACAGGCCCGCCGCCACCCGCTCGGCGCGCCCGTGCAGTTCCCCGAAGGTCAGGACGCGGTCCTCGGCCGGGTCCGCCGCCGCCTGGACGAGGACGGGGGTGTCGGGGGTGAGCGCGGCGCGCCGGGCGACCAGCTCCCAGAGGGTGGGGGACGCGCCCAGTTCCCTCGCCGTGACCGTGGTGTCCGCCGCGTACGGCATCGCAGACCTCCCGCTAGCTGACGGTGAGTCAGATCAAGGGCAGAGCGTAGGGCTCGGGCGCTTGTCGGTCCAGGGGTGGCGGGGCTAGCTTGTTTCTGACGATCCATCAGATAGTTGGGCCTGCCGCGAGGGGACACCATGGAACTGCCTCGGATCATCAGCGTGGACGACCACGTGATCGAGCCCGCGCACCTCTTCGACGTCTGGCTGCCGGCCAAGTACCGCGACCGCGGCCCCAAGCCGCTCACCGCGGGCATCGGCGAGCTCCAGTACACCGGCGGCAAGTACGTGATCACCATGGACCCCGACGGCCCGCCGACCGACTGGTGGATCTACGAGGACCTGAAGTTCCCGTACAAGCGCAACATCGCCGCCGTCGGCTTCGACCGCGACGACATGACGCTGGAGGGCATCACCCGCGAGGAGATGCGCCGCGGCTGCTGGGACCCCAAGGCGCGCCTCGCCGACATGGACCTCAACCACGTCGAGGCCTCCCTGTGCTTCCCGACCTTTCCCCGGTTCTGCGGCCAGACCTTCGCCGAGGCGCGGGACAAGGAAGTGGCCCTCGCCTGCGTGCGCGCCTACAACGACTGGATGGTCGAGGAATGGTGCGGCGACAGCGGCGGCCGGCTGATCCCGCTGTGCATCATCCCCCTCTGGGACATCGGCCTCGCGGTCGCCGAGATCCGGCGCAACGCCGCCCGCGGGGTGCGCGCCGTCACCTTCTCCGAGATCCCCACCTACCTTGGCCTGCCCTCCATCCACTCCGGGTACTGGGACCCCTTCTTCGCCGTCTGCCAGGAGACCGGCACCGTCGTCAACATGCACATCGGCTCCTCCTCGCAGATGCCCGCCGCCTCCCCCGACGCGCCGCCCGCCGTCCAGGCCTCGCTCAGCTTCAACAACGCCATGGCCTCGATGATGGACTTCCTCTTCAGCGGGGTGCTGGTGAAGTTCCCGACGCTGAAGCTCGCCTACAGCGAGGGCCAGATGGGCTGGATCCCGTACGCCCTCGAACGCGCCGACGACGTGTGGCAGGAGCACCGGGCCTGGGGCGGGGTCCGCGACCTGATCCCCGAACCGCCGTCCACCTACTACTACCGGCAGATGTTCTGCTGCTTCTTCCGCGACAAGCACGGCATCGCCTCGCTGGACGTCGTCGGACGGGACAACGCCACCTTCGAGACCGACTACCCGCACGTCGACTCGACCTTCCCGCACACCAAGGAGGTCGCCCTCGACCACGTCAAGGGCCTCGACGAGGAGACCGTCTACAAGCTGATGCGCGGCAACGCCATCCGCATGCTCGGCCTCGACCTCGACCTGGACCGCGGCCTGGACCGGGGCCGGGCCGCCTAGTGGACCTCACCTACACCCCCGGGGAACAGGAATTCCGGGCCCGGCTGCGCGCCTGGCTCGCCCGGGTGCTGCCCGACCTGCCCCCCAGGCCGTCCCCCGACGACTGGCCCGGCCGCCGCGCCTACGACCTCGGCTGGCAGCGCAGGCTGTACGACGCCGGATACGCGGGCCTGCACTGGCCCGTCGACGCCGGCGGCCACGGAGCCACCCCGACCCAGCACCTGATCTTCCTGGAGGAGACCGAGCGCGCCGGCGCCCCCTACGTCGGCGCCAACTTCGTCGGGCTGCTGCACGCCGGACCCACCGTCGCCGCCGAGGGGACGGCCGAGCAGCGGGCGCGCTGGCTGCCGCCCGTACTGCGCGGCGACGAGGTGTGGTGCCAGGGCTTCAGCGAACCCGGCGCGGGCTCCGACCTGGCGTCCCTGCGCACCCGGGCGATCCGCGACGGCGACGACTACGTGGTCACCGGTTCGAAGATCTGGACCTCGCACGCGGAGGTCGCCGACTGGTGCGAACTGCTCGTCCGCACCGACCCCGCCGCGCCCCGGCACCGGGGGATCTCCTGGCTGGCGATGCCGATGGACGCGCCGGGCATCACCGTCAGGCCGCTGCGCACCCTCGCCGGATCCACCGAGTTCGCGGAGATGTTCCTGGACGAGGTGCGCGTCCCCGTCGGCAACCGGGTGGGGGCGGAGAACGACGGCTGGCGCGTCACCATGGTGACCCTGTCCTTCGAGCGGGGCACCGCCTTCGTGGGCGAGGTGGTGGCCTGCCGCCGCACCCTGGCCGAACTCGCCCGGACCGCCCGGGCCAACGGCCGCTGGGACGATCCGGTCCTGCGGCGCCGGCTCGGGCGGCTGTACGCGGAGTTCGGCGCCCTGTGGCGGCTCACCCAGTGGAACGTGAGCGAGGCCCAGCGCTCCGGCGGGGTCCCCGGCACCGGCGGCTCCGTCTTTAAGCTCGCCTATTCGCACGCCCGGCAGGAGCTGTACGACACCGCCGCCGAGGTGCTCGGCGCGGACGCCCTCGCGCTGGACGGGCCGTGGGTGCTCGACCGGCTCTCGTCCCTCTCGTACACCATCGCGGCGGGCACCTCCCAGATCCAGCGCAACATCGTCGCCGAGCGGATCCTCGGCCTGCCGAAGGGCCGGTGAGGACATGGACTTCCAGCCGACCGAGGAGCAGCGGGACCTGCGCGCCGGCGTACGGGAGCTGCTGGCGGGGCGGTACGGGCGCGAGGCCCTGCGGGCCGCGGTGGACGGCGGGGGCGGCCTCGACCGGAAGCTGTGGCGGGAGCTCGGCGAGGCCGGGTTCTTCGCCCTGCGGCTCCCCGAGGGGGAGCGCGGGCCCGGCGTCGGGCTCGGGCTCCCCGAGGCGGTGCTCGTCTTCGAGGAGGCGGGCCGGGCCCTGCTGCCGGGCCCGCTGGTCGCCACCCACCTGGCGGCCGGGACCGTCCCGGGGGCGGCCGAGGGCACCGCCGTGGTCACCGCCTTCGACCTGGACGGGCCGCTGGTGGCCCACCTGGCCGAGGCGGACGCCGTCCTGGGCGCCGGGGGAGCCGCGGAGCTCCCGGCCGGGGAGCCGGCGCCTTCGGTGGATCCGCTGACCCCGCTGTACCGGGTGGCGGCCCCGGCCCCGGGGCACACGGGCGCCCACCGTGACGAGGGGGCGCTGCTGACGGCCGCGCTCCAGCTCGGCAGCGCGCTGCGGACGGTGGAGCTGGCGGTGCGCTACGCGAAGGAGCGCGAGCAGTTCGGGCAGCCGATCGGCGCCTTCCAGGCGGTCAAGCACCTGTGCGCGCAGATGCTGGTCCGGGCGGAGGTGGCCCGTACGGCGGTCTACGCGGCGGCCGTCACGGCCGACGCGGGGGAGATCGCGGGAGCCAAGCTGCTGGCCGACGAGGCGGCCGTGCGCAATGCGCGGGACTGCCTCCAGGTGTACGGGGGAATGGGATTCACGTGGGAGGCGGATGTGCACCTGCACCTCAAGCGGGCCTGGCTGCGGGCCCGGCAGTGGCTGGGGGCGGCGGAGGCGGAGGAACGGCTCGCGGGGGAGCTGCTGGCGGCGGCTGCGCCCGCGGATCCGGAGTAGCGGGCTGTCACCGAACGGGGCACGGGAGGAACGACGCGGGACGCATGTCCGATTACAGAGAGTTGATATCGGTTTGTGTCCTTGCCCCGGCTCATTGCGGCCCGTACTCGGGGGACTGCTCCGGTACGCTCCCGGGAATGCGAGCGGTTGAGCGGCGCGAGCGTCGCACAGTATGCACCACGCCTACTCCTTCGCGCTGGAATATGCCCGAAGCGCTTGTTGTGGTGACTGTATGTCAACCATGCTGCTCCGCAAGGGGGTCACGGTCGGTGATCCCATCCTGTCGCGAGGCGAAGTGTCCGCCGGTTCGGATGGTGTGAGCGGTGCAGGTGCTTCAGGTACAGCTGGAGGTAGGACCGGACCCCGCCGAGGTCGGCCGGGCCCGCCGGTGGGCGCGTTCCCGGCTTGCCGGGTCCGGTATAGGGGACGACGAACCGCTCGCCGAGACGCTGATCCTGCTGATCTCCGAGCTGGTCACCAACGCCGTCGTCCACACGGGTGCTCCGGCCGTGCTGCGGATGCTGTTCGGCGGTCCCGGCGTGCGCGTCGAGGTCGCCGACGCCAGCGACCGGGCGCCGGCCCGGCGGCAGGCCGCCGGGGACGACACCGGCGGGCGCGGGCTGGAGCTGGTGGACGGGCTGGCCGACCGCTGGGGCTGGCAGCGCGAGGGCGCGGGCAAACGGATCTGGTGCGAGATCGACCGCGAGGAGAAGGCCGCCGCGGACGGCCCCGGCGGAGGACTCGCCCGGGGTCACGTCAGGGCCGACGAAAACCTCGGACCGATCCGGGAACCGCGCGTGTACCTCTAACGAGGTGTTGACGGACCGTCAACGGTTGATCACTCTTGTGTTCAACGATTCGTCGCGAGGGGACGCCAAGGGCAGGCCTTGACGAGTGCGGGTCGTGGGGTGGCGGCTGCCGTGCCGCGCTCGGGGCGTGCACGACCGTACGCCGCCACCCGCTGGACCGCGCCGCCGCCACCGCGTGTGGCGGCGTGCGTCACCGGGGCGGCGCGACCAGCCCCAGCTCGTACGCCTTGATCACCAGATGGACCCGGTCCCGGGCGTCCAGCTTCGTCAGCAGCCGCGCCACGTGCGATTTCGTCGTCGCCACCGTGATGAAGAGGTCCTGCGCTATCTCGCTGTTGGACCGGCCGCGCCCCACCAGCGTCAGCACCTCCTCCTCCCGCGCCGTGATCACCGGTGTCCGCTCGGGGACGGGAGCCGAACCGCCGACGAAGTCCGCGATCAGACGACGGGTCACCCCCGGCGCGATCAGCGCGTCACCGGCGGCGACCACGCGCACCGCCGCGAGGATGTCGTCCAGCGCCATGTCCTTGACGGCGAAACCGCCGGCACCGGCGCGCAGCGCCCCGTACACGAGGTCGTCCTCGTCGAAGGTGGTCAGCATCAGCACCCGGGCCGCGCCGGGACCGGCCGAGGTGATCCGGCGGGTGGCCTCGACTCCGTCCATCTCCGGCATCCGGATGTCCATCACGACCACGTCGGGCGCGAGCTCGGCGGCGAGCCGGACCGCCTCCGCACCGTTCGCGGCCTCGCCCACCACCCGCAGGTCCGGGGTGTCGGCCATCAGGACGCGCAGCCCCGAGCGCACCAGCGGCTGGTCGTCGGCGAGCAGGACGCGGATGCCGCCGTCCATCACTTCTCCTCCTGTGGGGACACCACGGGCTGCCCGGGCTGCACGGCCTGCACGGCCTGCACGGGCCCTCGCTCTTGATCCGGTTCCAGCGGAAGGACGGCCGCCACCCGGAAGCCGCCCCCGGGCCCGGGTCCGGCCTCGAAGCTGCCGTGCAGCAGGGCGGTGCGCTCCCGCATGCCGGTGATCCCGAAGCCGCCCCCGCCGCCGGACGTCCCGCGGCCGTCGTCGGTGACCTCCAGCGACAGCTCCTGCGGACCGTACGCGACGGCCACCCGGCAGTGCGCGGCCCGCGCATGCCGCACCACGTTGGTCAGCGCCTCCTGCACGATCCGGAAGGCGGCGAGCTCGATGTCGGGCGGCAGCGGCCGCCGGTCCCCCGACCACACCAGCTCCACCCGTACCCCGGCGTCGGCCGAAGTGGTGGACGCGAGCCGGTCGAGGCCGTCGAGGCCGGGCGCGGGGGCGAGCGGGGCCGGCTCGCTGCGGCGCAGCGCCACCAGGGTCCGGCGCAGGCCGGACAGGGTCTCGCGGCTGGTGGCCTCGATGGCCTGCAGCGCTTCGCGGGCCTGTGCGGGCCGGGTGTCGATGACCCGGCTGCCGACGCCCGCCTGGATGGCGATGATCCCGATGCTGTGGGCGACCATGTCGTGCAGTTCGCGGGCGATCCGCAGCCGTTCCTCCGTCAGGGCCTGCTCGGTGGCACGGGCGTGCGCCTGTGCGGCGCTCTCGCGGCCGCGCCGCACCGAGTCGCCGATCAGCCACCCGAGGACGACGATCGGCAACTGGGCCTGCATCAGCACCGGGACCGTGTCCGGGCCGGGCCGGGCGAACTGGGCGACGAGCAGCGCGAGCACGGTGAGGGCCACGGCGGTCAGGGCCGTCCGCCGCGGGCGGTCGGCGGCGAGCAGGCCGAGCGCGACCGCGGCGGGCAGCACCAGGGCGGGCGTGAGCGCGGGCGCGTTCGCCAGGAAGAGCAAGAGGTGGATGCCGAGCAGCATCAGGCCCAGCGTGAGCAGCGGCGCCCGCCGCACCAGCGCGGCGGCGAGGGCCAGCCCCAGGACCGCGAGGAGCGGTCCCACCTCGAAGATGCGGTCACCGAAGCCGAGGGGCACGCGGAGCGCCAGGTTGGAGAGCGCGAGGGTCACGAGTCCGGCACCGGCCCACAGCCCGACGGTCTGCCACCGGAGTGGGGTCCGCCCGTCGGCCGATCGCCGTGATGTGGTGTCCATGGCGCGACCCTAACGACCGTACCGGACACCGGCATCGGCCTGCGGGATGCATCCCGGGGGCCGGTGTGCCCCCCGGTGATCACGAAGGAATCCGCCTCAGGAACAATCGGGAACGCACCACAGGTTACTCAGCAGTAGGAGCACCACGTTGGACCAGGACAGGCGTCGTCAGGCCGAGAGCTTCCTGCATTCCGGCGAGCAGTTGATCGCCGTATGCGCCTGTGAACCGGGGCCGGGGGTGCCGAGCCCACCGGAATCCCTGCTCGCGCCGCCGGAGCCGTCGGGACTCGGCCAGAAGATCGAGGAGAAGCTCCCGCGCTCCCTCCAGGGCCTGTTCAAGGCCCGTACGCACGACTCGCGCCGGTCCCGGCCGGCCGCCGCCGCGGACGCGGCCGACCGGCTCCCCGACGTGGTGGACGATCTCGGCACCCGGCTGATGCACGGCAAGAGCATGGAGGGCGGCTGGCAGAGCGCGGCCGGGGAGTTCCTGATCAGCCGCGCCAACGCGCGGGGCTCGGTGACGGACGTCCTCGTGGTGACGGACCGGCGCTGGTTCGGCCTGACGGACGTGTCGCCGCTGTGGCAGTCGACGCCGGTGATGAAGCAGTACTGGGAGGCGCCGCGCCAGGCGGTCGTCGCGGTGCGCGCGAACCCGACGGGCCTGCTCCAGAAGGGCCGGATGGACATCGAGTTCGCGGACCTGTCCTGGGTCTCCTTGCTCGCCGCCACTCCGGCCGCCGCGACCGCCTTCGCGGCGGCCGCCGCCCGCTACCACTGACCTGACGCCCGGGGCGGCCGCCGTGCGGGCGGCCGCCCCGGCGCGGTCACCAGACGCGGTCGGAGGCGGAGGCGAGGGCCGGGCGCGGTCAGAGCACGGCCACCGGGGCCACCGGGGTGCCCGTCCCGCCGACGAAGGGTTCCGGCATGGCGGAGAGCAGGAAGCCGTAGCGCCCCGCTTCTGCACAGGCTGTGGACAGGCTTTCGAGGTTCCAGTTCTGGCCCTGGTGCATGCCCATCTCGACCAGGTCCAGCGCGTGCACCGGCAGCCACAGACCGTCGATCTCCGGCGGGAAGATCTCGAAGGTCAGGGTGTCGTTGGCCACGGCCGCCACGTCCCGCGCGTGGAACCACTCGGGCGTACGGACCGAGAGCCCGGGTGACGGGAAACCGTAGCCGTGTTTGTCGCCGGCCAGGTAGACCTGGATCTGGCCGGTCCGCACCAGCACGATGTCGCCCGCCCGTACGCTCACCCGGCCGAACTCCTCGGCCTGCGCCAGGTCCTCGGGGGTGACCGCGTGCCCGCCGGGCAGCCGGTCCAGGCCCTTCGCCCGGGCCACGTCCAGCAGGACGCCCCGCGAGAGGATCGGTGCGGCCTTGTCGATCCCGCTGAACTGCGCGCGCCCGTGGGCCGTCACGGTGGCGGCCGGGCGGCCGTTGTAGATCTTCCCCGAGTGCGAGACGTGCGTGAGCGCGTCCCAGTGGGTCCCCGCCTGGAGCCCCATCGTCACCGCGTCGTCGCTGCACGCCACGGTGCCCGGCCCGAAGAGCTCCTGGTTGATCTGCACCATCGTGTGCAGCGGGTTGATCCGGCCGGGGATCAGGCCCGCCTGCACCCCGTCCTCCTTGAGCGGCAGCGCGAGCGGGATCCGCCGGCCCGTGCGGACCTCGGCGACGGCGGCCCTGACGACCTCGTCGGTGATCAGGTTCAGGGTGCCGGCCTCGTCGTCGGCGCCCCAGCGGCCCCAGTTGTTGACGCGTTTGGCGATGTCGTGGAACTCGGCGGGCAGGCCCATGACCTCATCAGCTCCTGGAGATGCGCACGAGGGCTTGTGCAGCCGCATCCGACTGCCCATAGAATCTAACGGTCCGTCAGAAACCGCGGGAAGGGGTCGGCGTGGGGAACTTCTTGGCAGGCAAGGTCGTGGCCGTCACCGGCGCAGGCCGGGGCATCGGACGCGCCGTGGCCCTCGCCGCCGCCGCCGAGGGCGCCAAGGTCGTCGTCAACGACTACGGGGTCGGCATCGAGGGCGGCGAACCCACCAGCGAGGTCGCCGCGGCCGTGGTGAAGGAGATCACCGCGGCGGGCGGCGAGGCCGTCGCCGTCGCCGACGACATCTCCACCATGGCGGGCGGCCAGCGCATCGTCGACACGGCGCTCGCCCGCTACGGGCGCATCGACGGGGTCGTCTGCGTCGCCGGCATCCTGCGCGAGCGGATGCTGTTCAACATGTCCGAACAGGAGTGGGACCCGGTCCTCGCCACCCACCTCAAGGGCACCTTCACCGTCTTCCGCGCCGCCTCCGCCGTCATGCGCCGCCAGGGCTCCGGCACCCTCATCGGCTTCACCAGCGGAAACCACCAGGGATCCGTGGCGCAGGCCAACTACAGCGCCGCCAAGGGCGGGATCATCTCGCTCGTCCGGTCCGCCGCACTCGGCCTGGCCAAGTACGGGGTCACCGCCAACGCCGTCGCCCCGGTGGCCCGCACCCGCATGTCCGCGAACGTGCCCATGGAGCTCAAGGAGATCGGCGAGCCCGAGGACGTGGCCGCCCTCGTCACCTACCTGCTCTCCGACCGGGCCGTCGCCGTCGGCGGCGAGAGGATCACCGGCCAGGTCTACACGATCGCCGGCCCCAAGATCGCCGTCTGGGCGCAGCCCCGCGAACTGCGCGCGGGCTACGCCGAAGGCTCCTGGACCCCCGAGAAGATCGCCGACTTCCTGCCCGGGACGGTGGGCACCGATCCGATGCCGATGCTCGCGCAGCTGGAGGCCATGGCCAAGGCGGCGGCCGCCAAGGACCGCCCCAACGCCTGAGGAGCAGCGACGTGGACTTCGGCTTCGGCCCCGAGGACGAGGAGCTGCGCGGCCGCGCCCGCGCCTGGCTCACCGAGCACCTGGCGGGCCCGTACGCGGACATCCGCGGCCTCGGCGGCCCCGGCAGCGAGCACGAGGCGGTCGCCCCGCGCCGCGCCTGGGAGCGCGAGCTCGGCCGCGGCGGCTGGATCGGACAGGGCTGGGAGGCCGAGGGCTACGGCAACCGGCGGCTCTCCCTGACCGGGCAGGTGGTGTGGGCCGAGGAGTACGCGGCGCTGCGCGCCCCCGCCCGGGTCGGCCACATCGGCGAGAACCTCCTCGCCCCGACCCTGATCGCCTACGGTTCACCGGAGCAGCGGGACCGCTTCCTGCCCGCCATCGCGCGCGGCGAGGAGCTGTGGTGCCAGGGGTACAGCGAGCCGGGCGCCGGATCGGACCTCGCGGGGGTGCGTACGGCGGCGGTACGGGAGCCCCGAGGGGGCGCGGCCGGGCTGCTGCGCGTCACCGGGCAGAAGATCTGGACCTCGCTGGCCCGGGAGGCCGACTGGTGCTTCGTCCTGGCCCGCACCGAAGCCGGCTCCCGGCGCCACCGCGGGCTGTCCTTCCTGCTCGTACGGATGGACCAGCCGGGCCGGGTGGAGGTGCGCCCGATCCGGCAGATGTCGGGGACCAGCGAGTTCAACGAGGTGTTCTTCGACGGGGCCGTGGCCGAGGAGGTCGTCGGCGGGGAAGGCAACGGCTGGACCGTGGCCATGGGCCTGCTCGCCCTCGAACGGGGCGTCTCGACGCTGGTCCAGCAGATCGGCTTCGCGGCGGAACTGGAGCGCGTACTGGCCTCGTACGCGGCTTCGCACACGGCCCCGGGAGCGGAGGACGCCGTACTGCGCGACCGGCTCGTGCAGCAATGGGCGCAGCTGCGCACGATGCGCTGGAACGCCCTGCGCACGCTGGGTGCTTCGCCGGACCCGGGGGCGCCGAGCGTGGCCAAGCTCCTGTGGGGCGGATGGCACCGCAGGCTCGGTGAGCTGGCGGTGGCCGTCCGCGGCGCGGCGGCCTCGGCCGGGCCGGCCGACTGGGCGCCCGGGACCCCGTACGAGAACGGACTCGACGAGGCACAGCGCCTGTTCCTGTTCACCCGCGCCGACACCATCTACGGCGGCTCGGACGAGATCCAGCGGAACATCATCGCCGAGCGCGTGCTCGGCCTGCCCAAGGAATCCAGGTGAGGTTCACATGAGGGGCGTCGTGTTCGACGGCGAGCAGGTCCGGGTGGTCGACGATCTGGAGATCCGCGAGCCCGGTCCGGGGGAGGTGCTGGTCGGGATCCGGGCGGCCGGGCTGTGCCACAGCGACCTGTCGGTGATCGACGGGACGATTCCGTTCCCGTCGCCGGTGGTGCTGGGGCACGAAGGCGCGGGCATCGTCGAGGCGATCGGGCCGGGTGTGACGCACGTGGCGCCCGGTGACCACGTGTCCCTGTCCACCCTGGCCAACTGCGGGGCGTGCGCGGACTGCGACCGGGGGCGGCCGACCATGTGCCGCAAGGCGATCGGAATGCCGGGACAGCCGTTCTCACGTGGCGGGAAGCCGCTGTTCCAGTTCGCCTCGAACTCGGCCTTCGCCGAGCGGACGGTCGTCAAGGCGGTCCAGGCGGTGAAGATCCCGGACGAGCTGCCGATGACCTCGGCGGCGCTGATCGGCTGCGGGGTCCTGACCGGGGTCGGAGCGGTGCTGAACCGGGCGCGGGTCGGCCACGGCGAGTCGGTGGTCGTCATCGGCACGGGCGGGATCGGGCTGAACGTGATCCAGGGGGCCCGGATCGCCGGCGCGTCGGCCATCGTCGCGGTGGACGCGAACCCGGCGAAGGAGGCGGTGGCCCGGCAGTTCGGCGCCACGCACTTCATCGACGCCTCGGCCGTGTCGGACTCCTCGGCGGCGGTCCGCGAGATCCTCCCGACGGGCGCCGACCACGCCTTCGAGTGCGTGGGCAACGTCGGACTGATCCGCCAGGCCGTCGATCTGCTGGACCGGCACGGGCAGGCGGTCCTGCTCGGGGTGCCGGGCTTCACGCAGGAGGCGTCCTTCCAGGTCTCGTCCCTCTACCTGGACAAGACGATCATGGGCTGCCGGTACGGCTCCTCGCGCCCGCAGCGGGACATCGCCCTCTACGCGCAGCTCTACCGACAGGGCACGCTGCTGCTGGACGAGCTGGTGACGGAGACCTACCCGGTCGAGGACTTCGCGAAGGCGGTGGACGACGCGCAGCACGGCCGGGTGGCCCGGGGCGTGCTCTCCTTCTGACCCGCCCGGCCGCGCCTACGAGGGGCCCCGGCACCGGCCGGGGCCCCTCATGCGTGCGCCGACCGGTGCCGGCCGAGGGTTCTCAGGGGGCGAAGCGGCCGAAGCGGCCCTTGTGGAAGAGCAGCGGCTCGCCCTCGTCGGCGGCGCCCATGGCCTCGACCCGGCCCACGACGATCAGGTGGTCGCCGCCCGTGTGCACGGCGTGGATGCGGCAGTCGATCCAGGCGGGCACGGCGTCGAGCTGCGGGGACCCCGTCACGGGGGCGGGCCGGTGGGCGACCCCGGCGAACTTGTCGGCGCCGCTGACCGCGAAGGCCCGGCACAGCTCGCCCTGCCCGGCGCCCAGGATGTTCACGCAGAACACCCCGGCGCGGGCGATGCGGGGCCAGGTGGTCGACGTACGGGCCACCATGAAGGTGACCAGCGGCGGGTCCAGGGACAGCGAGGCGAAGGACTGGCAGGCGAAGCCGGCCGGCCCGTCCTCATCCGCGCCGGGCGGCGCGGTGACGATCGTGACGCCGCTGGCGAAGTTCCCGAGCACCGCCCGGAACTCCACGGGACTCACCGGAGCGCGCTCGTCCTCGCCGACGGCCCGCAGGTCGGGCCGCGGCAGGACTTCGACCGGCTCCGGCTCCGGCGCGGCGGAGGTGGGGGAGCCGACTGACCTGAGGTACCGGACGACGGTGGCCGCCATCCCTGCGTGTCCCATCACGCATCCGATTAGAGCTGACGGATCGTCAGATGGGAAGGGGTGCGGCCGCCCCCGCGCCCCTTCCGCCGCAGCCCGGGCGGGCGGTCCGGCCTCCGCGCCGCTTTGGGCCGTACGGGTGGACCCGCGCCGCGCACCGACCCGCACGGCGGCCCCGCCCCGGACGGGATCGGCATCGTGGCCTGCGGCCGCCGGCCCCGTCCACCAGGAGGATCCCCATGCTCGGCACCGACTTCCGTATCGGATCACCCAACTGGCTCGATCTCGGCAGCCCCGACACCGCGGCCGCCACCGATTTCTACGGCACCGTCTTCGGCTGGGACTTCGTCTCGGCCGGACCCGAGGCCGGCGGGTACGGGATGTTCCAGCGCGACGGCAAGACCGTCGCCGGGCTCGGGCCGCTCACCGAGGAAGGCGCGCAGTCCGCCTGGATGGTGCACTTCATGAGCCCGGACATCCAGGCCACCGTCCAGGCCGTCAGGGACGGCGGCGGCAGCATCCGGATGGAGCCCATGGACGTCATGGGCGAAGGCTGGCTCGCGCAGGCCACCGATCCGCAGGGCGCCCAGTTCGCCGTGTGGATGCCCGGGAAGACCGCCGGGCTGGAGCTGGCCTCGGCCGAGAACTCGCTGCTCTGGGTGGAACTGCACGTGCCCGACCCCGCCGCGGCCATCTCCTTCTACGCGAAGCTGTTCGGCTGGCGGAGCCAGGAGATGGAGGCGCCCGGCATGACGTACCGCGTCCTCAGCACCAAGGACGGCGACCAGCAGCAGGGCTCCTTCGGCGGGGTCGCCCCGCTGGGCGAGGGCGCGGGCGGCGGTGTCGAGAAGCCGCGCTGGGTGCCGTACTTCCACGTCACCGACGTCGACGCCACCGTCGGGTCCGCACAGGGGAAGGGCGGGTCGGTGCTCATGCCGGCTGCGGACGTGCCGGACGTCGGGCGGATCGCGTGGCTGGCCGACCCCTTCGGGGCGCAGTTCGCGCTGCTGAAGCCGAATCCGCAGATGTAGGACCGGGACAGGCCCGGGACCGGACCGGGACCGGGACAGAGACCGGGACCGGACCGGGCTCAGCGGCCGAGGTACTTGGGCGTGCGCCGCTCCACGAAGCTCGCCACGCCCTCGTTCGCGTCCGCCGTGGTCATGTTGATCTCCTGAGCGGTGGCTTCGGCGGCCAGTGCGGCCGCCCGGCCACCGTCCAGGGAGGCGTTGACCAGCTGCTTCGTCAGGGCGAGGGCACGGGTCGGGCCCTGCGCCAGCCGCTCCGCCCACTCCCGGGCCGTCGCCTCCAGCTCCGCGTCCGCGACCACCCGGTTGACCAGGCCCAGCCGCTCGGCCTCGGCCGCGGGGACGGCGTCGCCGAAGAACATCAACTCCTTGGCCTTCTGCGGGCCCACCAGCCGCGGCAGCAGATAGGCGCCCCCGCCGTCGGGCACCAGGCCCCGGCGTACGAACACCTCGATGAAGCGGGCCGATGCCGCCGCGATGACGAGGTCGCAGGCGAGCGCGAGATGGGCCCCGATGCCCGCGGCCGTTCCGTTGACGGCCGCCACCACCGGCTTCTCGCAGTCCAGCACCGCGGTGATCAGACGCTGCGCGCCGAGGCGGATCATGCGGGCGACGTCGCCCGCCACCCGGTCCCCGGCTGCGGGGCCCCCGCGCAGGTCGGCGCCCGCACAGAAGCCCTTGCCGGTGGCGGTGAGGACGACGGCCCGCACGGCCGGGTCGGCGGAGGCCTCACCGAGCAGGGCGATGATCCGCTCCCGCTGGTCCCAGGTCACGGCGTTCATGGCCTCGGGGCGGTTGAGGGTGATCCACGAGACGCCGTTGTCGGTGCGGTGCAGCACCAAGGGAGCGAGGGGATCGGGGGCTGGTTCGACACGGGGGGAGTCGGTCATGGGGGCACTGCTCCAGTCAGGGACGAGGACGGGGCGTGGCGCCGTAGGGGGCCGCGCGACGGGCAGGGGCCGCCGGGCCGGTGCCCCGCGCCGCCGGCTGCCGGGCCGGGGCACGCGGTCGTCCCGGCCGGCGGCAGCGGCAGCCGCAGCCGCAGCGTCATCGGCAGATGGCCAGGGCGTCCAGCGCCACCGCGCCCTGGCCGCGCGGCAGCACCATCAGCGGGTTGATGTCCAGCTCCGAGAGGGAGTCGCCCAGCTCCAGCGCCATCCGCTGGACCCGCAGGACGACCTCGACCAGCGCGTCGACATCAGCGGGGGGCGCCCCCCGGACCCCCTCCAGCAGGGCGTGCCCGCGCAGCTCGGTCAGCATCGCGCGGGCCTGGTCCTCGCCGAACGGCGGCACCCGTACGGCCGCGTCGTGCAGCACCTCCACCAGGACCCCGCCCAGCCCCACCGTCACGGTCGGGCCGAAGAGGTCGTCCTGGGTGACGCCGACGACCATCTCGACGCCCCGCTCCACCATCTGGCAGACCAGGATGCCGTCCAGCGGGACGTTCTCGTAGCGCGCGATGTCCGTCAGCTCCCGGTACGCATCGCGGATCTGGCTCGCCGAGGTCAGGCCGATCTTCACCAGGCCCAGCTCCGTCTTGTGCCCGAGCTGCGGTCCCGAGGCCTTCATCACCACCGGGTAGCCCACGAGTCCGGCCGCCCGCACCGCCGCCGCCGCACTGGTCACCAGCTGCTCGCGCGGCACCCGTATCCCGTAGGCCCGCAGGAGTTGCTTCGCCGCGTGCTCGCTGAGCTGCTGGCCCGGGCGCATCAGCGCCTGCGCCTTGCGGTAGGAGGGCGAGGGGGTCCGGGGGGCGTCCTCGAAGGGGGAGCGGTAGGCGGCGGTGAAGCGGTGGTGGCCGAGGTAGGCGCGGACGGCGGTGATGCAGTTGCCGAAGGTGCGGAAGGTGGCCACCCGGGAGGAGCCGAGCAGGGTGGTGCGGTAGGCCTCCTCCGTGCCGACGGGGGAGCCCCAGACCACGCAGATCAGCTTGTCCGTCTGCTCGGCCGCGTCCACCAGGTCCTGGGCGAGCTTGTCGCTCATGGGCCGGAAGGGCCCCGTGATCGGGCAGATCAGCACGCCGACGGCAGGGTCGGCGAGGATCGCGTCGATGATCTTGCGGCCGCGCCAGTCCCCGACGGGGTGGCCGCCGTTGTCGACGGGATTGGCGACGTTCAGGTATGGCGGGATCCACTGGTGCAGTTCGTCCTGCTTGGCCGGGGAGAGGGTGGGGAGCGTCAGTCCCGCCTCGGTCGCGAGGTCGGAGAAATGAGCGCCCGTGCCGCCGGAGATGGAGTAGACGACGACCCCCTCGGCCCGGGGCCTGCGGGCGCGGGCCAGCAGGGCCGCGGTGTCCTGGAGCTCGTCGAGCCCGTCCACGCGGATGACGCCGAACTGCCGCATCGCCGCGTCCACGACGGTGTCGGCCCCGGTCAGCTTGCCGGTGTGGGAGGCGGCCATGCGGGCGCCGGTCTCGGTGCGGCCGACCTTGACCGCGACGACCGGGATGCCGTTGCGCGCGGCCCGGTCGGCGGCCAGCAGGAAGGAGCGGCCGTCCTTGAGGCCCTCCACGTAGCAGGCGATGGCGCCGACCTCGGGCTGCTCGGAGAAGTAGGAGATGAAGTCGGCGGTCTCCAGGTCCGCCTCGTTGCCCGTGGGGGCCCAGTGGGACAGGCGGATGCCCAGTTCCTGGAGGGTGTAGACGGGGCGGCCCTGGTGACCGGACTGGGTGATCAGGGCGATCGCCGGTCCTTCGAGGTCGTCGCGGAACTCCTCGAAGGCGTTGAGGTTGGTGTTGGGGCCGAGGAGGCGAAGGCCCGAGCGCCGGACCGCGCCGGCCAGCCGGGCCTGGGCGGCCGCGCCCGCGTCGCCGGTCTCGGCGAAGCCGGAGGCGAAGGCCACGGCGAACTTCACCTTGGCCTCGGCCAGTTCCTCGATCACCGGCAGCGGATCGCCGACCAGCAGCACCGCGAGGTCCACCTGCTCGGGCAGGTCGGCCACCGACGCGTGACAGGGCAGTCCGAAGACGGTGGGGCGGGTGGGGTGCACCGGGTGGATCCGGGCGCCGACGCGCTCCGCCCAGGCGATGAGCTGGCGGGTGATGCCGGTGTTCGGTCTGCCCTCGACGTCGGAGGCGCCGATGACGGCCACGGACTCCGGCCGGAAGAACCGGTCCAGGTCGGGCACATCGGCGTGCAGCGGCCGCCCGCTGACGTCCAGCGCGCCCGCTTCCCGGGCGGAGGACGCCGTCGTGGAGTGGACGGCCGTCCTGGGGGTCTCCCCGCAGGCCTCGACACGTGCGCGGAAGTCGGTGGTGAGGGTGCCGTGAGTAGATCCAAGCATCGCTTCGCCCGCTCCTGCTCGATGAACCTCAATAACTGACGCGTAGTCAGATTACTGAACTGACACGACGTCAGGAACAGTGCTGCGTAGGAAAGCTGGTGGAGGTGATGTGTGGAACGGTGGCAGATCCCTTCGGGACCGGTCCAGGACCGGATTCGGCCGAGGTTCGGACAGGGGTGGACGGGGCGCCTTTCAGGCCAGCGGGTCCACCGGGGGCAGGCCGGTACCGGGCTCGGGGGCCGGCCGCCGCCGGGCCGGGATGCCGAGCCCCCGGGCCACCGCCCTGGCGATCTTCTCGGCATCCAGGGCCATCTCCCGGAACATGCCGCTGATGGGGTTGCTGAAACCGGTGAAGTACAGGCCGGGAGCGTGCGCGAGGGTGCGGGCGCCGTGCGTGCGGGGCCGGCCGCGCTCGTCCAGTACGTCCAGATCCCCGACCAGCCCCTCCAGGGCGCGGCGGTATCCGGTGGCCGCGATCACCGCGTCCGGGGTGATCCGCGAGCCGTCGGCGAGCACCACCTCGGCGCCCTCGAAGGAGGCGACGGCGGCGACCGGCTCGACCCGGCCGTTGCGCACGGCGTCGATCAGGCCGACGTCCTGGACCGGGATCGCCCCCTCCCTGACCCTGCTGTACAGGCCCGTGGCGGGGCGGGGCAGCCCGTACGCCGCCAGGTCCGGTACGGACGCCTTGGCGGTGAGCGCGCCGAGCCGGTCCACGAGCCGTACGGGCAGCCGCCGCACCAGGATCCCGGTGCGCTGGGCCGGCCAGCCCGCGGTGGAGCGGCGCACGATGTGGGGGACGGTGCGCACGGCGAGCCGCACCCGGGAGGCCCCGCCCTCGACCAGGTCGACGGCTATCTCGGCGCCGGTGTTGCCGCTGCCGACGACCAGGACGTCCCGGCCCTCGTACGGCCGGGCGTTGCGGTACTCGCGGGCGTGCAGCAACTCCCCGCCGTACGCGTCCCGGCCCGGCCAGTCGGGAAGCGCCGGTGTGTGGTTGAACCCGGTGGCGACCACGACCGCCCGGGCGGCCAGGGTCCGCCCTCCGGTGGCGTGCAGCAGCCAGCCCTCCCCGTCGGCGGCCCGCTCGATCCGGGTCACCTCCACGCCGGTGACCAGCTCCAGCTCGTGGAACTCGGCGTACTTCTCCAGGTACCGCACCACGTCGTCCCGCGAGACCCACCGGCCGAACCGGCGCGGTATCGCCAGGCCGGGGAGCGCGGAGAGCCGGCGGGTGGTGTGCAGGTGGAGCCGGTCGTAATGGCCGCGCCAGGAGGAGCCGACCGCGTCGGACTTCTCCACCACCACCGCGCGGACCCCGCGGGCGCGCAGCGCGGCGGCCGCGGCAAGACCGCCGGGCCCGGCGCCGATCACGTACACGGGGCGGGGCTGGGTGGTCATGTCAGGGGCTGTGGGGACTCCGGGCATGAGGTGTGAGCGTATCGACACACAGCGTTCATGGGTCTCGGACAAGGAGGGAATCGGTTGCGGATCGATCACGACGGGTGTGGGGCCGGGGGAGCGGGGAGCGGCGGCCGGGGGGCGCGGTGGGCGTCGGCCCGGCCGGTCGGGACCCTTGCGGGATCCGCCCCGATCCGCTGAACTGACGTACCGTCAGATCGAAGAGGGGAGGGCCGATGCGGACCATCTGGCTCAGTGGGGCCGAGTGGCTCGCCGTGCTCCGGACAGGCCTCGGCCTGTGGTGGCTGGAGAGCTGGCGGCACAAGGACAAGAAGGGCTGGTTCGAACGCGGCACCGGCATCGCCTGGGCCGCCGACGTCGCGGGCATACACCGCTGGCCGTTCGTGAAGAGCGGCTTCGAGAAGGTCGTCCAGCCGCGCCCCCGCCTGATGGCGTACATCGTCGTCTACGCGGAACTCGCCCTCGGCCTCGGCCTGGTCCTCGGCTTCCTGACCCCGATCGCCCTTGCGGGCGGGCTGCTGCTGAACCTGCTGTACCTGGTGCTGATGATCCACGACTGGGCGGAGCAGGGCCAGAACGCGATGATGGCGCTGATCTCGCTCGTCGCCCTCCTCGCCATGAGCTGGCAGACCTGGTCCCTCGACGCGGCGATCGGACTCTTCCTGTGAGCGCGGTGCGGTACGACCTGCCGGAGACCGACGAGTTCACCCGCCCCTACTGGGACGCGGCAGCCGAGGGCCGGCTCCTGCTGCGCCGCTGCGGCGCGTGCGGACGGGCACACCACTACCCGCGCGAGTTCTGCCCGTTCTGCTGGGCGGCGGAGGACCGCGTCGCCTGGGAACCGGCGAGCGGCCGCGCCACCCTCTACACCTGGTCGGTGATCCACCGCAACGACCTCCCGCCGTTCGGCAGCCGCGTCCCGTACACGGCGGCCGTCGTCGATCTGGCGGAGGGCCCGCGGATGATGACCGAGGTGGTGGACTGCGCCGCCACGGACCTCCGCATCGACATGCCCCTGCGGGTGACCTTCCGGGAGGCGGCCGAGGGGGTGTGGGCGGCGGTGTTCCGGCCGGCGTGAGGGGGGCCTTCCGGGCCTTCCCGACGTGGCGAGGTGGGGGGCTTCCGGCCGTGGTGGGCCGTGTCGGTCACGGCCAGAGCAGCTCCCGGGTCCAGCCGGTGCCGTCCTCGGTCCGGCGGTACCGCAGCCGGATGTGCCGGCGCGCCGCATCGCCCTGGAAGAACTCGGCCTCCTCGGCGGCGAGCACGTACCGCGTCCAGGTCGGAGCGGGAGCGTCCGGCTCGGCACCGGCCCGCTCCCACGCGGCCGCCGAAGCCTCCGCCAGCTCCTGCACGGAGCCCAGCACCTCGCTCTGCCGCCCGGTCAGCGCCGCCGCGAGCGCACCCCGCGAGCGGACCGCCAGGTCCGCCCGGCTCTCCTCCGGCCCGCACGGGGTGACCCGCCCGCGGATCCGGATCTGCCGGGCGACCGCCGGCCAGTAGAACCCCAGCGCGGCCTCGGGGTGCCCGGCCAGCTGCCGCCCCTTGGCGCTGGTGGAGTGCGAGGCGAAGTGCCAGCCGTGCCCGTCGGCGTCGTGCAGCATGAGGGTGCGCACGTCGGGGCGCCCCGCGCCGTCCACCGTCGCCAGGCTCATCGTGTGCGGCTCGGCCTGCCCGGCCGCGGCCGCATGCAGGAACCACTCCCGGAACAGGGCCAGCGGTTCGGCAGGCGCGGCACCGACGTCAAAGCCGGGAAGCGGCCCGTCCCACACGCGCAGCGAGTGCAGGACGTCCTGGAACTCGCCGATCTGGTCCATCTCGGCCTTGCGGATCTCACGGGTCATGGCGTCAGGCTAGGGGGTGGGGGCGGGGTGGGGCGGGGCGGTGGCTTCGGGGGGCGGGATTCCCACACCCGGCATCAGGGAGGTTCCGGGGGCGTCCCGTCAGTCCACTGTCCTTCCGTGTCGTGCCGGGCCGTCAAGGGCGCTCCTTCGTCGCGTCGCTTCGCGATGGCCTTCGGCCA
>NZ_JBEXRC010000030.1:0-96786 GCF_040612915.1 Streptomyces sp. NPDC006326 | reverse complement strand
CGGGCGGGGCGGAGTGCGCGGGGGTGGCGGGCATCGCGGATGCGGACGGCCGGGCCGGCGCCGCGCCGGGTCCGCCGGGGCCGTGCAGGGCGTTGATTGGGGGGTGGGGCGCGGGGTAGGCGAAGGCAATGGGTGATCAACAACTGACGTGGCGGGGTGCGGCAGCGCGGTGGGACCGGGCGCTGTTCGACGCGGTGGCGCGGCGGCACTGGCCCGGGGCCGACCGGGTGCTGCCGCGGCTCGGGCGGGCGGCGAACCACGGAGTGCTGTGGGGCGGGGCCGCCGCGGCGCTCGCCGTCTTCGGCTCGGCCCGGGCGCGCAAGGCCGCGCTGCGCGGAGCGGCCTCGCTGGCACTGGCCTCGGCGACCATCAACACCGTCGGCAAGTGGTCCGTACGCCGGCCCCGGCCCCTCCTGGACGGGGTGCCCGCGGTACGGCAGCTGGCGACGCAGCCGCAGACCACCTCCTTCCCGTCCGGGCACTCGGCCTCGGCGTTCGCGTTCACCGCCGGGCTGGCGCTGGAGTCGCCCGGCTGGGGCGCGGTCGTGGCTCCGGTGGCCGCGTCGGTGGCGTTCTCCCGCGTCTACACCGGGGTGCACTACCCCTCCGACGTGCTCGCCGGGGCGGCGCTGGGAGTGGGCGCCGGGTTCCTCGTACGGCGGATCGCCCGCGGTGTCCAGGAGGCGCGGGCCGTGCCGGGCGACGAGCGGGTCGCCGCCGGGGCTCCCGCGCTGCCCGACGGGTCCGGGCTCGTCGTGGTGGTCAACACCGGCTCCGGGACGGCCGACGCCGCCGGGACCGACGTCCTGCGGGCGCGGCTGCCCAAGGCCGAGGTGGTCGAGTGCGACGGCCCGGACCTGCCCGCGGAGCTGGCGGCGGCCGCCTCCCGGGCCACCGTGCTCGGCGTGTGCGGCGGCGACGGCACCATCAACGCCGCCGCCACCGCCGCGCTGCGGGCCGGGGTGCCGCTGGCGGTGTTCCCCGGGGGCACGCTGAACCACTTCGCGCTGGACCTCGGCCTCATCGGAGCCGAGGACACCTGCCGTGCGGTCGCCGCGGGCCAGGCGGTACGCGTCGGCGTGGGCCGCTTCACGCCCGGCCCCCGCGGCGAGACCGGGCCCGGGGGCGAGGAGTCCGGCTACTTCCTGAACACCTTCAGCATCGGCGCCTACCCCGAACTGCTGCGGCACCGGCTGCGCTGGGCGCCCCGGATCGGCGGCGGCCCGGCCGCGCTGCTGGCCTCGTGGCGGGTCCTGCGGGCGGAGCGCCCCGTGGGGCTGCGGCTGGCCGGGCGCTCCCGCAAGGTGTGGCTGCTCTTCGCGGGCAACGGCACCTACCAGGGCACCGGCCCGACGCCCCGCCGCCGCGAGCACCTCGGCGAGGACGTGCTCGACCTCCGGCTCGTCTACGGCGGCGGCCGCCCCGGCCCCCGGCTACTCGCCGCAGCCTTCGCGGGCCCCCTCAGCCGTTCCCCGGTCCACACCGCGACCCACCTGCGCAGCCTGCGCATCGCGGACATCCCGCCCGGCACCCCTTTCGCGTACGACGGCGAATACGCCGAGGCCCCCACCGCCCTGGTCCTCGACAAGCTCCCGGACGCCCTGACCGTCTACCGCCCCCGCTGACCGGGGCGAGGGGGAGGACAGCGCCCGCCCGGAACCCGGGCTGGTACCGTCCACATCCCGGCGCACCTCTTCGCGGGCCCGGCCCCGGGTCCGCTGCACCTCGCTGACCTGCCGGAACACCCCCCGGCGGTGCCACCCGCACCGAGGCCCCGCGCCCATACGGGTTTCCCCCGCGGGGTGGACGTCAGGCAAGATGGGGTGTATCTGCCCACCATCGATCTGCCGGACGGTTTCTCTTGGCTGAGTTCATCTACACCATGCGCAAGACGCGCAAGGCGCACGGCGACAAGGTGATCCTCGATGACGTCTCCTTGAACTTCCTGCCCGGCGCGAAGATCGGTGTGGTCGGCCCGAACGGTGCCGGTAAGTCCACCGTTCTGAAGATCATGGCGGGCCTGGAGCAGCCGTCCAACGGTGACGCCTTCCTGTCGCCCGGCTACACGGTCGGCATCCTCATGCAGGAGCCGCAGCTCGACGAGTCCAAGACCGTCCTGGAGAACGTGCAGGACGGCGCCGCCGACACCGTCAAGAAGCTGAACCGCTTCAACGAGGTCGCCGAGCTCATGGCGACCGACTACTCCGACGCCCTCCTCGAAGAGATGGGCAAGCTCCAGGAAGACCTGGACCACTCCAACGCCTGGGACCTCGACGCCCAGCTGGAGCAGGCCATGGACGCCCTCGGCTGCCCCCCCGGCGACTGGCCCGTCACCAACCTCTCCGGCGGTGAGAAGCGCCGCGTCGCGCTCTGCAAGCTGCTGATCGAGGCCCCGGACCTGCTGCTCCTCGACGAGCCCACCAACCACCTCGACGCCGAGTCGGTGAACTGGCTGGAGCAGCACCTGTCCAAGTACGCGGGCGCCGTGGTGGCCGTCACCCACGACCGCTACTTCCTCAACAACGTCGCCGAGTGGATCCTCGAACTCGACCGCGGCCGCGCCCACCCGTACGAGGGCAACTACTCCACGTACCTGGACAAGAAGGCCGCGCGCCTGAAGGTCGAGGGCCGCAAGGACGAGAAGCGCCAGAAGCGCCTCAAGGAAGAGCTGGAGTGGGTCCGCTCCAACGCCAAGGGCCGCCAGACCAAGTCCAAGGCCCGACTCGCCCGCTACGAGGAGATGGCGGCCGAGGCGGAGAAGATGCGGAAGCTGGACTTCGAGGAGATCCAGATCCCGCCGGGCCCGCGTCTGGGCTCGATCGTGGTCGAGGTCAACAACCTCTCCAAGGCGTTCGGCGACAAGGTCCTCATCGACGACCTGTCCTTCACGCTGCCGCGCAACGGCATCGTCGGCGTCATCGGCCCGAACGGCGCCGGCAAGACCACGCTCTTCAAGATGATCCAGGGCCTGGAGACGCCGGACTCCGGCGACATCAAGGTCGGCGAGACCGTCAAGATCTCGTACGTCGACCAGTCCCGCGCCAACATCGACCCCAAGAAGACCCTCTGGGCGGTCGTGTCGGACGAGCTGGACTACATCAACGTCGGCCAGGTCGAGATGCCGTCCCGCGCGTACGTGAGCGCCTTCGGCTTCAAGGGCCCGGACCAGCAGAAGCCGGCCGGCGTCCTGTCCGGTGGTGAGCGCAACCGCCTCAACCTGGCGCTGACGCTCAAGGAGGGCGGCAACCTGCTGCTCCTCGACGAGCCCACCAACGACCTCGACGTCGAGACCCTGTCCTCGCTGGAGAACGCGCTGCTGGAGTTCCCCGGTGCCGCCGTGGTCATCTCCCACGACCGCTGGTTCCTCGACCGCGTCGCCACGCACATCCTGGCGTACGAGGGCGAGTCCAAGTGGTATTGGTTCGAGGGCAACTTCGAGTCGTACGAGAAGAACAAGATCGAGCGTCTCGGCCCGGACGCGGCCCGTCCGCACCGTGCCACCTACAAGAAGCTCACGCGAGGCTGAGGCCGACACCATGGCCAGACACCACTACCGGTGCCCCCTGCGCTGGGCGGACATGGATGCCTTCGGGCACGTCAACAACGTCGTCTTCCTCCGCTACCTGGAGGAGGCGCGGATCGACTTCATGTTCCGCCTGGCGCCCGGGGAGGGCAGTGAGTCCTTCACGGGCGGCTCCGTCGTGGCCCGTCACGAGATCGACTACAAGCTGCCCCTCGTACACCGCCACGAGCCGGTCCTCATCGAGTCCTGGGTGACCCGGATCGGCGCCGCTTCCCTGACCATCCGCTACGAGGTCAAGGACGAGGCGACCGAGGACCGGCCCGAGACGGTCTACGTCCGTGCGGAGACCGTGGTCGTGCCCTTCAACCTCGCCGAGGGGCGGCCCCGCCGCATCACGGCCGAGGAGAGGCACTTCCTGGAGGAGTACCTCGACGAGCCCGTGCCCGCCGCCCGCAAGAGCACCGAAGGGCGCATCGCGGCATGACCGGACAGCTGCGCTTCGCCGACTCCGGGGAGGCGGCGGACCTCGCCGCCTTCCTGGGCCGGCTGGTGCACTACGACCGCGCCGCAGCGGTCCGCCTCCAGGCCGGCGGCCCGGCGCTCGCCGTCTTCGGGCGCCCGCCGTCGTTCGAGGTGCTCGCCGTCCGCACGGTGCGGCTCGCCGCGCCCACGGCCGTGCCGCTGGACCTCACCGTGTCCGCCGGTGAGCTGCTGGAGTCGGTGGACGAGGACTCCGCCAGCGCCGTCGTCCCCGGGCCGGTCACCGGCCCGCCGTGGGCCGGGGTGCTCCCGCCCCGCGGTGGCTGGCAGCAGGTGCCGGGTCTGCCCGGCCTCCAGGCGATCCGGGCCGCCGTGGCCGGCGCCGTCGCCGAGTTCCGGGCCCGCGACGAGGCCCTGCCCCCGCAGCACCGGACCCGGTCCGAGCGGGACCGCATCGGCCGCGAGATCTGGTCCCGGACCCTGGGCGACACCGAACTGCCCCTGCGCGCCGTGCACGCCGCGCAGTCGCTCGGCTTCCTGCGGCCGGTCCGCTCGGTCGTCTCCAGCGGCGCGCCCGCGCCGCAGGACGCCCCGGAGCCGGTGGCGCTGCTCGCCTCCGGCGGCTGGCTGCGGCTGCGGACCCCGTACGGGTCGATCGCGCTGCGCCGCCCCGGCGGGACCGGCGCGCTGGGCGCCCTCCAGGTCCGGCCGGTCTAGGCTCCGCTTGCGCTCCGGCTCCGGCGTCCGCTTCCGGCAGGGCGTCCGGCGCCGGTCCGGCCCGGCCGGTTCAGCCCGCCGTGTTGATCATCGAAGCGGCGGCGTACGTCAGGTAGCGCCACAGCTGCGCCTCGTGCTCCGGCGCCAGACCGAGCTCGTCCACCGCCACCCGCATGTGGCCCAGCCAGGCGTCGTGCGCCGCCGCGTCCACCTGGAACGGGGCGTGCCGCATCCGCAGCCGCGGGTGCCCCCTGTTCTCGCTGTACGTGTTCGGGCCGCCCCAGTACTGCATGAGGAACAGCGCGAACCGCTCCTCGGCCGGACCGAGGTCCCCCTCCGGGTACATCGGGCGCAGCAGGGGGTCCTGCGCGACTCCCTCGTAGAAGCGCCGGACCAGACGGCGGAAGGTCTCCTCGCCGCCCACCTGCTCGTAGAAGGTCTGCTCCTGAAGCGTGCCCCGCGGAATCTCATTCACCCGACCATCGTCTCAGACACCCGGACGGAGGACCCCGGTCCTAGGACCGGTACGCCAGCTGCCCCGGCCGCGCCGGGGCGCGGGGGACGTCTTCGCCCGAAACGGGCCCATGCGCTCGCCTCCCGGGCCCGCGCGCAGGACAGTGGACCCATGGGTGCCCACTCCGCTCGCTCCGCACGCGCGCACGGCAGCACCGCACCCGCCGAAGCGCGGGACCTGCGGGAGGTCGCGCACGCCGCCCAGGTGCGGGAGCTGACCGCCGCAGGGGTGCTGGAGGACCCCGCCTGGCGCGCGGCCTTCTCGGCGGTGCCGCGGCACGTCTTCGTGCCGTACTTCTTCACCGGCCGGGGCGCCGGACACGAGCGGCTGTGGGGCGAGGACCCCGACCCCGCCCACCGGGCCCGCTGGCTGCGCGGGGTCTACGCGGACGCCCCGCTCGCGACCCGGCTGCGGGACGGCGTGTTGGTGTCCTCCAGCAGCCAGCCCTCCCTGATGGCGAAGATGCTGCGCGCCCTGGACGTGCGCGACGGGGACCGCGTGCTGGAGATCGGCACCGGCACCGGCTACAACGCCGCCCTGCTCTGCCACCGGCTGGGCGACGACCGGGTCACCACCGTGGACCTCGACGAGGAGATTACCGAGTCCGCCCGGGAGCACCTGGCCCGGCTCGGCTACCGGCCCACCGTGGTCACCGGCGACGGCGCCCGCGGCTGCCCCTCCCGGGCCCCCTTCGACCGGATCCTGGTCACCTGCACCCTGCCGCTGATCCCGCACGCGTGGCTCGGCCAGTGCCGACCCGGGGCGCGGATCCTGGCCCCCCTGTCGACCGGGCTGATCGCGCTGACGGTCCGGGACGCCGATTTCGCGGAAGGCCGCTTCCTGCACACCCCGGCGTACTTCGTCCCGCTGCGCGGGGCCACGGCGGCGCCCAGCGAGCTGTCCGGGGCGGCACACGAGCTCCCGTACGAGATGGTGGAGAACGAGCGGTTCCAGTTCATGCTGCTGCTGACCGCGGGCGCGCTGCACCCGCGCGAGGCACTGGACCTGTGGCGCGGCGAAGGCCGCCCGGCCCGGGAGCGCTTCGGGGTGACCGTCAGCGCCGAGGGGCAGTGGTCGTGGCTCGACGACCCCCAGGGTCCCTACGTGTGGCCCCTGGGGGAGCCCTAGGCCGTCTCTTCCGGATCTCGCCTGACGGCCTAGCCGGACTGCCGGGCCCTGCTCAGCCCCGGCGGATGGTGATCGTGGTCCAGGCACCCACGTGGACCCGGTCCCCGTCGGAGAGCGGGACCGGGACGTACGGCTGGATCGGCTCCTCGCCGCCGTTGATCGTGGTGCCGTTGGTGGAGTTCTGGTCCACCACCGCCCAGCTGCGGTCGGGCTGCTGGACGAGCACCGCGTGCTGGTGGGAGACGCCCGGGTCCTCCGGCGGCACCGACAGGTCGATGTCCGGGGACTCGCCCGTGGAGGCGCGCCGGCGGCCGATCGTGATCTGGCTGCCGGACAGCGGGAGGTGCTGCTCCGGGGAGTACGCGGGCAGGTTGAGCCCGGCCGCCTCGGGGCCGCTGCGCTGCATCATCGCCATGAAGTACGAGCGGTCCGGGCCGATCGTCGCGCTCCAGGAACCGCCGTTCCGGGGCGGGAAGGGCTGCTGCTGGTACTCCTGCGGCGCAGCGGTCTGCTGCTGGTACGGCGGCGCAGCCGTCGGGGCCTGCCCCTGGTGCATCGCCGGCGCCCCCTGCATCGGCTGCATGGGGTGCTGCTCGTGCGCCGGCGGCGGCAGCAGCCAGTCGTCCTCGCGCTGCAGCGGCTCGGCCGGCCGGTTGACCCGGGACGGGCGGGAGCCCTGGTACTCGAAGTGGTCCTGGGAGAAGGGGGCCTGGGCCACGGGCGGCGGCGGGGGCGGCGGCGGGGTGAATCCGGCACCGGTGGGCGTACGCGTCAGGAAGTTGTACCGGCATTCCTCGCAGAACGGGGCCATGGCCTCGCGCGGAGTCCGGCACTGCGGGCAGAGCTCCGCCTGGGCCGTGGGCTCACCGGTGGTGGGCGGGTAGCCGTAGGAGGGAGCCGGGCCGGCAGCCATGCGGTGGCCGCAGACCTCGCACCAGTCGTCGGAGGCGGACTGGTGCCCGTTCGGGCAGGTCGGCATGGCGGCTCTTCCCCCTTCAGCCTGCGTCATCGCGTCAGGTCTTCTCAGGTGTCTCAGGTCTTCTTCACTCGAACGGTCTGCGTCGAACGCGTTTCAAGAGTCATCTCGTCCGCATCCGCGACCTTTGCTTTCAGCCGCACAGTACCCGCCGCGGCGTCGACGACATCCACCACCTTCGCGAGCAGTTTGGCCGTGTCCGCGTTTCCGGAGGCACTCGCCAGCTGCACGGCACGGCCGAGCTTGGCCGTGGCGCCGCCGACATCGCCCAGTTTGCGCGCTTCGAGGCCCTGTTGGATAGCCTGCGCCAGCTCCGCCTGACCCGTGTAGTGGGCCACCTGCGGGTTGATGGCGGTGGAGGCGGCCAGGTCGTTCGTCCACACCGCTCGCACCAGCCCCTGGGCGAGCGTGGCCGACGGCTCCCCGGCAGCACCGGGCAGCACCAGCGAGGCCCGGGCGGCCAGCATCTCCTGGCCGACATTGGCCGCCGGGACCCGGACGCACACGTGGTACTCGCGGGACTCGTCCCCCCAGGAGCCGGTCGGGTAGTCGCCGGCGCGCGGGCCCGCCTCGCTGCGGCGGTCCGAGAGGTCCTGGACGGTGGGCGCGACCTGCTTCACGTACTGGACCTCGACGCCGACCGGGGTCCACAGCCGCAGCGCGACGTCCGCGACCTCCTTGCCCATGACGTTCTCCATCATGCGCGTGAAGTCCTCGGTGAGGTGCGCGGGATCGGCCACGATGTCCGCGGAGCCGAGCAGCGCGCTCGCGATGCCGGTGACCTCCTTGACCTCCCAGTCGGTGCCCACCCCGCGGGCATCGCAGGTGAAGCGGCCCGCGACCGCGTCGAGGGTGGCGCGCAGGGCGGCCGGGTCCTCGTGCTCGTTGCGGCCGTCGGTGAGCAGGATGCCGTGCCGGATGGTCGCGGTGGACTGGCGCAGCAGGCCGTCGGCGAGTCGGAGCCAGGTGCCGATGGCGGTGCCGCCGCCGGAACTCAAGGTCCGCAGTGCCTCCTTGGCCTGGGCGCGGGTGGCGGGGCCGGCGACGGCGAGGCGGCCCTGGCCCGGGTAGACCTCCTTGGCCACGTGCGTACCGGCGATGACGGCGAACGAGGTGCCGTCGCGCAGCGTGTCGATCGCGGCGGCCGTGGCCTCGCGGGCCCCGCGCATCTTGTCCGGCGGGTACTCCATCGACCCCGAGCAGTCGACCATGATCACGACGGCGGCGCTGCCCCGGTCGGTGATCCGGGTGGCGGTGGCTCCGCCGGTGGAGGTGACCGTGACGATGGCGTGGACGTCCCGGCCGCCCTCGGGCAGGAACTCGTTCTGGTACACCTCCACGCTGAAGCGCGGGGCGCTCGGCTTGGCGAAGTTCGCCATCGGTCGGACTCCTAGGACAGGGGCTTGGGCAGGCGGGACGCGGGCGGAGCGGATCAGACCTGCGGGCGGGCTGCGGCCTCCGGCTCCGTTCCGGGCTGCGGTACCGGTTCCGGTTGCGCGGCCGGAGCCGGCGCGGCCGGGTGCTCGGGGAACTGCGGCGCGGTGAACGGGACGACGGCCACCGTCACGTTGTCGTGGCCGCCCCCGTCGAGGGCGTGGCCCACCAGGACCTGCGCGCTGTGCAGGGGGCGGGTGGCGGCATCGGGCGGCAGGACCTGCGCCATGTCGCGCGCGGACTCGGCGTAGTTCCACAGGCCGTCCGTGCAGACCACCACGACGCCCGGGTGGTCCGGTTTGAAGGTGGCGGTGTGCGGCTCCAGGTCGTAGGCGTCGGCCCCGAGCCAGCCGGTGATGGCGTGGGCGCGGACGTCGGCGTAGGCCTCCGCCTCGCCCATCAGGCCGGCCGCGACCATCTGGGCCGCCCAGGAGTCGTCCTCGGTGAGGCGGCGGGGCAGCGCGGCGCGGTCGTCGGGGACCCAGTACGCGCGGCTGTCGCCGACCCAGCCGATGGTGAGCAGGCCGCCGCTGACCACGGCGCCGACCAGGGTGCAGGCGGGGGCGTTCTGCGCGCCCGGGACCTCGGGGGCCAGGGCGTTCACGGCGGCGGCCGCGGCCAGGATGGCGTCGTGCATGGCCTCCTGGGGGTGGGCTCCGCGGGGGAGCGCCTCCAGCAGGGCCTCGTTGGCGGCACCGGCCGCGGCGGCCGACGCCTCGTCGGGGCGGCTGGCGGAGGAGACGCCGTCGCAGACGATCGCGACGGTGGCGGCGGAGCCGTCGGGCAGGGCGGTGGCCGCCACGGCGAACGAGTCCTCGTTGCGGTGGTGGCGCAGGCCCCGGTCGCTGACGGCGGCGACGCTGCCGAGCTCCTCTTCCAGGTGGTCGCGCTCGCGGGGCTGGGCGTGCCCGCAGTGCTCGCAGTAGCCGTCGGTGTCCACCTGGCCGGCCCGGCAGGCCACGCAGGTCTTGCCCTGCGGGCCGCCGGCGGCCGCGCCGGGCGCGGTGTCGTACGTCGCCTCGTGGACCGGCGGGGCCGCACGGCCCGGCTCCGCGAGGGCGCCGTCGACCAGCGTCGGCGGTGCCTCGCCCACCCCGCCCCACCCGGGCGCGGGCTCCGCCGCCGGGGCGGCCGGGGCCGGCTCCGCGGGCCCGGAGGCGTGCGGGCCGTGGCCGCCTTCGGCGCCCGGGCGCGGGACTTCGGTACCGGGGCCGAAGCGGCCGGCCGACGCGCCGACGGGGTACCCGCCCGGGGCGGACGCGTGGGCCGCGGCGGCCTGGGCGCCCGGTTCGGCCTCGGCTTCGGCAGGCCGGGTGCTCGCCGGCCGCGGCGGGGCCTGGCCCGCCGGACCGGAATGGCCGGCCGCCGCATGACCGGGGCCGTTGCCGGAGCGGCCGGTCGACCGGGCTGCCGCGTACGCGCCGGGCACCGGAAGGCGCAGGGTGGGGCGGTCCCCGGAGGGAGGGGCGGGCACGGCGTTGACCGGGGAGCCGCAGACGCCGCAGAAACGGTCACCCTCCTCAAGGGGCTCCGCGCAGCTGGGGCAGCCAGACGGCCGATGCATCGACATCACTCACACCCACGTCCGGGGACGGAGACGGTTTGCCCGCTCCACCAGTTCGATCCTGTCCTCGCCCCGCTGCGCCAGCCGCGCGAGCACGCGGTACGAGCGCTCCAGGCCGAAGCGCAGGCCCCGCTCGTCCAGTTGACTGCCGAGCAGCGAGTTCCGGCCGGGGTCGGCACCCCGGCTACCCGACAGTACCCAGTCCAGGGCCGCGCCCAGAACCTCCGTCGACAGCCGCTCGTACCGCACCGGGTCCAGGCCGAACCGCTCCAGCGCCTCCACCTGCGCGGCAGCCGCCACCAGGTCCGGCAGCAGGGCTTCCTGCGGAGAGCGGTCGCGCAGGCGTGCCCGTACCGCCGCCACCCGTGCGGCGGTGTAGTGGATCGACGCCTCCGGTACGGATTCCAGCGTGCGCACCGCCGCGGCCCGGTCCCCGGCGGCCAGTTGGACCCGGGCCAGCCCGAAGGCGGCGCTCACGAAGCCCGGGTCCGTGGTCCACACGAGCCGGTAGTACTCGGCGGCGTTGTCCAGCTGCCCGAGGACCTCCGCACACAGGCCGAGCGCCAGCTTCGGCGCGGGCTCCCCCGGGAACGCGTCGTAGATCGCGTCGAAGGACAGCGCCGCGATCTCGTCGTCACCGGTGGCCAGCGAGGCGATCCCGCGGGCCCACACCACCCGCCAGTCGTCCGGGTACAGCGCCTCAAGCCCCGTCAGGGCGGCCCCGGCCGCGGCCAGTTCGCCCAGCTCCAGCCGGGCCCTCAGCTCGCGCAGCCGCAGCTCCGCCGAGTCGGCGGGCGCCGCGCCCAGCGCGGCCGGCAGGTCGGCCGGGGCGGAGGCCAGCAGGCCCGCCAGGAAACCGGCGTTGGGGTCGGACGGGTCCACCAGCGGCACCGGCAGGGCGAGCGCCGTGTCCCGGGTGTCCAGCGCGGCCAGGGCCGTGTTCCGCGGCAGCGGCGCGGCGGACGCCGGCACCCCCGCCGGGGTGGACACCGCGGGGGCCCGGCGCGGAGCCGGTACGGCGGCACCCGGACCGCCGGCCCGGTGCGTCGCCGCGCCCCCGAGCGGCGCGGCCGGAGCCGGTGCCGGAGCGGAACCCGGTGCCGGAGCCGCACCCGGGAACGCACCCGCGGCCGCGGCCGGAACCGGGGCCGAACCCGCAGCCGGAACGGAACCCGAAGCCCGGCGCGGGAGCAGCGCCGCCAGCCCCGGCCGGCGCGGCGGCGTCACTGCCCGGGCGCCCAGCCGGGAGACCTCCGCCCCCGCGGTCTCGGCGAACAGGCGGGTGTCCGGAACCCTCAGTTCCGGCCCGAAGAGCGTGGAGAGCTGCGGTCGCGGGCGGCCCGTCTGCAGGGCGACGACCTCGCGCAGCACGCCGGTGAGCTGGTCCGCCATCTCCTGCGCCGAGGAGAACCGGCGTCCCGGATCCGGGTCGGTCGCCCGGACCAGCAGCCGGTAGAAGGACTCGTAGCGCCGGAACACCTCGATGTGCTCCGGATCGGGCAGCGAGTCCACGAACACGTTCGTGTAGCCCTGGAAGTCGAAGGTCAGGACGGCCAGGGTGCGCGCCACCGTGTAGAGGTCGGAGGCGACCGAGGGGCCGAGCTCGGCCACCTCCGGAGCCTGGTACCCCACGGTGCCGTATATGGCCGACTCCTCGTCGTCCATCCGCCGGACCGCGCCCATGTCGATCAGCTTCAGCTGGTCCTGCTGCTGGATCGCGTTGTCGACCTTGAAGTCGCAGTACAGGAGGTTCCTGCTGTGCAGGTGGCCGAGCGCGTCCAGCGCCTCGATCCCGTACGCACAGGCCTGTTCCACCGGCAGCGGGTCCCGGCGGCCGTCCGGCCGGCGCCGCTCGTTCGCGATCTCCTTCAGCGACTTGCCGCCGACGTACTCCATGACGATGTACCCGTCCAGCGAACCGGTGCGCTGGTCCAGGTGCTCCACGAAGTTGTAGATGCGCACGATGTTGGAGTGCTCGATCTCCGCGAGGAAGCGCCGCTCCGATATCGCGGCCTCCATCGCGTCCTGGTCGCCGGTGTCGAGCAGGCCCTTGAGCACCACCCACCGGTCCGACACGGCCCGGTCCACCGCCAGGTACACCCAGCCCAGACCGCCGTGCGCCAGGCAGCCGGCCACCTCGTACTGCCCGTGGACGACCTCGCCCGCCCGCAGCTTGGGCACGAAGGAGTACGGGTGCCCGCACTTGGTGCAGAAGCCCTCGGTCCGGCCCGGCCGGTCCCCGCGGGCCCGGCCCACCGGAGCCCCGCAGTCCGAGCGCGAGCAGAACCGCTTGCGCTCGGGGACCTCCGGGTTCTCCAGGACCGCGGTCGAAGGATCCGGACGCGGCACCTGCGGCACCGTGACCAGCCCGGCGCCGAGCCGGCCGCGCCCCGAGGCCGCGGAGCCCGAACCGGAACTGCGCACCGACACGGAGCGGCTGGACGCCGCGCCGGACAGCGAGCGCGACAGCCGGCCCGAGACCGAGCGCCGGGAGGAGGACGAACGCGAGGAACGGGCGGAGTGCGAGGAGCGCGCCGAAGCCGAGGACGAGCGGCCCGAGCTCTGCGAGCGGTGGACCTCCGCCTGGCGCGCCGCGCTGGTCATCCCGGTCGGCGGCGACACCAGCTCCTCCGCACCCGCCGCCACGGCGCCGACGGGCGCCAGCCCGCAGGTGTCGCAATAGACCTCGCCGCCGCCCATGTCCTCGTACGTCCCCGGGCAGCCGGGGCGCATGCACGCGGTTCCCACCAGGCTCATGCGTCCTCCTTCCCCGGCTCGTCCTGCCGGTGCCGCTGCGGCGCGAGTGCCTCGGCCGCAGCCTGCTGATAGCGCAGCACGGCCTGTTCGGCGACCCGCAGATCGCAGGGCGCGCTCCACAGCATCCGCCGGGCCGCGTCGTACCGCTCGGCCAGGAGCGGATCCTCCGCCATGCCGTGCCGGGCGACCTTCGCCCTGTAGGCGTCCAACCGCCCGCGCAGCTCGGCCCGTACGGCCAGCGGGGCCGTCACCGCCGTCAACGACGCACGGGCCCTGCGCAGTTCCTCCTCGGCGCGCTCCTCCAGCGACTCCAGCAGCGGCGAGAGCCGGTGCCACTGCGCCTGCCGCCGGTACTCGGCCGCCGCGGCCAGCTGCTCCTGCAGCACGGTCGGCGGGCCGCTCACCGCGGGCACCTCGGACGCCGCGATCTTCGCCAGGACCTCGCCGCGGGCCGTCCGCGCCTCCGCCAGGGTCCGGTCGGCCCGCGAGAGCACGTCCCGCAGGCCCATCAGCCGCTGCTCGGCGTCCTGCCGTACGGCCAGGACCGCCTCGATCTCCCGGCGTACGTCCTCCAGCGCGAGCGCCGCCCGGTCGTAGCGGGCGGTGTCCGGGCGGCCGCCGCCCGGGGCGGAGCTTCCCGAGGCCGGCTGCCAGAAGGCCAGCGGGTCCGCGATCACCTGGGCGCGCAGCTGCGCCAGTTCGGCGGTGATGGCCTCCAGGTCGTCCCCCGAGGGGTGCTCCCCGGGGCGGACCCCCACCGAGTGGGCCAGCGAGCGGGTGCGGTGCAGCTCCGCCGCGAGCAGGTCGATCCGGGCGGGCAGCGCCGACCACACCGAGTCGGCGGCGACCACCACGTCGAGCGAGCTCGCATACAGCTCGTTCATCCGGGTCACCAGCTCGGCGAGCGAGAGCCGCTCCGCCAGGGCCACGCCCTCCGCACCGGCGCCGGCGATCAGCACCCCGGGCCCGCGCAGCCGCTCGGTCAGCTCGACCAGGTCCTCGCGGCCCGGCCAGCGGCGCCGCTCCCGGATCTCCCGGGCGGCGTCCAGGGCGCCGCTGTAGGCGTCGAAGTACGTCCACAGCCGGGTGATGGCGGCGTCGGCGGCGGCCCAGCGCTCCTTGGTGACCCCGGTCAGCGCGGCCCCTTCCAGGAGCCGCCGGCCGGCATGGTCCTGCAGGGCGAGCAGCGAGGTCTCGACCGCCTCGTGTTCCGCGCCGAGCCGGGCCAGGGCGCGGTCGACGTCGTCCCGGTCCATCACTGCCGAACCAGCCTCCACCGCTCCCGATCCCGCCTCCACCGGCCCCGCCTCCGCCTCCGTGTGCGCCTGTGCCTGCGCTTGTGCCCTCGCCTTCGCCCTCCCGGCCCCGGGGTGCGTCCCCGCCACCGGCCTCAGCCGTCCCGGTACTTGGGTGCGGGCGGTCCGGCCACGCCGGGCAGCACGGGCTTGAGGTGGGTGACGTACGCCTGCATCCAGGGGCTGTTGTCGCCGCCCGCGCGGTAGTTCTCCAGCACCTTGTTGACCCGGCGCACCAGGTCGGTGGCCTCCTTGTTCATGGCCACCCCGTAGAACTCCCGGGTGAAGGGGGAGCCCACCAGGCGCACCGAGGGGTCCTGCGCGGCCTGCCCGGCCGCGAGGGCGTTGTCGGTGATGATGCCGTCGACCTCGCCCAGCTGGAGCCGGACCAGGCAGTCCAGCTGGTTGGGCACGCTGACGGGGACCGCGCCGTACGACTGGGCCTTGAGCGCCGCCTCCGCGGTGGAGCCGGCCGCCGTACAGATCCTGCGGCCCTTCAGCGAGGGGTCGTACCCGGTGATCGGCGAGCCCTTCGGGGCCAGCACCTGCTGCCCGGCCTCGAAGTAGGCCGTGGAGAAGGCGACCTCCTCCAGCCGCTTGCAGTTGATCGTCATGGTCCGCACGACCACGTCGACGCGGCCGTCCTGGAGGGCGGGGATGCGCTGGCTGGTGGGGACGGCCCGGTAGATCACCGCGTTCTCGTCGCCCAGGATGTCCTTGGCGATGGCCTTGACCAGCGCGATGTCGAAACCGTCGAGGCGGCCGTCGACCGGGTTGCGGTAGCCCCACTTGAAGCTGTTCTGGTCGACGCCCGCGACGAGCTTGCCCGCCTTGCGGATCCGCTCGATGGCCGGCCCGTCCACGGCGGAGGGGCGCAGGCTGGCCTCGGGGTCCTGGCAGGTGTCGGTGAGGGTCCAGGGCGTCTGGGGAGCGGCCCCCACCGGAGCGGGCTGGCGCACGACCGCCGGGTGCGCGGCCTCCGGGGCCGCATGGGCCAGCGGCAGCAGCACGGCCGCGGCCGTCACCGCGCAGGCGGCGGCCATCGCGCTCACCCCGCCCCAGCCGCGCAGCCGGCTCGCCGGGCGGCGGCCGCCGCCGTGGCCCTCGTCCTTGCGCCTCACGCGTATCCGCATCGCCGTCACCTGTACTCCGAAAGCCGGCGCCCGATGCCGAGCAGCGCCGCCGCGGCGCCGATGGCCGCCAGGGCCGCCGCGCCCGTCATCAGGCCGCTCAGCGCACCGAGCCCGTCGCGGGCCGCCCGGGTGAACTCCTGCTGCTCATGGGCCACTGCCTGTTCCAGCGAGGCGTCGACCGTGTCGAACGACGCCCCGCTGCTGTCCTTGTGGTCCTTGTCCCCGATGACCTGGGGCAGGGCGTCCTGGTAGTCGCCTCTCAAGTCGGTCTCCCGGGCCGCGGCGTGCCGCTGCTTCCACTGCGCGACGCCGTCGGCGGCGCGGGTGACCGGCGCCCGGCCTCCGGGGTCGTCTGCCAGCCGCAGCGCCGTCGCCAGCCCCGCGTCCAGCTCCTTCATGTTCCTGGTGAAGTCCACGTCGTACTTGTCCGACTTGTTGTCCGCGGTCTGGACGGCGCCACGGGCGATCAGCGTCAGATTCTCACTGGCCCGCGCCTGGAGCGAGGCGATCCGCGCGTCGTTGAGCACTTTCAGCGACTCCTGCCCCTCGGCGCGGGCGGTATGCAGCTCCGAGCGGGCCACCGTGTGCCCGACGGCCAGCCACAGCAGGACCACCAGGCAGGCGCCCGTCGCCGCGGCCAGACCCTGGTTGAACACCCGGTTCGTCCGCAGGTAGTTGCGGCGCTGCGCCCAGCCGAGGGCGGCCAGCGCCAGCACGCCCGCGCCGAGTGCGGCCAGCGGCAGGGAGCGCGCGTCGTCGTAGTCCGTGTAGAGCCGGTCCGTCTCCGCCTCGTACAGCCGCTGGGCGGCGGGCAGCAGCTGCGTGGTCATCTGCTCGTTGGCATAGCGCAGATAGGCGCCGCCGAGCGGAAGGCCCTGCTTGTTGGTGGCCCGGGCCTGCTCGATCAGGCCCGTGTAGCGGGGGAGCTGCTCGCTCAGCAGGGTGATCTGCTTGCGGGAGTCCTCGTCCGCCCGGGTGTTGGCGGCCGCGCTGACCAGCAGCCGGGAGGCGTTGGCGATGTCCTTCTCGTACCGCTCGCGGACCTCGCGCGGCTCGTCCGCGCCCGCGAGGAAGCCGCTGGAGGAGGCGGTGTCGGCGTCGGCGAGCGAACGGTAGATGCTGGCCGCGTCCGCACTCAGCGGCTGGCTGCGGCCCACCACGTCGTCCGCGGCGCCCACCCGGCCGGCGATCTGCCACAGGGTCACGGCCCCGAACAGCAGCACCAGCGCCGCCAGCACGGCGCCGATGATCCGCAGCCGGCCGGGCTCGGTGGTCGCGGCCGCGCGCAGCCGCTCCACGCCCTCGGCCCAGGCGGTGCCGCGCCGGGGCGACCCGTCGGGGGGCGGCCCCGCGGGCGGCACGACGGCACCGCCGCCCGGCGCGGGCGCGCGTGTTGTGATGGCCACCGTGACCTCCCCCTCGGTCTTGACTGCCCCGGCTGCCGCCGGGGGTACCCCCATCGCAGCAGTATGGCCGTACCGGCGGTCAACCACAGCACCCGATGCTGGATCTTGACGAACCACCGCCCGCCGGTGCTCCCGCTCCTCCTTCACCGTGAATACGTCTGCACCGCCGCCACGGTTCCAGACCGGCGGCCGCTCCGGGCGGGTTCACCCGAAATGGGCACGGAGTTTTTCACGGGCCCCGCCCGTTGCCCCCAGCGCGTCCAGTCCCAGCAGTCCGGCGCCCAGCACCGGCGGCGCCGCCACCACCGACACCCGGGCCCGCGGGGCCCGTTCGGCCAGCCCGGCCCTGATCCGCCCGATCAGCTGCGGATGCCCCGCCGCGAGCACCCCGCCCCCGAGCAGCACCGGAGCTTCCTCCTCCAGCAGCTCCAGCCGGGTCAGCGCCACCACGGCCAGGGCCACCACCTCGTCCGCCTGCCGCTCCACGATCGCCGAGGCCACCGGATCGCCCGCCGCGGCCACCGCGAACAGCACGGGCACCAGCTCGTGGATCCGCCCCGGCGCCACGGTGCCCAGGTGCAGCGCCTCGATCAGGGCCGCCATGGAACCGAGCCCGAAGTGACCGGGCAGCGCCGCCGCCAGCGCGGTCGGCCCGCCGCGGCCGTCCTCGGCCCGCGCCGCCCACCACAGGGCCTCCGGGCCGAGGAAGCCCCCGCCGCCCCAGTCGCCGGAGATCCGCCCGATCGACGGGAACCGGGCGGTGCGCCCGTCGGGCAGCATGCCGGCGCAGTTGATGCCCGCCCCGCACACCACCGCGACCCCGCACGGCCCGTCCGCCCCGTCCAGCCCCGCCCGCAGCACCGCGAAGGTGTCGTTGCGCACCTCCGTGGCCGTGCCCCAGCCGCGGCTGCCGATCACCCGGGCGAACTGCTGCTCCTCCACGGGGAAGTCGGCATTGGCCAGACAGGCCGAGACCTGGTCGGCGTACGGCACCCCGGGGCTCGGCCAGGGCAGTCCGGCCGCCTCGACGGCCCCTGCGACGGCCTGCCCGAGGACGTCGACCGCGGCCTCGACGCCGACCCGGTACGGCTGGAAGCCGCCGGAGCGGCCGCAGCCGAGGACGGTGCCGTCCGCGGCGATCAGCGCGGCGTCGGTCTTGCTGTTGCCTGCGTCGACGGCCAGGACCGCCGGCCGCGCGGACCCTGGCTCCCCGGGCCCTTCGGGCCGTGCGGTCGCGGGCGCCGCGGCGGGCGGTGCGGGCTGGTTCAGGCCCATGCAAGGTGCTCCTTGTTGTGCGCGAGGAGCCGGTCCGTCAGCCCCTCCGCCCGGTCGAACTGCCCCACCAGCGGGTGCGCGAGCAAGGCCCGGAAGACCCGCTCCCGGCCGCCGCGCAGGGCCGCGTCCAGCGCCAGGTCCTCGTACGCCGTGACGTGCGCGACCAGCCCGGCGTGCAGCGGGTCCAGCCGGGGCACGGCCAGCGGCACCGGCCCGCCCGGGTCCACCCGGGCCTGCACCTCGACGACCGCGTCGTCGGGGAGGAACGGCAGCGTCCCGTCGTTGCGGACGTTGACCACCTGGAAGGACGGGCCGCGGCCGTCGCCGAGCAGCGCCGCCGCCAGGTCCACGGCCGCTTCCGAGTAGAAGGCCCCGCCCCGCCGGGCCAGCAGCTCCGGCTTCTCGTCGAGCGCGGGATCTGCGTACAGGGCGAGCAGCTCCTGCTCCATGGCCGCCACCTCGGCGGCCCGCGAAGGCTTCGTGCCGAGCTCGCGGACCACCTCGTCGTGGGCGTAGAAGTACCGCAGGTAGTACGAGGGGACGACACCGAGGCGGTCCAGCACCGCGCGCGGGAGGCGCAGGTGCGCGGCGAGGTCCTCCCCGTGCGCGGACAGCAGTCCCGCCAGCAGGTCCTCCCCGTCGGGGCCGCCCCGGCGCACGCCCAGCTCCCAGGTCAGGTGGTTGAGCCCCACGTGGTCCAGGTGGACGTCGGCCGGCGCGAGACCGAGCAGCGCCGCGAACTTCCGCTGGAGGCCGATGGCCACGTTGCACAGCCCGACCGCCTTGTGGCCGGCCTTGAGCAGGGCCCGGGTGACGATCCCCACGGGGTTGGTGAAGTCGATGATCCACGCGTCCGGGTTGGCGCGCCGGACCCGTTCGGCGATGTCCAGCACCACCGGGACCGTGCGCAGCGCCTTGGCGAGTCCGCCCGCGCCCGTGGTCTCCTGCCCGATGCAGCCGCACTCCAGCGGCCAGGTCTCGTCCCGCAGCCGCGCCGCCTGCCCGCCGATCCGCAGCTGGAGCAGCACCGCGTCGGCGCCCTCGACCCCGGCGTCGAGATCGGCGGTCGTGGTGACCACTCCGGGATGCCCCTGCCGGGCGAAGATCCGCCGGGCTAGTGCGCCGATGAGCTCCAGCCGTTCGGTGGCCGGGTCGATCAGCACCAGCTCGCTGACCGGCAGGGTGTCGCGGAGCCGGGCGAAGCCGTCGATCAGCTCGGGCGTGTAGGTGGAACCGCCGCCCACCACTGCGAGTTTCATGGTCACTAGCCTTTCACTCCGGTCAGGGTGACGCCTTCGACGAATGCCTTCTGGGCGAGGAAGAAGAGGACGATCACCGGTGCCATCACCAGCACCGTGGCAGCCATGGTGAGGTTCCAGTTGGTCTGGTGCGCCCCCTTGAAGGACTCCAGCCCGTAACTGAGGGTCCATGCGGCGGGGTTGTCGGAGGCGTAGATCTGCGGTCCGAAGTAGTCGTTCCAGGCGCAGAAGAACTGGAACAGCGCGACGGCGGCGATGCCCGGCCGGGCCATGGGCAGGACGACGCGCAGCAGTGTGCGCAGCTCGCCGCACCCGTCGACCCTGGCCGCGTCCAGGTATTCGTCGGGGATGGTCAGCAGGAACTGGCGGAGCAGGAACACGGAGAACGCGTCGCCGAAAGCCATCGGGATGATCAGCGGCCACAGCGTGCCCGACAGGTCCAGCTGTTTCGCCCAGAAGAGGTACATGGGAATGACCACCACCTGGGGTGGCAGCATCATCATGGCGATCACCAGCAGCAGCGCGAGCCGGCGCCCGCGGAAGCGGAACTTCGCGAGCGCGTAGGCGACGGGCACCGAGGACAGCACGGTCAGCAGGGTGCCGAGGCCCGCGTAGAGCAGGGTGTTGCGCCACCAGGTCAGGAAGCCCGGGGTGTGCCAGACCGTGGCGTAGTTGCCCCACTCCCAGGTGTGCGGGACGAGGTCGCGGGTCAGTGCCTGCCGGTCGCTCATCAGGGAGGTCAGGAACAGGAAGACGAAGGGGAGGACGAAGAACAGGGCGGCGGCGACGGCGAGGGAGTGCACCGCGACCCAGTGCAGTACGGCCTTGCGGTGGGGCCGAGTGGCAGTGGTGCGGGTCAGGCCGGTCACGTCAGTCACCTGCCCCGATGAGTCCGCCGCGGCGGCGCATCAGCAGCGCGGTGAAGGCCATGGAGAGGGCGAAGAGGACCAGTGCGACGACACACGCGCTGCCGTAGTCGAACCGCTGGAAGCCGAGGTTGTAGACCACCTGCGGAAGCGTCAGCGTGGACTTGTCCGGGTAGCCCGGCTCGAACTGCTGGCCCGAGCCGCCGATCACGCCGGCCGCCGTCTTCCCCGCCACCAGGGGCTGCGTGTAGTACTGCATGGCCTGGATCACCCCGGTGACGACGGCGAACAGGATGATCGGCGCGATGTTCGGCAGGGTGATGTGCCGGAACCGCTGCCAGGGCCCGGCCCCGTCCAGCCCGGCGGCCTCGTACTGCTCCTTCGGTACGTCGAGCAGCGCCGCCATGAAGATCACCATCAGGTCGCCCACCCCCCACAGCGCGAGCCCCGTGAGCGCGGGCTTGGACCAGTCGGCGTCGGTGAACCAGCCCGGAGCGGGCAGGCCCACCGCCTCCAGCAGGGTGTCGACCGGGCCCGTGCCCGGATTGAGCAGGAACACGAAGGCCAGGGTCGCGGCCACCGGCGGGGCCAGGTAAGGCAGGTAGAACAGGGTCCGGAAGATCCCGGCGCCCGTCTTGACCCGGGTGACGAGCAGCCCGATGCCGAGGCCGAAGACGACCCGGCAGCCCACCATCACCACCACCAGCCACAGGGTGTTGCGCATCGCCGGCCAGAAGAGCGGATAGTCGGTGAAGACGTACGTCCAGTTGTCCGGGCCGTTGAAGACGGGCCGGCGGAACCCGTCGTACCGGGTGAAGGAGAAGTACACGGTGGACAGCAGCGGGTAGCCGAAGAAGAGGCCGGACCCGATCAGCCAGGGCGACAGGAAGGAAGCCGTCCGCAGGGCCGCCCTGCGGCGCTTGGCCCGCAGGGAGCGCACGGAGCGCGGGGAGCGCAGGGAGCGCGGGGAGACGAGGGTCATCGCGGGCTACTTCGCCTTCGCGATGTCCGTGTCGATCTGCCGGTCGGCCTTGGCGAGGGCGGCCTGGACGTCGGTGACATCGCCCTTCTCGACCGCGTACGCGAGGTCCTGGAAGGTCAGCTGGTAGGTGCCGCCGTCGGCCTGCGCCGGAGTGGTGTTCGACCTGGGGTGGCGGGCGATGTCCAGGAAGGTCTTGAACTGCGGGGTCACCCGGAGGTCCGGGGACTCCAGCGCCGCCAGGGTGGAGGGCACGTTGTGAATGGCGTTGGCGAACGCCACCACCGCCTCCGTGTCCGTGGTCATGTACTTGACCAGTTCCCAGGCCGCGTTCTGCTTCCTGCTGCCCGAGGCGATGCCCATGACGGTGCCCGAGAGGTAGCCCTTGCCGTAGTCGGCCGCCTGGTCGTCCGGGACGGGCAGCGGAGCGGTGCCGACCTCGAAGGCGACCCCCGCCTCCTCGGCCATCGCCGCCCGCCATTCGCCGTCGACCTGCATGGCGACCTGCCCCCGGTGGAAGGGGTGTTCGGCGCTCCACTCGTCGCCGAAGCCGGCCCGGAACCTCTCCAGCTTCTCGTAGCCGCCGAGCTTCGCCACCAGGTCCTTCTGCGCGGCCAGCATCTTCGCGAAGGCGGGGTCGTGGGCGAGGTTCGCCTTGCCGTCGGCGCCGAAGTACGCCGGGCTCCACTGGGCGGCGAGCCGCATGGGGGTGGTCTCGTAGCCGTGGAAGGTGGGCATGATGCCCAGCTGCTCGTACGAGTCCCCGCGGGGCTTGGTCAGCTTCTGTGCGACCTCGGTGAACCGGCTCCAGGTCCTGGGCGGTTCGGTGATGCCCGCCGCCTTGAAGGCGTCCTTGTTGTAGACGAGGCCGTACGCGTCGTTCAGCAGCGGCAGCGTGCACTGGTTGCCGCGGAACTGCGTGTACTCCAGCAGGGTCTTGGGGAAGACCTTCGCCTTGTCGATCGAGGCCTTCTCCAGGAAGGGGTTCAGGTCGGTGAAGGCGCCCGAGTTGCAGAACGTGCCGACGCTGTCCGTGGTGAAGGAGGACACCACGTCCGGGGCCTTGTCGCCGCCCGCCCGGAGTGCCTGCTTGATCTTGTCGTCGGTCATGTTGCCCGTGGCCTTGACCTTGATCCGAGGGTGCGCCTTCTCGAAGCGCGCGATGTTCTCCTCGATCGCCTTGACCTCGCCCGGCGCCGACCAGCCGTGCCAGAAGCTGATCACCGTCTCCTTGGCGGGGTCGTCGGCGGCCCCGGACCCGCTCTGGCCCGTACACCCCCCGGCGAGGACGGACAGCGCGGCCAGTGCGGTGGCGGCGGCGGTCAGACGGCGGTTTCCGGGCATGGCGGTGCTCGCTCTCTGTGCGGGGAGGAACGTTCCGGGCGGTGCCAGGGGTGATGAGCCGGGTGGTCCGGGCGGGGTGGGATCAGCGGCGCGAGGTGTCGAAGACCTCGTCGCGCGTGGCGGCCAGGGCGCTCTCCAGCGCGCCGCGCAGTACGGGCCGCTCGCGTACGGTGCCGGAGACCAGGCGGGGCCGGGACGGGGCCAGATCGGCGAGCTCCGCCTCGACGAGCTCCCGCAGGACGTCTCCGCCGGCCGCGGTCACCGCGCCCGAGAGCACCACGATCTCCGGGTCGAGCACGGCGACCAGCGCCGCGAGGCCGGTGGCGAGCGCCGTGGCGTACTGCCGCAGCAGACTCAGGTGCGCCCCCTCGGGGTGCTCGGCGGCCCGCGCGAGCAGGGTGACGGCCGTGGACACCAGGGCCCCGGACTCCGCCCCGTGCACGGCCCCGTGCACCGCCCCGGACGCGGTCTGCGGCGGCGCCTCGATGCCGAGCGCGGCCGCCATCCCGGGCAGCACCTGGACGCCGGCCAGTTCCTGGTAGCCGCCCGAGTTGACCTGCGTGACCCGGCGCACCAGGGGGTGGCCCGGCACGGGCAGGAAGCCGACCTCGCCCGCGCCGCCGGTCCAGCCGCGGTGCAGCCGGCCGCCGAGCACCAGCGCGGCGCCGAGGCCCTCCTCGTTCCACAGCAGGACGAAGTCCTCGTGCCCGCGGGCCGCGCCGAGCCGCTGCTCGGCGACCGCCGCGAGGTTCACGTCGTTCTCGTACTCGACCGGCATCGGCAGCGCCGCCGCCAGCTCCTCCAGCAGCGTGGGGGAGTGCCAGCCGGGGAGGTGGTCGGCGTAGCGCAGCACCCCGGTGCGCGGGTCGAAGGAGCCGGGGGTGGCGATGACCGTGCGGTGGATGTCCGACAGGGCGAGCCCGGCGTCCTTGACGGCCTCGCCCAGGGCCCGGGTGACCTGCTCCACCGCCCCGGTGCCCGGCGCGCACGGGAGCTCGTGGCTGCCGATCACCTCGCCCGTGAGGTCGGCGACCGCCGCGAGGACGCGGCCCGGCGTGACGTCGAGGCCGGCGACGCGGGCGGCGCGGGGGTTGACCGCGTACAGCTGGGCACTGGGGCCGGGCCTGCCGCCGTCGGTGCCGGTGGCCACGACCAGCCCTGCGGCCTCCAGCCGGGCCAGCAGCTGGGAGGCGGTGGGCTTGGAGAGTCCGGTGAGCCGGCCGATCCGGGTCCGGGACAGGGGGCCGTGGGCCAGCAGCAGGTCCAGCGCGGCGCGGTCGTTCATCACGCGCAGCAGGCTGGGCGTGCCGGGGGCGGGCGTGGTCGGGCCGGGCATGGGCGCTCTCCTCGCAGAAACTGTTAGGTAAGTTTCCAGTCAGTGGAGAACCCGTGTCAATGGCACTGCCCCCGCGGAAATGATCCGCGGGGGCAGTGGGGCGCGCCGGTGTCCTACTTGGTGATCCGGGCCGTACCGGGGGCGGCGGCCGGCGGCGGTATCGGGGCGGCCGCCTGGGCCTGGGGGGAGGCCGGGTTGGCCAGCTCCGACGGCGGCGCCACGGCCGCGGACGGGTCGGCCGGGGCCTCGTCCCCCTCGGCGGCCGGAGCGGCCCCGCCGATGATCCCGATGCCCGCCGCGTCGAAGGCCTCCTTGATGCGCCAGCGCAGCTCCCGCGCCACCGCGAACTGCTGCCCCGGCATCGTCTTCGCCTGCACCTTCACCGTCATGGAGGCCAGCAGCACCTCGTCCAGGCCGAGCACCTCCACCGGGCCCCACAGGCGCTCGTCCCACGGGGACTCCTTCGCCATGGCGTCGGCGACCGACTTGACCGCCTCGCGGATCCGGGCCAGGCTCTCCGCCGGCTTGACCTGGACGGCGACGTCCGCGGTGGCCCAGCCCTGGCTCAGGTTGCCGATCCGCTTGATCTCGCCGTTGCGCACGTACCAGATCTCGCCGTTGTCCCCGCGCAGCTTGGTGACGCGCAGGCCGACCTCCACGACCTCGCCCGAGGCCACGCCTGCGTCGATCTTGTCACCGACGCCGTACTGGTCCTCCAGGATCATGAACACGCCGGACAGGAAGTCCGTCACCAGATTCCGCGCGCCGAAACCGATCGCCACACCGGCCACACCGGCGCTCGCGAGCAGCGGGCCGAGGTTGATGTCCAGAGCGCCGAGCACCATCAGCCCGGCGGTACCGAGGATCAGGAACGAAGCCACCGACCGCAGCACCGAGCCGATCGCCTCCGAGCGCTGCCGCCGCCGCTCCGCATTGACCAGCAGCCCGCCGAGCGCCGTGCCCTCGACGGCTTCGGCGCCGCGGTTCATCCGCGTTATCAGCTTCGTCAGCGACTTGCGCACCACGGAGCGGAGCGCGGCCGCGATGACCACGATCAGCAGGATCCGCAGGCCGAGGTACAGCCATCCGGCCCAGTTCTCCTCGATGAAACTGGCGGCGTTCGTGACGCTCTCGTGAGCCTCCTTCACCGATCCGGCCGGGTCCGGGGTGGCGGCGGCCAGGGGCAGCAGGGCGGCGGGCCAGGGCACGACGGGAACCTCCAGGTAGAACGGGGTCGCCCCACCACACTAACGGGGCATTCCGGTTACCCCGTCGTCCTGTTCGAGGGAGAGACCAGGCTCACCCGGGGAGGAAGGGGGTGTGGTTGAAAACACCTCCGACCCGTTACGGGCGCGTGGTGGCGCTTCGACCAGCCGTAAGGAGAGACTGGAGAGCAGATCGTCCCGGCGCGAGCCACGCGCCGCCGGCGTACAAGGAGGCAGTCCGTGCCGCACGTCCTGGTCCTCAATGCGTCGTACGAGCCCCTCGGCGTCGTACCGCTCCGCCGCGCGCTCGTCCTCGTCCTGGAGAACAAAGCAGTCTCCCTGGAGGAATCCGGCGCCTTTCTGCACAGCGCGACCCGGGCCGTCCCCGCTCCCAGCGTGGTCCGGCTCAAGCGCTTCGTGCGGGTCCCCTACCGGGGGCCCGTTCCACTCACCCGCCGCGCGCTGTTCGCCCGCGACGGGGGGCGCTGCATGTACTGCGGCGCGGTCGCCACCAGTGTCGACCACGTGATCCCGCGCAGCCGCGGGGGCCAGCACGTGTGGGACAACGTGGTCGCCGCCTGCCGCCGCTGCAACCACGTCAAGGCCGACCGCCACCTGGTGGACCTCGGCTGGCACCTGCGGCACCAGCCGGCTCCGCCGTCGGGGCTGGCGTGGCGGATCATCGGCACGGGGCACCGTGACCCCCGGTGGATGCCGTACCTCCAGCCGTACGGGGCGGACGACGCCCTGGCCCGCATCGGCGCCGCCTCCTAACCGCCTGTCCGGGCCCCGCCCCACCGCCGGCGGCACGGCCTTTGGCGGCCGCACCCCTCAAGCCCGGGGCCCCGGGCTGCCCGTGCGGCGCCGTTGCGGGGGCCGGCCCCGGACCCCCGCGCCTCAATCGCCGGCGGGGCTGGTTTTGGTCGGCCCGTGTCCGAAGTACGGGGCGGGCAGGTTCGGTTGCCTGTGCGGCGCCGTTGCCGGGGGCCAGCCCCCGGACCCCCGCGCCTCAAACGCCGGCGGGGCTGGATTTGGCGCGCCCGTGCCGAGAGGTTGGGGGGCAGGTTCATGGTTGGGATGGGCAGGTTCGGTTGCCTGTGCGGCGCCGTTGCCGGGGGCCAGCCCCCGGACCCCCGCGCCTCAATCGCCGGCGGGGCTGGATTTGGCGGGCCCGTGCCTCAAGGGCGGGGCTCGCTTTGCCGTGCCCGTGCCTCAACCGGAGGGAGATGTGCGGGCGGGGTGGGGACACTGCGGTGGTGAGTCGAGGATGAGCGGTCACCGCCGCGTCCGTTCGCGATCCCGCCAGGATCCGCGAGCCGAGACGAACTTCCGGAGTGGCACCACCCCGCCACCCCACGCTCCCGAGCAACGACACCGAAGCCGGCGAAGCCCCGGCCCGCCGAGGTCGATCCCGAGCGGCGGCACACTGCCGGCGGAGCCCGCCCCGGCCGCAGGCCGTTCCCGAGCTGTGGCAGGCTGCCGGCGGAGCCGCCCCGGTCGCAGGCCGTTCCCGCGGGAGCGCCGCCCGGGAAGTACGGCCCGGTCGTGGGGCGTTGGTGAGCGGTGGTGCCGCCGGGGGCCCGGGGCGGTCCCGTTACGGGGTCACGGCGTAGGCCTCCGCCGTGATGAGGCTGCAGCCGTAGCGCGTGGCGCGGCGTTCGCACGTGATGCGGAGGAAGCGGATCGGCGTGGGGTCCGGGGCCAGGTACACCGACTCCGCCCCGCCCCGCGACGCCGCAACCCTGGCCGCCGGCCGCCACGTCACCCCGTCCGCCGAGGTCTCGACCCGGTACGCCGACGGGTACGCCTCCTGCCACTGCAGCGCCAGCCGCCCCACCCGCGCCGGCGCCGCCAGCTCCGCCTGCCACCAGGCACCGTCCACCGCCGGGGACGACCAGCGGGTCGCCGCCGAGCCGTCGACCGCCGCGGACGCCGGGAAGGCCGGCGTCTCGTCCGCCGACGAGGAGGCCCGCGCCGAGCGGAACAGGTCCGGGCCGCCCGTGCGCGGGACCGCCCGGACGGTGAGGGTCCGGGTCTGGCCCGCGAAGGTGACCGGCACCGGGTACGTCCCCGCAGGGGTACCCGCCGGCACCGTCACCGACACCGGCACCGACACCCGCGCCCCCCGCGGAGCCACCGCCTCGCCGGGCGGCACCACCACCTGCACCCCCGGCGGCGGCGCCGCCGACACCGGCCCCCGCACCTCACCGGGCCGCAGCGCGGACAGCTCCGCCGAGACCACCCGCGGGGCCCCGCCGATCTCCACGTCGACGGGCTCGGCCGCCAGGTCGAACGCGGCCTCCGGCCCGTCCGCCAGCCACGGCACCACCCGGTGCACCGCCGGCGCCGGCCCCGACCAGCTCAGCCGGACGGCATCCGCCCGGAGCCCGCCGAGGTCCGCCTGGGTCCAGCCGGACGCCGCGGCCTCGCCGACCTTGCGCCAGCCCTCGCCCGGGACGTGCGCCTCCACGGCCGCGCCCCGCGATCCCGGCGGCAGCGGGTCCGTCATGACCGTCACCACGGACACGGGCCGGGCACCGTCCCACTGCACCGTCCACGCCTGGGAGCCCTGCGAGACCCTGCCGGTCTGCCGCGCGGCTCCCGTCCAGGCGTCCGACTCGGCCGCCGCGCGGGCGAGGAACGGTTCCAGTACGGCCTTGTCCACGCGGGCCGCGCTCGGCTCGGCGAGCCCCCGCTGGGCCTGCGCCAGCGCCTGCGCCTGTTTCCAGGCGGTCGCCCCGTCACCGCGGGACTGGGCCTGGAGGACGTCCAGCGCCAGTTCCCCCGCCGCGCCGTAGGCCGCCAGCCGCGCCACCCAGGGCCCGGCCTCGCCGGAGCCGTCGGCCCCGCCGCCCAGCCCCGGCAGGCCGGAGAGCCGCTCCGGTGCCTCCCGCATGGCCGTGAACTCCGCCCGCAGCCGGTCGGCCGCCGCCCGGTCCCCTGAGGCGCGGGTCCGCCAGAACTCGTCCACCAGGGGCCGCAGGTATCCCGACTCCGGCTGGGCCAGCGTCGAGGACGCCGAGTTCCCGGCCAGCGCCGCCAGCGACCGCCGGGCCCGCTGGTCCGGCCCCGCAAGGTCGGCGACCGCCGCCGCCCAGGACGCCCCGGCCCGGTACCCGTTCGGGTTCCACGCGAAGTCCGCCACCGTGAACAGCGGGATCCGCGACAGCGCGGCCTGCGGCATCGCGTTGGCCATCAGGGCCGCCGAGCCGCTCGCCACCGCCGGTTCGCGTCCCGCGTACGGGCCGAGGAAGATGCGGCCGGGGTCCCAGTCGTTGACCGGGTAGTTGTCCATGGTGACCAAGGGGTGCTGTGCGAAGGCGCCCCGCACCCCGGCGAGTTCCTTGCCGGTGATCGTGCGGGGCACCACGCCGACGCCCGTCCAGGCCACTTCCACGCGCGGGTCCAGCCGTGCGGACAGCGCCGTCCGGTACGCCGTCGCGCCCTTCTGGTGGTACTCCGTCGGCAGCAGCGACAGCGGCGCCGCCCCCGGGTGCCGGGCCGCCAGGTGGGCGGCGAGCTCGCCCGCGACCTCCGCGTGCGCCTTCGCGGCCGCCGCCGGCCCGGTCCCGTAGCGCACCCGGTCCGCCCGGCAGCCCCACTCCGTGTAGCTGACGTCCTGGAACTGCACCTGGAAGGCCCGGAAACCCAGGTCCCACATGGCGTCCAGCTTGCGGGCCAGGGCCGCCCGGTCCGCCGCCGAGGCCAGGCACATCGACTGGCCCGGGGCCACCGCCCAGCCCAGCACCACCCGGTTGGCGCGGGCCCGTTCGGCCAGCTCCCGGAACTCCTCCTGCTGCTCCCGGGGGTACTCCTCGCGCCACTGCGTGGTGCGGTACGCGTCGTCGCCGGGCGCGAGCAGGAGCCGGTTCTGCTTGGTCCGGCCCATGAAGTCCAGTTGCGCGAGCCGCTGTTCCCGCGTCCACGGCTGCCCGTAGAAGCCCTCGGTGATCCCGCGTACGGGCGAGCTGGGCCAGTCCCGCACCAGCACCCCGGGCACCTTGGCCCGGCCCGCGGCCAGCAGCTGGCGCAGGGTCTGGGCCGCGTGGAACTGGCCCTCCTCCCCGACGCCGGCCAGCGCCACCGTGTCCCGGCCCGCGGCCCGTCCCACGGCCAGCCGGTAGCCCCCGTTCGGCAGGTCCCCGGCGGCGGTCGCGCCCAGCTCCCGCAGGGCGTCCTGCGCGTCGGGCCCCTGGAGCCGTACGACGGTGCCCCGTTCGGGCAGGGCAGCCCCGGGGGCCGTCTCGTGCAGGGTCCGTACGCCCGCCCCGCGCAGGGCGGTGCGGATCACCTCGGCGGCGTACGGGTCGGCGTCCGCGGCGAGGACGAGTACGGCCTCCGCCCCCAACGGCACGTCCCGTGCCGCATCGGCGGTCATCGACTGGGGCCGGGGCCACACCGCGGGCCCCTCGGAGGCCGCTCGCGGTGCATCGGAGCCGGGATCGAGCACCGGTCCCGCGCCCGGCCCGCCGGAACCGGCAGCGGGGCCGCGGCCCGGGTCGGGCACGGGGTCGGGGACCGGTACGACCGGCGCCGTCGGCACCGCGAACGCCGTCGGCGGCCCCGCGGACACCGCGCCGCCGAGCAGCGTCCCGATGACCGCGATGGCCGCGGCAGTCGTCCGCCTGCTGCCCCTGAGCTGCACGGAGCCTCCCCGTCCCGAGTCGTTCCCCCGGTCGTACGAATGAGCCCGAGCCCACCACCCGGGTGGCCGGGGTGTCAATGCGGGCGGGTGTTCTGACCTGGATACGCCAGGAATGCGCGGCTCCCGGGTGGGTATGGCTGCGATGTTCCCGGGCTTTGTTCGAAGGGTCTGACATACACGTGTAATTCCCCGGCGCCGTTCCGTGGGCCTGACACACACTCATAGTCCCTACGGAAGAAGGAGAGCGCTCACCATGGACACCGCAGTCCGCACCCTGCAGACCATCGCCACCGCCCCGGTCAAACGTCCGCCGCTCGCCCACCTGCCCGCGCAGGCCGGGCCCGTCGACGGCCCCCTCACCAGCGAGCCCCCGCTCGCCGGCTCCGCGTACGCGCCGCTGACCAGTGAGCCCCCGCTCACGGAAGAGGCACCGCTGACGAGCGAGCCGACCCTTTCCGCCGCGGCAGATGCCGTGGACGACTGGACATCGCCGCAGGCGACCACACCTCAGGGACTCACATGGACGACCTCGCCCGGCTCGCGGTACTCCACGGCGTAGCCACCTCCTACCAGCCCGCCGAGGACGTCACCGTCCGGGTTCCGGATGCCACCGTCGCCGCGGTGCTCGGGCAGCTGGGGGTGGACGCCGCCACCCCGGAGTCCGTGCGCCAGGCCCTCGCCGAGGCCGAGCGCGCCCGGGCGGAGCGCCTGCTGCCGCCCGTGCTGGTGTGGTGGGCCGGCTCGGAGCCGCCCGCGGCGCTGGCCGCCCTGCCCCCCGGGACCCGGACCCGGCTGGAGGGGGACGAGGCGGCGGGCGCCGAGACGGGCGGGGTGCCTCCGCTGGGCGTGCACCGGCTCCACGCCGAGACCCCCGACGGCCGCTCCGGGGCCGCCACCCTGATCGTGGCCCCGGAGCGGGCCCCGGCCGCGCCCGAGCGGGGCCACGGGCTGCTCGTCCAGCTGTACTCCCTGCTCTCCGAGCGGTCCTGGGGCATGGGCGACCTCGGTGACCTCGCCGACCTCGCCCGCTGGGCCGGGCGTACCCACGGGGCCGCCTTCATCCAGGTCAACCCGCTGCACGCGGCCGTTCCGGGGGCCCCGACCGACCCCTCCCCGTACCGGCCGTCCTCCCGGCGCTTCCCCGACCCCGTGCACCTGCGGGTCGAGGACCTCCCCGAACACGGCGCCTGCCCCGACCAGGAGACCCTGGCCGAACTCGCCGCCCGGGGCGGGGAGCTGCGCCGCCGGGTCCTGGAGAAGGGGGCACTGATCGACCGGGTCGCCGTCTGGGCCCTCAAGCGCACGGCCCTGGAACTGCTGTACGCCGTCCCCCGTTCCCCCGAACGGGAGGCCGCCTACCGCGAGTTCTGCGCCGAGCAGGGGGAGCCGCTGGACCGGCACGCCGCCTGGTGCGCGGCCGCCACCGGGGAGGACCCGGCGGCGCGGGCCGACTTCCACCGCTGGCTGGTCTGGCTGACGGACACCCAGCTCGCCGCCGCGCAGCGGGCCGCCCGGGAGGCGGGGATGGCGGTCGGCATCGTCCACGACCTGGCCGTCGGGGTGCACCCGGCGGGCTCCGACGTCCAGACCGCCCCCGGAGTCCACGCCACCGGCTCGACGGTCGGTGCCCCGCCCGACGCCTTCAACGCGCGCGGCCAGGACTGGGGGCTGCCGCCGCTGCGGCCCGACGCGCTGGCCGCCTCCGGCTACGCGGCGTTCCGGGCGCTGCTGCGCGGGGTGCTGCGCGCCACGGGCGCCCTGCGGATCGACCACGTCATGGGCCTGTTCCGGCTGTGGTGGATCCCGGAGGGGACCCCGCCCGCCGAGGGCACGTACGTGGCGTACGACGGCGAGGCGATGCTGGCGGTCCTGGTCCTGGAGGCCCACCGCGCCGGGGCCCTCGTGATCGGCGAGGATCTCGGGACGGTGGAGCCGCGGGTCCGGCGGGCGCTCGCCCGGCGCGGGGTGCTCGGCACCTCCGTGCTGTGGTTCGAGCGCGACTGGGCCGGCGACGGGCAGCCGCTGGCCCCGGCGGACTGGCGGGCGGACTGCCTGGCCACCGCCACCACCCACGACCTGCCGCCGACGGCGGCCAAGCTGGCGGGCGCCCACGTGGATCTGCGCGACCGCCTCGGTCTGCTGACCCGCCCGCTGGAGCAGGAGCGGGCGCAGGACGCCGCCGACACCGCCGAGTGGCTGGACGTACTGGAGGACCTCGGCCTGGACACCAAGGGCGAGGAGGCGGCCGTGCGGGCGCTGTACGCGTTCCTGCTGCGCACCCCGGCACGGCTGGTCGGCGTCTGGCTGCCCGATGCCGTCGGGGACCGGCGGCCGCAGAACCTGCCGGGGACCTGGGACCAGTACCCCAACTGGCGGCTGCCGTTGGCCGACGCGGAGGGCCGGCCGCTGACCCTGGAGGCGCTCGTCGCGTCGCGCCGGGCGAACGCCCTGCTGAGCGCCGTGCGGGAGGGTGCGTGCGCCCGTACGGCACCCCCGGGCGCGCGGGCCGTTTAGGTGTTCGCTACGTTTGCACCGTGGACAAGAAGAACGCTCTGCGCGCCGGCGCCGTCACGGCCGGATCGACGCTGATGATGCTGCTGATGACGTCTCCCGCGCTCGCGCTGACCCGCGACGACGGCGACGACCCGGGCAAGGGCCTGAGCATCGCCCAGACCCTCGGCCTGTACGTGGGCGCGCCGATCCTGCTGTTCCTGGTCATCGCGGGTCTCGTGATGGTGGGCGACAAGTCGCGCAAGCAGCAGAAGCAGGGCTGAACCCGCAGGGTCAGCACCCACTCGACTTCCGGGGCGCCGGGGGTCCGCACGCCGATGCCCTCGGCACCGGTGCGGACCCCCGGCGCCCCGTCGTGCTGTCCACGAGCCCGGGGCTGCCCGCCGGTCGTTAGACGCCGGCCAGCAGTTTGCGGAGCAGGCCGGTCAGGACGGCGACCTCCTCGTCCTCCAGCCCGGTGAGCGCGGCGCGCTGCACCTCCAGACCGGCGGCGACCGCCTCGTCGATGAGGGCGAGCCCGCGGTCGGTGATCGTCACCTGGAGGCCGCGCCGGTCGTGCGGATCCGGCGTGCGCGAGAGCAGGCCGGCCTTCTCCAGCTTGTCCAGGCGCCCGGTCATACCGCCCGTGGTGAGCATGAGCGTGGCCGAGAGCTGGCGCGGCGAGAGCGTGTACGGAGCGCCGGAGCGGCGCAGCGTGGCGACGACGTCGAACTCGCCGCGCGAGATCCCGAAGCGGGCGTAGGCCCGTTCCATTTCGTCTCCCATGGCCCGGGCGATCCGGTAGATCCGGCCGAAGACGGCCATGGGGGCGGTTTCCAGGTCCGGTCGCACCGCGTGCCACTGGTCGATGATCGCGTCGACGGCGTCCTTCTTGGGCTCGGTCATGGCGGCAGTATCCGGTCTCCTCCCGATCGTCCGCAAGAAAGTTGCTTGACGGAAAGTAGCTTAGGAGTAAGCTACTTTCCATCAAGCAATCTTTTGGGCCTGACCAGGGGTCCTGACCGGGGGAGGAACGATGGCGGCGTCCACGGAGATACGGGTCCCGGGGGAGCGCCCCCTGCTCGTCGGGGCGGGCATCAGCGCCGTGGGGATCGGCATGTACGTCCCCTTCTCGCTGGTCTTCTTCCACCACGTCACCGGCCTCTCCTTCGCCGCGGTCGGCCTGGTGCTCACGGCGACCGGCCTGGCCGGGCTGGCGTTCATGCCGATGGCCGGTTCCGCGGTGGACCGCTTCGGCGCCCGGCGGGTCAACCTCGCGCTGTACGCGATGCGCTCGCTCGGCTTCGCGCTCTACCCCTTCGCCGACTCCCTGCCCGCCTTCGCCGCCGTCGCGCTCGTCACCGCCCTCGCCGACCGGTCGTTCCCCGTCGCCCAGCAGTCCCTGATCGGGGAGGTGGCGCGCGGCGGCGCCCGGGACCGGCTCCAGGCCTCCCTGCGGGCCCTGCAGAACGCCGGGATGGGTGCGGGCGCCATGATCGTCTCCGGGGTGCTGGCCCTGTGGGGGACCGGCGCCTTCGGCTACACCGCCTACGCCAACGCGCTGGCCTTCGCCGTGGCCGGACTGCTCGTCAGCCGGGTCCGCCCGGTGCGCGACGCGCAGTCCGCCTCCGCCAAGCGGCCGCCCGCCGGATACCGGATGGTGCTGCGCGACCGGCCCTTCCTCGGGCTGACCGCCGCCAACTTCCTGATGGCGCTGGGCTACGCGGCCCTGTCCGTGCTCTTCCCGCTCTACATCGCCACCTGGCTGCACGGGCCCGACTCCCTCACCGGAGCGGCGTTCACCGTCAACACCGTGATGTGCGCCGGGATCGGCGTCCTCGTCGCGGGCCGGGTCCGCCGCTCGGGCGCCCGCCGCACCCGCTCGGCCGCCCTCGGGGCGCTGCTCTTCGCCGCCGCCTTCGTGGGGCAGATCGTGCTGGGCACGGTCCGCCCCGGGCAGGGCGCCACCCTCGTCGCGCTGCTGGCCGTCGTGGTCCTCTACACGCTCGGCGAACTGGTGCACAGCCCCTCCGGTGGCGCCCTGTCGGTCTCGGCCGCCCCCGAAGCCGTCCGCGGCCGCTACCTCGCCACCTACCAGCTGTCCTACTCGCTGGCCACCGCCCTCGCCCCCTCCCTCTTCACCGCCCTGCTCTCCGTCGACGGCCGCCTGCCCTGGGCCCTGCTCACCCTCACCGCGGCCGGCGCCGCCCTGGCCCTGGTTCGGCTGGAGCGGCACCTGCCGGCCGAAGCCGTACGGGCGGAGCCGCCCGTGGCGGTCGCGGGCGCGCAGCCGCGGGACGGGGCCACCCCCGCCGCCGCGTAGCCCCCCGGCCCGGTCCGGAAGCCGGGGCCACCTCCCCTCCGCGTTCCTCAACTGCCCGAGGAGTCACCCGCCATGAAGCGCATCGCCACCGTCGCCCTGACCGCCCTCGCCCCCGTCTCCTGGGGCTCGACCTACGCCGTCGCCACCGAACTGCTGCCGCCCGACCGGCCCCTGTTCACCGGTGTGATGCGGGCCCTGCCCGCCGGACTGCTGCTCACCGCCCTGTCCCGTACGCTGCCCCGCGGGCAGTGGTGGTGGAAGTCCGCGGTGCTCGGCACGCTCAACATCGGCGCCTTCTTCCCGCTGCTCTTCCTCTCCGCCTACCGACTGCCCGGGGGTGTCGCGGCCGTGCTCGGCTCGGCCGGTCCGCTGTTCGTCGTCGGACTCGCCGCCCTGGTGCTGGGCGAGCGCGCACGGCTGCGTACCGTACTCGCCGCCGTCGCCGGGGCCCTGGGCGTGAGCATGGTCGTGCTCACCGCCGAGGCCCGGCTGGACGCGGTCGGCATCCTCGCCGGTGTCGTCTCCTCCGCCTCCATGGCCGCGGGCACCGTCATGACCAAGCGCTGGGGCCGCCCGGAGGGGGTCGGCCCGCTGGCCCTGACCGGCTGGCAGCTCACCGCGGGCGGCCTGGTCATCATCCCGGTCGCCGCCCTCGTCGAGGGGGCGCCGCCCGCGCTCGACGGCAAGGCCTTCCTCGGCTACGGGTACATGATGCTGATCAACACCGGGATCGCGTACTGGCTCTGGTTCCGCGGCATCGGCCGGCTCACCGCCACCTCCGTCACGCTGCTCGGCCCGCTCTCGCCCCTCACCGCGGCCGTCATCGGCTGGGCGGCCCTCGGTCAGGCGCTGTCGCCCGTCCAGCTCCTCGGCATGGCGATCGCCTTCGGCGCCACCGTCGCCGGGCAGCTCTTCGCCGCGCGACCTTTCAGTTCTGCTGAAAAGAACGATCGAAACTTTTCGATGGACCTGACCGATGAAGGGGTGCGACGGTAGGTCCACTCGACCCCGCCCGAGCAGAGGAGAGACCCACCGTGGCCGTCCAGGACCGCGTCCGCACCGTCCCGCACAGCGCAGCCGCTCAGGCCCGGAAGGGGGCCGCCGGGCTCGGCGTCCTCCTCGCCCTGATCGCCACGGTCGTCTGGTCCGGCAGCTTCGTCGCCACCCGGGGGATGGCCGGCACCGTCCCGCCCGTCCAGGCCGTCTTCTGGCGCTGGATCATCGCCGGCCTCGCCGTCGCGCCCTTCGCGGCCCGGCAGGCCTGGCTCCAGCGGGACCTGATCCGGCGCCACCTCGGCTACACCGCCCTCGCCTCGCTCTTCGGCGTCGCCCTCTACAACACGCTGGTGCACCAGGCCGGACTGACCACATCCGCCTCCAACATGGGCATGATCATGGCCGCCTCGCCCGTCGTGATGGCCCTGTACGCCCGCCTCGGCGGTGAGCGGCTGGGACCGCGGCGCACCCTCGGCCTGCTGATCGCCGCGCTCGGCGTGCTGCTGCTGGTGGGGGACGGCTCCCTCGGCTTCGACTTCGGCGCCGGCGACCTGTGGATGTTCGCCGCCGCCCTGTCGTTCGCCACGTACAGCGCCCTGCTGCGGCGCAAGCCCGCCGAACTGGGCGGACTCGCCTTCCTGCTCACCACCTTCGTCCTCGGCGCACTGATGCTGGCGCCCGCCTACGCCGTCTCCCTCTCGGTCCAGGGCGGCTTCCAGCCCACCACCGGGACGGTCGGACCGCTGCTGTACGTCGGGGTCTTCTCCTCCGCCGTGGCCTTCTTCGCCTGGAACAAGGCCGTCTCGATCATCGGCGCCGCCCGCGCCGGCGTCGTCTACTACCTCCAGCCGGTGTGCGTCGCGGGGCTCGGCTACCTGCTGCTGGACGAGCCGACCGGCCCGGCGCAACTGCTCTGCATGGCACTGATCCTGGGCGGTGTGGGCCTGGGGAGCGCCTCGGGCCGCCGGCGGTAGGTTCGCCCCCATGACCGAGTGGGACATCAAGAAGCTGCGGATCCTGCGGACCCTCGCCGAACAGGGGACCGTGACGGCGACGGCCGAGGCGCTGCACATGACGCCCTCGGCCGTTTCGCAGCAGCTGACCAACCTCGCCCGGCAGGTGGGGGCGCCGCTGCTGGAGGCACAGGGGCGCCGGGTCCGCCTCACCGATGCCGCCCACCTCGTCCTGCGGCACGCCGAAGCGGTGTTCGCGCAGCTGGAACGGGCCGACGCGGACCTGGCGGGGTACCTGGCCGGGGACGCCGGAGAGGTCCGGATCGGCGCCTTCTCCACCGCCGTGCCCGCGCTGGTCGTCCCCGCGGTTGCGGAGCTGCGCCGGACCCGCCCGGGCGTGGCGGTGCGCGTACGGGAGACCGAGGCAGCGGAATCGTACGAGCTGCTCTCCGCCGGAGCCGTCGACCTGGCCCTGTCGCTGGCGGCGCACGCCCCGACGGCCCGGGACCCCCGCTTCACCCGCATGGTGCTCCTGGAGGACCCCCTCGACGTGGCCCTGCCCCCGGACCACCCGCTGGCCGGCGCACCGGAGCTGCGGCTGGCGGACCTCTCCGAGGCCCCGTGGATCTACGGGGGCAGCGGACCGTGGCAGGAGATCGCGAGGACGGCCTGCGAGGCGGCCGGGTTCGTGCCCGAACAGGCCCACGCGGCCTCGGGATGGACCGCCATCCTCGCGATGGTGGAGGCCGGGATGGGGGTGGCGCTGGTGCCGAGGATGGTGTCGAGCCGGGCCTCCGGGGTGGCGGTACGGGTCCTGTCCCGCGACCGGCCGACCCGGCACGTGGTCGCGGCGCTGCGCCGCGGCTCCGAGAACGCCCCCGCCCTCGCCCACGTGGTCGCCGCCCTGCGCACGGTCTCGGCGGCCCGGGCCGCCCTGGCCTGATCCGGGCCGGGAAACGGGGGACGCCCCCGGTGCGGTGTGCACCGGGGGCGCCCTCGTACGGCGTCGTCCGTGGCGTCAGGACGCGGCGGCCGCGTCCGCCGCCTGGGCCTTCAGGGCGCGTTCCACACCCGCGCGCGACTCCGAGACCAGGCGGCGCAGGGCCGCGTTCGGCTCGGCCGAGGCCAGCCAGGCGTCGGTCGCGTCCAGGGTCTCCTGCGAGACCTGGAGGGACGGGTAGAGGCCCACCGCGATCTGCTGGGCGATCTCGTGGCTGCGGGTCTCCCAGATCTTCTTGACCACCGCGAAGTACTTCTCGGTGTACGGGGCCAGCAGCTCGCGCTGGTCGGTCTGCACGAAGCCGCCGATCACCGCCTCCTGGACCGCGTTGGGGAGGTCCGCGGACTCCACCACCGAAGCCCACGCCGCCGCCTTGGACTCGGCCGTCGGACGCGCGGCTCGCGCCGTGGCCGCGTGGCGCTCGCCCGCCGCCGTACGGTCGCGCTCCAGCTCGGCCGCGATGGCCGCCTCGTCCGCCACGCCCGTCGCGGCGAGGCGCTCCAGGAACGCCCACCGCAGCTCGGTGTCGACGACCAGGCCCTCGATCTCCGCCGTGCCGTCCAGCAGCGCGGACAGGTAGGTCAGCTGCCCCTCGGTGCGGGCGGTGGCCGCGAAGGCCCGGGCCCACGCCAGCTGGTGGTCGCTGCCCGGCTCGGCGCCGCGCAGGTGCTCCAGCGTCGCCTCGGTCCAGAGGGCCAGGCCCTGCTCGCGCCAGGCCGGGTCGGCGTACAGGTCGACGGCCAGCTTGACCTGCCGGTGGAGCGACTGGACCACGCCGATGTCCGACTCCTTGCCGATGCCCGACAGGACCAGGGAGAGGTAGTCGCGGGTGGCCAGCTCGCCGTCGCGCGTCATGTCCCACGCCGAGGCCCAGCACAGGGCCCGCGGCAGCGACTCGGTGAAGTCGCCGAGGTGGGCGGTGACCGCGGCCAGGGACTGCTCGTCGAGGCGGACCTTCGCGTACGACAGGTCGTCGTCGTTCAGCAGGACGACGGCCGGCCGGGCGCGGCCGACCAGCTCCGGCACCGCCGTCAGCTCGCCGTCGATGTCCAGCTCGATCCGGTCGGTGCGCACCAGCTTGCCGTCGCGCAGGTCGTACAGGCCGATCGCGATCCGGTGCGGGCGCAGCGTGGGCTCGCCCTTGGCGCCGGCGGGCAGCGCCGGGGCCTCCTGGCGCACGGCGAAGGCCGTGATCGCGCCGCCCGCGTCCGTCTCGATCTGCGGGCGCAGGACGTTGATGCCGGCCGTCTCCAGCCACGCCTTGGACCAGGCGGCCAGGTCGCGGCCCGAGGTCTCCTCCAGCGCGCCCAGCAGGTCCGACAGGCGCGTGTTGCCGAAGGCGTGCGCCTTGAAGTACGCCTGCACGCCCTTGAAGAAGGCGTCCATGCCCACGTAGGCGACGAGCTGCTTGAGCACCGAGGCGCCCTTGGCGTAGGTGATCCCGTCGAAGTTGACCAGGACGTCGTCCAGGTCGCGGATGTCCGCCATGATCGGGTGCGTGGAGGGCAGCTGGTCCTGCCGGTACGCCCAGGTCTTCATCGAGTTGGCGAAGGTGGTCCACGCGTGGGGCCACTTCGAGCCCTCGGCGTACGCCTGGCAGGCGATCGAGGTGTAGGTGGCGAACGACTCGTTCAGCCACAGGTCGTTCCACCACTCCATGGTGACGAGGTCGCCGAACCACATGTGGGCGAGCTCGTGGAGGATCGTCTCGGCCCGCACCTCGTAGGCCGCGTCCGTCACCTTCGAGCGGAACACGTACTGGTCGCGGATGGTGACCGCGCCCGCGTTCTCCATCGCGCCCGCGTTGAACTCCGGCACGAACAGCTGGTCGTACTTGGCGAACGGGTAGTCGTAGGCGAACTTCTCCTGGAACCAGTCGAAGCCCTGCCGGGTGACGTCGAAGATCGCGTCCGCGTCCAAGAACTCGGCCAGCGAGGGACGGCAGTAGATGCCGAGCGGCACGGACTGCCCGTCCTTGCCCTCGTAGGTGCTGTGCACCGCGTGGTACGGGCCGACGATCAGCGCGGTGATGTAGGTGGAGATGCGCGGGGTCGGCTCGAAGCGCCAGACGTTGTCCTTGACGTCCGCGGCCTCCGGGGTCGGGGAGTTCGAGATGACCGTCCAGCCCTCGGGGGCCGTCACGGTGAACTGGAACGTCGCCTTCAGGTCGGGCTGCTCGAAGCTGGCGAAGACCCGCCGAGCGTCCGGCACCTCGAACTGGGTGTAGAGGTACGCCTGCTCGTCCACCGGGTCGACGAAGCGGTGCAGCCCCTCGCCGGTGTTGGTGTACGCGCAGTCCGCGACGACCCGCAGCTCGTTGGCTCCGGCCGCCAGACCCGTCAGTGCGATCCGCGAGTCCCGGAAGACCGCGGCCACATCCAGCGACTTGCCGTTGAGGACGACCTCGTGCACGGCCGGGGCGACCAGGTCGATGAAGGTCTCGGCGCCCGCCTCGGCGGACTGGAAGCGCACGGTGGTGACGGAGGGGTACGTGCCGCCCTCCTGAGCACCGCGGAGGTCGAGCTCGATCTCGTACGAGTCGACGGTGAGCAGCTTCGCCCGCTGCTGAGCCTCTTCACGGGTGAGGTTCGTGCCTGGCACGCGGTCATCTCCTTCGATGGTTACGTTGCCCGCCATCCTTCCACGTGGGGCCCACCAGGTCCTTCCGCCGACCGCGGAATGCCGCCAACCCACGCAAAGGGGGGCGGCACCGTCCGGTGCCGCCCCCTTTTTTTGCCTGCGCGCTCCGTACGACCGGCGTCAGCCGCGGAGCTCCGCCGCGACGAGCTCGGCGATCTGGACCGCGTTCAGCGCGGCGCCCTTGCGGAGGTTGTCGTTCGACACGAACAGGGCGAGGCCGTTGTCGACCGTCTCGTCGACCCGGATGCGGCCGACGTACGAGGCGTCCTTGCCCGCCGCCTGCAGGGGGGTCGGGATCTCCGAGAGCTCGACGCCGGGGGCGTCCCCCAGCAGCTCGTACGCGCGCTCCACGCTGATCGGGCGGGCGAAGCGGGCGTTGACCTGGAGCGAGTGGCCCGAGAAGACCGGGACGCGGACGCAGGTGCCGGAGACCTTCAGCTCCGGGATCTCCAGGATCTTGCGGGACTCGTTGCGGAGCTTCTGCTCCTCGTCGGTCTCGAAGGAGCCGTCGTCCACGATCGAGCCGGCCAGCGGCAGCACGTTGAAGGCGATCGGACGCTTGTACACGCCCGGCTCGGGGTACGCGACGGCCTCGCCGTCGTGGACGAGCGCGGTCGCCTCGCCGGCGACGGCCTTGACCTGGCCGTCGAGCTCGGCGACACCGGCCAGGCCGGATCCGGACACGGCCTGGTAGGTGGTGGCGACCAGAGAGGTCAGGCCGGCCTCGTCGTGCAGGGGGCGGAGCACCGGCATCGCGGCCATGGTCGTGCAGTTCGGGTTCGCGATGATGCCCTTGGGGCGGTTCTTGATCGCGTGCGGGTTGACCTCGGAGACGACGAGCGGCACGTCGGGGTCGCGGCGCCAGGCGGAGGAGTTGTCGATCACGACGGCGCCCTGGGAGGCGACCTTCTCGGCGAGGGCCTTGGAGGTCGCGCCACCTGCGGAGAAGAGCACGATGTCCAGGCCGGTGTAGTCGGCCGTCGAGGCGTCCTCGATGGTGATCTCCTTGCCCTCCCACTCCAGGGTGGAGCCGGCGGAACGGGCGGAGGCGAACAGCCGAAGCTCGTCCACCGGGAACTTGCGCTCGGCGAGGATGCTGCGCATGACTCCGCCGACCTGGCCGGTGGCTCCGACGATTCCAACCCTCACGGTGACTCCTTCTGGTGCGTACGACGCGGGCGCGCGTGAAGCCATCATGCGTTCGACCCCACGAGGCTTGTCCAATCCATTGTCCGAGGAACGGACAGTGTCCGGGATGTGAATCCGGTTACCGTCCGGTAGCCGACGTCGCCGGACCCGGAAAAGCCCGGAGGGGCGGTGCCCGGTGGCACCGCCCCTCCAGTGTGGAACCGGTGGAGCTACGGGAGGACCTTTTCGATCTGGACGCTGCCGGTGCCGGCGGCGGTGCCGCGGGCGTTGAGCAGGCTGACCTGGCCGAAGAACTGGCGGCCCTCGGGCGCCGCACTGTTCACCACGACGTTCGCCGAGACGTTCGCCGAGGCGCCGTTGGCGAGGTTCACCGCGGCGGCCTCGTCGACCTGGACGGAGCCCAGGGCCGAGGAGAAGTACACGTCGCGGTAGTCGTAGGTGGTGGAGCCGGACGGGACCGCGTAGCCGGTGACCACGAAGGTGTAGGTGCCGGCCGCCGGGTTCACCAGGCTCACGGCCTCCTCGGAGTCGCCGTCCGCGGAGGAGCCGACCTTCACGCCGTCCTTGAAGACGTCGAGGTCGAGGTCGGCGCCCGTGTCGGAGACCTTGCCTATGGCGACGTCCAGGCGGGAGACGCCCTCACCGATGGTGACGGTGGTCGTCTGGGTCTCGCCGTTGGCGATGGTCGGCTTGGCGACCTTCGCGGAGCCGAGCGGGCCGCCCTGGAGCTTGCCGCCGGAGATGGCCGCGGCCTCGTTCTTGACGGTCCACTGGACCGGGGCCGGGGTGCCCTGCTTCACCTCGGGCAGGACCTTGACCGCCGGGTCGAAGCCCGCGCCCAGGACGCTGACGTCCAGCTTGAACGGGTTGTCGAGCAGCGGGGAGGTACGGCGCGACTCGACCTCGATCTCCCAGACGCCCGGCTGCGGGTTCTCGTAGGACCGCAGGTCGGGGCGGCACTTGTTGGCCGGGTTGTCGTAGTTCGGGTAGCACTGGGTCGTCGCGCTGTCCTCGACGCCCACACCGTAGGGGTGGATCGAGATGAAGCGCGTCTGGCTGCCCGCCGCGAGACCGCCGAGGGCGACCTCAAGGGACTTCGCGCCCTGCGGCACGGTGACGAAGTACGACTTGTGGCTGTTGCGCTGCACGGAGGAGGTGTCCGACAGCGTGAAGGACGGCTTGGCCAGCGGGGCGGAGGCGACGACCGTGGCGAGGATCTGCTTGTCGATGCCCTCGGTGGTCTCGTCGTCGAGCTGGAGGATGCCGCTGTGGACGCCGGCCGACTTGACGTTGGCCTCGACCTTGATGGTGACGGGCTTGTTCAGCGGCAGGGTGACGTAGTCGTAGCCGCCGACGACCTTGAAGGTGCCGTCGTTGTTGCGCCAGCTCAGGTTGTGCCGGGTGCCGTACTTGACGCCCGTGGTGCGGGTCACGACGACGTCGTAGACCTTCTTCTGGCCGACCTTCAGGCCGCCCTCGCGGTCGTAGAGGCCGGTGCCGAAGCCCGGGGTCTTCAGGAACTGGTCGATCGCGGTGTCGACCGGCGCCTTGACGGTGAACTCGTTGGCCTTGGCACCGCGCTGGATGGACTCCCACGCGGCGTTGATGTTGATCAGGCCCGCGCCCTGGGCGTGCGCCGGGACGTCGTCGATCTTCTTCGCGGTGCTGGTGAGCGCCACGCGCAGGCTCGCCGGGGTCAGCGCGATCTTCTGCTGCTTGGCGGCCGAGATCAGCAGGGCGCTGGCGCCCGCCGCCTGCGGCGAGGACATCGAGGTGCCCTGCAGCATGGAGTAGCCGGCCGGCAGGTCGTAGCCGGCCTCCTTCACCGGCGAACCGGGCAGCCAGGTCTGCGTGGTGTTGATGGCCGCGCCGGGGGCGGTGATGGTCGGCGTGAAGCCGCCGTCCTCACGCGGACCGCGCGAGGAGAACGGGAACATGTTGTACTTCTTGGTCACGCCGGAGCCGTAGTTGGCGGCCCAGGTCTCCTTGGAGACCGCAGCGCCCACGGAGATGACCTTGTCCGCGAGACCGGGGTCGCCGATGGTGTTGACACCGGGGCCCTCGTTGCCCGCCGAGATGACGAGCTGGACACCGTAGGTGTCGATGAGGTTCTTGTAGAGCTCGGAGCGCGCGTTGTTGCCGTCGTTCAGCGCCGGCAGGCCGCCGATGGACATGTTGACGATGTCCACGCCGCGGTTCACGACGAGGTCGATCATGCCCTCGGTCAGCGCGATGTTGGTGCAGCCGCCCGCCCAGGAGCAGGCGCGCGAGGAGACGATCTTCGCGCCGGGCGCCTCGCCGTTCATCTTGCCGCCGAAGAGGCTGTTGGCGGCGGTGATGCCCGCGACGTGCGTGCCGTGCTCGGACTCGATGATGCCGATGTTGACGAAGTCGGCCTTCTTGCCGACCCAGTCCCCGCCCAGCGGGTCCATCGGGACGTCCTTGCGGATCTGGATCACGAACGGGATGCGCTCGGCGACGTCGGTCGCCGGGTTGTCCGTGCCGAAGTAGCCGATCTGGTAGCCGTCCTTGTACGGCTTCATCGGCTCGTTGTTCGTGAAGTCGCCGTCCTGGTCGGTGTCGACGCGGACGGTGCCGGCGGCCGGGTCGTAGAGCATGCCGAACCGGTCGGTGGTGTCGCCGTCCCGGTTGACGTCGCCCTTCATGTCACCGTTGGCGGTGATCGACTCGGTGAAGCGGCTCCACTGGAACGAGCCCTCCGGAGCCTTCCAGCTCTGGCCGCCCGCGGTGAAGGAGCCGCCGGTGGCGGTGACCGGGGTGATCTGGGCGCGCCAGGTGGCGTCGTTGTCCAGGATCGGGTCGGTCGCGGTGACCCAGTCGACGATCTTGCGCTCGCCGGTGGTGGTCTTCTGGAGCGCGGGGTGACCGAGGTCGACGCCGGAGTCCAGGATGCCGATGGTGACCCCGCGGCCGTCGGCCTGCGGGTTCTTGGCGACGAAGTCCACCGCACCGGTCTCGAAGGACGGGTTGTACGGGTTCTTCGCCGGGGTGTTCTTGTCCGGCCCGGGGTAGGCCTCGGAGGCCGTCTTCTGGACCGAGCCCGACTCCTTGCCCGCGTCGGGACGCGGGTCCGGCAGCTGGATCTCGTGCTTCAGGTCGATGCCGTGCACGGAGGACAGCTTGGCCGCGGCCTTGAGGGCGGCGTCCGCCTTGCCGGTGGGCAGGGTGGCGCGCACGTAGCCGAGCTTGTCGTTCGTCTGGCCGACCGAGGCGCCCTGGACCGAGCCGAGCTGGTCGGCGACCTGCTTGGTCTGGCCGGGGGCCGTGGCCATCATGACGGTGACGGTCGCGTCACCCTTGGCCTTGGCCTCCTGCAGCAGCTCGGCGTCGGCCGAACCGAGCTTCTGGTCCGCGGACTTGACCGCCGGGCCGGTGCCCGGGGTGCCCGCGCCGGTGCCGGTCGCCGCGAACACGGGCACGGCGCCCGCGGTCGCGAGTGCGGCGACCAGGCCGGCCGCGGCCGCGACGCGTGCGACGCGTCTGGCCCCGGATATGGAGCTGGGGGATTCGAGGGTCATCAGCATCCCTGGATAAGTGAAAGATACGGTCCGGATTTCGGTGCCGGATGACCGGTCAGCTTTGCGTACGTGACAGCTCTTTGGGGAGCCTTGTCATTGACCGAGACCTGCCATGGCGGACTCTCGCCAGCTCGGAGGAGCCGCCATCGGCGCCGTACCAGGGCATACCCCTACGAATCCCAGGGGTTGAAGAGTGGATTTGTAGACATCCCGACTGTATGGCGAGGGTGGGACCGCGTTCAGCCGAGGGCGGGGTGTGACAACTTTCGGCGTCTCAGCGCTCGCGCGTGCGCGCGTAGTGGCGCGAGGCCTTGGCCCGGTTCCCGCAGACGGCCATCGAGCACCAGCGCCGCGTGCCGTTGCGCGAGGTGTCGTGGAAGTGCAGCACGCAGGTCTCGGAGGCGCACGCGCGGATCCGGTCGGGAGAGGTGCGCAGCAGTTCGAGGTAGTCGCGGGCGGCCGTCCAGGCCGGCCCCCAGGACGGGTCGTCGAACTCGGCCCGCTCGCCCGGTCCTTCGGCGGTCAGTGTGGCCCGGATGCGGCCGTGCTCCAGTACGGCGTCGACCAGCGCCCGCGCGCTCTCGTCGGCCGGGTCGGCGACCGCCCGGGCCAGTGCCTCGCGGGCGGTCATCAGGTGGACCAGGGTCGCGGCGTCGGCCCGGAAGCGGTCGTCCAGCCCGGTGCTCCGCAGCCAGACGGCGAGTCCTTCGACCCGGCTCAGGCCGAACGCGCCGGCGAACAGGTCGGTGAGCTCGCCCTCGCGCATCCAGCGGGTGTTCAGCAGGTCGAGGGAGACCGGTTCCCCGGTCAGGGGTCGTGGGTCCGCCGTCGTCATGTCCGCCTCCCGCGTACTGCTAACCCCTCAAGAGTACGTGAGCGGTTGACGCCCTTCCTCTAACCTCTAATCTCGATTTAGCAGGTTAGAAACTCGGATTCCCGGGGCTCGTCCACCGGGGAAGGGACCGTCATGACGACCGCCATCAGCACGCTCCGCACCAGCCACGTGGGCCTCAACGTCACCGACCTGGACCGCTCGCTCGCCTTCTACCGCGACGCGCTCGGCTTCGCCCTCCTCGGCGAGGGCAAGGAGGACGGCCGCCGCTTCGCCTTCCTCGGGCACGAGGGGGAACTCGTCCTCACGCTGTGGCAGCAGGCCGACGGCGCGTACGTCCCCGCCGCGGCGGGACTGCACCACCTGGCGCTGGCCGCCGACACGATCGAGCAGGTACGGGAGTACGAGGCGCGCCTGCGCGAGCTCGGCACGGACTTCGCCTACGAGGGCGTCGTGGCGCACGGCGAGGGCAGGGCCTCGGGCGGGATCTTCTTCCACGACCCCGACGGCACCCGCCTGGAGATCTCCGTACCGGCCGGCGCCGAGAACGCGCCCGCCCCCACCGCGGGGGCTCCGACCTGCGGATTCTTCTAATGCCCGGCCCGTACCACCAGGGCTCGCTGGACGTGCAGGAGCGGGTCGGCGTACGCGGGGCCGCCGAGCACGCCGGCCGGTCGATCGGAGCCGGCATCCGCGAGGTCGCCGCGGCCTTCCTGGAGCAGCAGCCGCACCTGGTCGTCGGCGCCGCCGACCCCGCGGGGGCCCTGTGGGCCTCCCTGCTCACCGGTGCGCCCGGGTTCGTACGGGCCACCGGTCCGCACCGGATCGCCGTCGCCGGCGGTCTGCCGGCCGGTGATCCGCTCGCCGGGGCGCTGGCGACCGCCGGCACCCGCGTCGGGACGATCGCCCTGGACCCGCGCACCCGGCGCCGGATGCGGCTCAACGGGACCCTGGAGGTGACCGGGAGCGGCTTCGCGGTCGAGGCCGAGCAGGTCTTCTCCAACTGCCCGAAGTACCTCCAGAAGCGGCAGCCGCTGGAGCGGGTCGCCGAAGGCCCCGGCGTCGTGCGGCGCGGGCGCTCCCTCACCCCCGCCCAGGAGCGGGCCGTCCGCCGCGCCGACACCTTCTTCGTGGCGACCACCGCCGAGGACGGGGCCGACGCGAGCCACCGGGGCGGTTTCCCGGGCTTCGTGGAGGTGCTGTCGCCGGTCGAGCTGGCCTGGCCGGACTACCCGGGCAACTCCATGTTCCTGACCCTGGGGAACCTGGCGGCCGATCCGCGGGCCGGGCTGCTCTTCCCCGACTGGGAGGGCGGGTCGGTGCTCCAGCTCAGCGGGCGGGCCCGGACCGAGTTCGCGGCGGACGGGGCGCGCAGGGTCCGCTTCACCGTGGCGTCGGTGGTGGAGGGCCTGCACCCCGGGCGGCTGCGCTGGAGTGCGCCGGAGTACTCCCCGGCCAACCCGGCGCTCCCACCTCACCGGGGGAGCACCACCAGGTAGGCGGCGGGTTCGCGGTCGCCGGACGCCGTCAGGGCGGTCCGGACGACCGCGGCCTGCTGCTCGGGCCAGTCGCGGAGCTTGCGCGGGGTGATGTGGATGACGGTCACCCCGAGCCGCTCCAGGGTCTCCCGCTTGCGCACCGCCTCCGACCACTGCTCGTCCTCGCCCTGCCGGGGGGCGCGGGTGTCGATCTCCACGGCCACCGCCTGCTCCGGCCAGTACGCGTCGACCCCGCCGAGGTGCGGACCGCCGGGAATCCGCAGGTCCACGTTCCAGACCGGCTCGGGCAGTTCGAAGCCCCGTACGAGCTGGTAGAGGCGGTCCTCGGCGATGGCCCGGCCCTCGGCGAGCAGGGACTCGACCGCGTCCACGACGTGCGGCCGGTTCAGCAGCCGGGCCACCGTCAACTCCCGCACGATCGCGGCCGGTTCGCAGTGTCCGCCGCGGACGGCCTCGCTGAGCAGCCGGCGTACGGTCCCGGCGTCGGAGAGCTGCGTGACGGCGTCGGCCACGGCCCGCGCCACCGGGGCCACCGGCAGCCCGGTCACCTGCTGCGGGAGGGGCGGGGTGTGCGACCGGACGATGCGCACGCTGCCGACGGAGCGCAGCCGGCGGGTGTGCGGGACCAGGACGTCGATCTGTGCGAGGCCGAGCAGGGCGGGCGCGGAGCCGAACCGGTACAGGGCCAGGGCCGCCAGCCCGGTGATCATGACCTCGCCGCCGCGGCGGCCCGCGTACAGCAGGGCGGCGTGCAGCCGCTCCTCGCTGGTGGCCGCGCCGGGGTGGAGCAGGAACACCCCCGGCAGGATCTCCTGCCAGGGCCGCCCCGCGGCGTCGGAGGCCGTGACGCCGTGCTCGCGCAGCTGCGCCAGGGTCATCACCCGGGGGCGGTTGGCGGTGAGGTGGGCGAGGGGGAGGGGTGCGTTGTGGTTCATGACGCGGAGATTCCCGCCCGCCCCGGCCCCGCTAACCCCTGTTACGTTCCCGTCGACAAATCCGGACAAGCCAGGGCTAAAGTACGGGCGTTCGACTGCCGATGAACTGCGCCGCCGCCCAGGACCGCCGCCCAGGACCGCCGCCCAGGACCGCCGCTCAGGATTGCTGGGCAGGGCCCTCTCCCCGCCCTGGCCACCCCGGGGGCGGACAGGGCGGGAAGGAGCCGTCGGCCCTACCCCGCGGCCGCGTCGCAGGCCTGGGCGCGCAGGGCCCGGGCCAGGTCGTCGCGGGCCTCCAGCACGAGGCGGCGCAGGGCCGGGGCGGCCGAGGCGTGGGCCGCCAGCCAGGCGTCCGTGGCCTCCAGGGTGGCCCGGTCGTCCTGCAGCGCCGGGTACAGCCCGCGCACCACGTGCATGCCGATCTGGATCGAACGCTCCGCCCAGATCCGCTCGATCACCTCGAAGTAGCGCTGCGTGTAAGGAGCCAGCAGGGCCCGCTGCGAGGACTGCTGCATCCCCGCGATCGTCGCCTCCACCAGCGCGTTCGACAGGGCGTCCGACTCGACCACCGCCGCCCACGCCTGGTCCTTGACCGCCGCCGACGGCCGCGCCGCCAGGCACCGCACCTGGTGGCGCTTGCCCGAGGCCGTGTCGTCCCGCGCCAGTTCCGCCGACAGCACGGACTCGTCGACCGCGCCTTGCGCGGCCAGCGGCAGCAGGAAGTCCCAGCGCAGCTCCTGGTCCACCTCCAGGCCGTCGATCCGCGCCGAACCGTCCAGCAGGCCCAGCAGCAGCTGGAAGTCGCCCTCCGTCGCCGCGCCCGCCGCGAAGAAGCGCGCCCAGGTCAGCTGGTGCTCCGAGCCCGGCTCCGCCCGGCGCAGCTCCTGCAGCGCGCCCGCCGCCAGCGCCTTGCCGCCCTGCTCGCGCCACCCGGGCGCCGCGTAGTGGGTGACTGCGGTCAGCGCCTGGGAGTGCAGCATCTGCAGCACGCCCACGTCGCTCTCCCGGCCCGCGTGGGCGAGCACGAGGGAGACGAAGTCGCGCGCAGGCATCAGCCCGTCCCGCGTCAGGTTCCACAGCGCCGACCAGCACAGCGCCCGCGCCAGCGGGTCCGTGAGCTCGCCCAGGTGCGCCCGCAGCGTCTCCAGGGAGGCCTCGTCGAAGCGGACCTTGCAGTAGGTGAGGTCCTCGTCGTTGACCAGCACCAGGTCGGGCCGCTCCTGCCCGGCCAGTTCCGCCACGACCGTCCGTACGCCGGCCACGTCCGCCTCGGCCCGCGCGTAGCGCACCAGCGCGCCGGACTCCCGCCGGTACAGGCCGACCGCCACCCGGTGGGGGCGCAGCTCTTCGCCGTCCTGGAGCACCGCCAGCTCGGTCACCCGGCCGCCCGCGTCGTAGGTCACCACCGGCGTCAGCACGTTCACCCCGGCTGTCTGCAGCCAGGCCCGCGACCACTCGGCCATGTCCCGGCCGGAGACGTCCCCGAGGACCGACAGCAGGTCGTCCAGCGTCGTGTTCCCGTACGCGTTGGCCTTGAAGTAGCGCCGCGCGCCCTCCAGGAAGGCGTCCCGGCCCACGTACGCGACGAGCTGCTTGAGCACCGCCGCGCCCTTGGCGTAGGTGATCCCGTCGAAGTTCAGCTTGGCGTCCTCCAGGTCACGGATGTCGGCCGTGACCGGGTGCGTGGACGGCAGCTGGTCGGCGCGGTAGGCCCAGGCCTTGCGGCTGTTGGCGAAGGTCACCCACGCCTGGTCGAAGCGGGTCGCCTCCACCTGCGAGAAGGAGCCCATGAAGTCCGCGAAGGACTCCTTCAGCCACAGGTCGTCCCACCACTTCATGGTGACGAGGTCGCCGAACCACATGTGGGCCATCTCGTGGAGGATCGTGTTGCAGCGCCGCTCGTACGCCGCCCGTGTCACCTTCCCCCGGAAGATGTACTCCTCGCGGAAGGTCACCATCCCCGGGTTCTCCATCGCGCCGAGGTTGTACTCGGGCACGAACGCCTGGTCGTACTTGCCGAAGGGGTACGGGTAGTCGAAGTGCTCGTGGAAGAAGTCGAAGCCCTGCTTGGTGACCAGGAAGACGTCGTCCGCGTCGAAGTGCTTGGCCAGCCCCTTGCGGCACATCGCGCCCAGCGGGATCACCAGGTCCCCGCGCGTGTAGGTGTCGGTCACGTAGTGGTACGGGCCGGCCACCACGCAGGTGATGTACGTCGAGATCGGCGCGGTCTCGGCGAACCGCCAGACCCCGCCCTCCCGGGACTCCTCCGCGCCGTTGCTCCACACCTGCCAGCCCTCGGGCGCGGTCACCTCGAAGCGGTACGGGGCCTTCAGGTCGGGCTGCTCGAAGTTCGCGTACACCCGCCGGGCGTCCGCGGGCTCGTACTGCGTGTAGAGGTAGACCTCGCCGTCCTCCGGGTCCACGAAGCGGTGCAGACCTTCACCCGTACGGCTGTACGCGCAGTTCGCGTCCACCACCAGGACGTTCTCGGAGGCCAGCCCCTCCAGGGCGATCCGCGCCCCGTCGAAGACGGCGGCCGGGTCCAGTGCGCGGCCGTTGAGGACGACGGAGTTGACGGCAGGGGCGATCAGGTCCGCGAAGGTGGCGGAGCCGGGGGTGGCGGCCCGGAAGCGGATCGTCGTCACCGAACGGAAGGTCCGCGGGCCCTCGGCCGGTTCGGCCTCGTCCACGGCGGACCTCAGGTCGAGGACCACGTCGTACCCGTCGACGGACAACAGCTCCGCCCGCTCGCGGGCCTCGTCACGGGACAGATTCTCTCCGGGCACGTGCACTCCTTCGTGCGTGTTCGCTATACCTGATCGAATCCTCCCACGGGGGAATGCGCACGCCCCCGGCCTGGTTGGCGAGGGGGAACACGACCTGATGCCTTATGCGATGCGATTCGAGGAGAGACATGTCCGACACCCAGGTGCGAGAGAAGACCCCGGTCGATTTCTGGTTCGACCCGCTCTGCCCCTGGGCCTGGATGACCTCCCGCTGGATGCTGGAGGTCGAGAAGGTCCGTGACGTCGAGGTCCGCTGGCACGTGATGAGCCTCGCCGTGCTGAACGAGAACAAGCTCGACGAGCTGCCCGAGCGCTACCGCGAGCTGCTCGGCCCCAAGGGCTGGGCCCCGGTGCGCGTCGTGATCGCCGCCCAGCAGAAGCACGGTGACGAGGTCACGGGCAAGCTCTACACCGCGCTCGGCACCCGCATCCACAACCAGGACCTCGGCAACACCCGCGAGGTCATCGCCGCCGCGCTGGAGGAGGTCGGCCTCCCGGCGGAGCTGATCGCCTACGCCGACTCCGACGAGTACGACGAGGTGCTGCGCGCCTCCCACAACAACGGCATCGACCGCGTCGGCCAGGAGGTCGGCACCCCGGTGATCTCCGTGCCCGGCGCCGACGGCGCCGACGTGGCCTTCTTCGGGCCGGTCGTCACGCCCACCCCGCGCGGCGAGGCCGCCGCCCGGCTGTGGGACGGCACCCTGCTCGTCGCCTCCACCCCCGGCTTCTACGAGATCAAGCGCAGCCGGACCGCGGGGCCGAGCTTCGAGTAGCAGTCGGCGCAGTCGGCGCAGCACACGGAAGACCCCCGCGATTCATGTCATCGCGGGGGTCTTCCGCTGTGCACGTCCGCCGGTGAAAGGTGAGAAGACGATCACGAGGCGGACGGGTCCGGGGTGGTGATCAGCCCTTGGCGGGGATCAGCAGCGGGGTGTTCGCCTTGGCGTCGGCGTAGCGCTTGGCCACGTCCTGCCAGTTGACGACGTTCCACATCGCCTCGATGAAGTCCACCTTCTGGTTCTTGTACTGGAGGTAGAAGGCGTGCTCCCAGGCGTCGAAGACCAGGATGGGGGTGCTGGCGGCGCCCACGTTGCCCTGGTGATCGTAGATCTGCTCGACGATCAGGCGCCCGCTGACCGGCTCGTAGGCGAGCACGCCCCAGCCCGAGCCCTGGGTGGCGGAGGAGGCGAAGGTCAGCTGCTTCTTGAACTTCGCGAAGGAGCCGAAGGACTCGTCGATGGCGCCGGCCAGCTCGCCGAGGCCGTCCGCCGCCGTCGGCTCGCCGCCGCCCTCGCCGGTCTTCGGGCTGGCCATGTTGTGCCAGTAGATGCTGTGCAGGATGTGACCGGAGAGGTGGAACGCGAGGTTCTTCTCCAGGCCGTTGAGGGCGGCCCAGTTCTCCTTGTCGCGCGCCTCCTCCAGCTGCTCCAGCGTGGAGTTGGCGCCCGCGACGTAGGCCGCGTGGTGCTTGTCGTGGTGCAGCTCGATGATCTGCGGGTTGATCACCGGCTCCAGCGCCGCGTAGTCGTACGGAAGCTCGGGAAGCGTGTAGATGGCCATGCGTGTGTCCGGTCCCCTCGGCGTGCCGACTTCTTATTGCAAGTTATGCGCAACTGCACGCTAGCAGTATGTATTCCCTTGAGGGTGTCCGGGGTGCTCCGCCGCTCCGTACGGGTCGGTGTCGTTCCGTCAGGCCCGGCCCGTCAGGCCCCGGCCGGTAAAGGCCGGCCCGTCAGGCCCGGCGCTCGCGAACCTCCCGCACCCACGCCACCACCAGCACCACGGCCGCCGCTCCCGAGGACCACAGCAGCTGCGGCCGCGCCGAGTCGTCGAACAGCATCAGGACGAACACCGCGCCCATGCCGAGCAGCGCCGCCCACGTCAGGTACGGGAAGCACCACATCCGCAGCGTCAGCCGCTCCGGCATGTCCCGCTCCAGCCGCCCGCGCAGCCTCAGCTGGGAGACCGCGATCAGCGCCCACACGAACAGCAGTACCGCACCGACGGCGTTCAGCATGTAGAGGAAGACCGTGTCCGGCCACAGCAGGTTCAGCACCACCGACACGAACCCGAAGGCCACCGAGGCGAACACGGCCCGGCGCGGCACCCCGCCGCCCGACACCTTCAGCAGCGCCTCGGGGGCCTCCCCCCGCTCGGCCAGCGAGAACACCATGCGCGAGGACCCGTACAGATTGGCGTTCAGTGCCGACAGCAGCGCCACGAAGACCACGATGTTCATGATCTGGCCGGCCGCCGGGATGCCGATGGAGTCGAGCACCGCGACGTACGGGCTCTGACCCGGCTTCAGCGAGTCCCACGGCAGCAGGGTGACGATGACGACCATCGAGCCGACGTAGAAGAAGAGGATCCGCCACACGGCGCTGCGCACCGCGCGGGCCACCGAGCGCGCCGGGTCGTCCGACTCGGCCGCCGCGATCGTGACGACCTCCAGACCGCCGAAGGCGAAGACGACGGCGAGCATGCCCGCGATGACGCCCCCGGCGCCCTTCGGGAAGAAACCGCCGTGGCCGTTCAGGTTGGCGGTGCCGACGGGGTCGGTGGCGGGGAGCAGGCCGAAGACGGCGAGGGTGCCGAGGATCAGGAAGAGCACGATCGCGCCGACCTTGAGGGCGGCGAACCAGAACTCGAACTCGCCGAAGTTCTTCACGGCGGCCAGGTTGGTCACGGTGAAGACCACCATGAAGACCAGCACCCAGACCCACTGGTCCACCGACGGCAGCCAGCCGTTCGCGATCTTCGCGGCGCCGGTCGCCTCCACGGCGAGCACCACGACCAGCAGGAACCAGTACAGCCAGCCCGCCGAGAAACCGGCCCAGCGGCCCAGCGCCCGCTCCGCGTACACGGAGAAGGAACCGGACGCGGGCATCGCCGCGGACATCTCCCCGAGCATCCGCATCACCAGCATGGCGAGGGCTCCCGCCAGCAGGTACGAGCAGATGATCGCGGGCCCGGCGATGCCGATGCCCGCTCCGGAGCCGACGAACAGCCCGGCGCCGATCACGCCGCCGAGGCCCAGCATGGTCAGGTGGCGCTGCTTGAGGCTGTGGCTCAAAGGTTCCGCGGGCAGGTCCTGCCCGGTCGCAGGGGTGTCGGACAAGCGGTCGCGCATGAGTGGATGCTCGTGTCTCTCGTGCTCGATGCGGCGGTGGGGGCTCCGCAGTGCGGGTACCCCCGGCAGCCGGGGCCGGGGGATTGGCGGGAACCTACAGTCTCGCCGGGCGGAGCCCGTCCGCGCAAAACGGACGTGTGGTTGGATCTGGCTCGTGATGCGTATCACTACAACGCGGGTGTGTACCCGGCTCTTTGTGCACTCCCCACCAAACCGGGGAGCAGGGCTTTGTCCCGGGCGGCGGTGGGGCCGCGGCGGACCGCGCACTAGCGTCGGTGATCGTCCCGTCCCCCTCATCCCGCGGAGCCCTTGATGAGCACTGCTTCCGTCTCTTTCCGCCCCGGCGCCGTCCTCGCGGACCTGCTGCCCGCGAGCCGGGTGCGCGACATCGCGCTCGTCGTCGGCGGAGCCGCCCTCACCGGTCTGGCCGCGCAGCTCTCCGTACCCGTTCCCGGCTCGCCGGTCCCGGTCACCGGCCAGACCTTCGCCGCGCTGCTCGTCGGCACCGCGCTCGGCGCCGGACGGGGCTTCCTCTCGCTCGCCCTGTACGCCCTGGCCGGCATGGCCGGCATGCCGTGGTTCGCGAACGGCACCTCCGGTGCGGGCGGCGCCTCCTTCGGCTACGTCCTCGGCATGCTGCTCGCCGCCACCGTCGTGGGCGCCCTGGCCCGGCGCGGCGCCGACCGCTCGGTGCTGCGCACGGCGGGCACGATGGCGCTCGGCTCCGCGATCATCTACGCGGTCGGCGTGCCGTACCTCGCCCTGGCCACCGGGATGTCCTTCGGCGCGGCCGTGGCGGCGGGCCTGACCCCGTTCCTCATCGGCGACGCCCTCAAGGCCGCCCTGGCGATGGGCCTGCTGCCCGCGGCGTGGAAGCTGGCCGGCCGCGGCTGAGGCGCTGCCCCGCACGGCAGCCCCCGACGGCACAGCAGCCCCGGACCGCGAGCGGCGGTCCGGGGCTGCTGCCGTACGTACGGGCGGAACCCTACGCGCGCTCGGCCGCCTTGCGGCGGACGTCGCGCACGACACCGATCACCAGCACGACCGCGGCGACCAGCAGGGACAGCATCACGGTCTCGCGGTTGTCCTTGTCGTAGACCATGTAACCGAGGACGAAGGTGATCATCGCGGCGGTGGCCCAGGTCAGATACGGGAAGAGCCACATCTTCACCGTCAGCTTCTCCGGCGCCTCGCGCACCAGGATCTTGCGCATCCGCAGCTGCGTCAGGCAGATCACCAGCCACACGAAGAGCGCGATCGCACCCGAGGAGTTCAGCAGGAAGCTGAAGACGGTGTCCTTGAAGGCGTAGTTGAAGTAGACGGCGATGAAGCCGAAGACCACGGAGCCCAGGATCGCGGCCGTCGGGACGCCCTTGGCGTTGACCTTGGCGAAGGACTTCGGGGCGTCACCGCGCTCGCCCAGCGAGAACGCCATGCGGGAAGCGGTGTACAGGCCCGAGTTCAGGCAGGACAGCACGGCCGTCAGGACGATCACGTTCATGATCTGACCGGCGTGCGCGATGCCGATGGAGTCCAGGGCGGCGACGTACGAGCCCTTCTTGACGATCGACGCGTCGTTCCACGGCAGCAGCGTGAGCACGATGAAGATCGAGCCCAGGTAGAAGACGCCGATGCGCCAGATCACCGAGTTGGTGGCCTTGGTCACCGCGCGGCGCGGGTCCTCCGACTCGCCGGCCGCCAGGGTGACGATCTCGCTGCCCATGAAGGAGAAGACGACCATCAGCACACCGGTGAGGATCGAGCCCCAGCCGTTCGGCATGAAGCCGCCGGTGTCGGTCAGGTGCGCGAAGCCCGCGCCCGGGTTGTCCGAGCCCGGCAGCACGCCGAAGACGGCGAGCATGCCGATCACCACGAAGGCGCCGATGGCGACGACCTTGATGCCGGCGAACCAGAACTCGAACTCGCCGTACGAGGAGACGGAGCCGAGGTTGGTGACGGTCAGGACCGCCATCACGATCAGCGCCCAGGCCCACTGCGGGACCGCCGGGACCCAGCCCTCCAGGATCACCGCACCGGCGGTGGCCTCCACGGCCAGCACGACGACCCAGAAGAACCAGTACAGCCAGCCGATGGAGAAGCCGGCCCAGCGGCCCAGCGCACGGTCGGCGTAGGCGGAGAACGAGCCCGAGTTGGGGCTGGCGGCCGCCATCTCGCCGAGCATCCGCATCACGAAGACGACCATCGCGCCGACGAGCGCGTAGGAGATCAGAATGGCGGGGCCGGTCTTGGCGATACCGCCGCCGGAGCCGACGAAGAGTCCGGCGCCGATGACACCGCCGATGGCGATCATGGACAGGTGGCGGTTCTTGAGACCGGCCTTGAGACCATCGGAGGGCGTGGCGTCACCGGGGTTACCGGACGGGTCGCCTGCCTTCTGAAGGGTCGTCGTGGTGCTCATGGACGAATCCTTAGGTTTCTCGGGTTACGAGTTGCGGCATTCAAACCCGAGATGAACGCGGGCGGAAGACCTCAATCCGGATCGTTGCCGGGGGGCGAAGGTCCGGGACCTTGGTCCCACGGTGTCTCATCTGCGCTCTTTGGGTTTACTTGAGCTTTAGAAGTGACTTACGCGACACCCACTGAGGGCCGGCGGAGCCGCTCGTGCCACACTCGTCCCATGCGCGTGTACCTCGGATCCGACCATGCCGGCTTTGAGCTCAAGAACCACCTCGTGGACTGGCTCAAGAACAACGGCCACGAGCCCGTCGACTGCGGGCCCCACATCTACGACGCCGTCGACGACTACCCGCCGTTCTGCCTGCGCGCCGCGGAGAAGACCGCCGCGGACGCCGACAGCCTCGGCATCGTGATCGGCGGCTCCGGCAACGGCGAGCAGATCGCCGCGAACAAGGTCAAGGGCGTCCGTGCCGTCCTGGCCTGGAGCGTCGAGACCGCGAAGCTCGGCCGTGAGCACAACAACGCCAACGTGATCTCCGTCGGCGGCCGGATGCACACCCAGGACGAGGCCACCTCCTTCATCGAGGCGTTCCTGGCGACCCCGTACTCCGGCGAGGAGCGCCACACCCGCCGCATCGACATGCTCTCGGCCTACGAGCAGACCGGCGAGCTCCCCCCGATCCCGGCCCACCACCCGCAGGACCAGTAGGACACCCCCGTGCCGCCGGCCCCCCGGGTCCGGCGGCACGCGCATGCCGGCTTCGAGGAGATGCGAGGAGAACAGCCGTGCCCGAGGGGCATACGATCCACCGCCTGGCGCAGGACCACCGCGACCGGTTCGCCGGCCGGCAGGTACGGGTCAGCAGCCCGCAGGGCCGCTTCGCCGAGAGCGCGGCGCTGCTCGACGGCCTCGTCCTCGACGGCGTGGACGCGCACGGCAAGCACCTCTTCCTCGGCTTCGAGGGCAGCGGCTGGATCCACATCCACCTCGGCCTGTTCGGCAAGTACGCCATCGGGACGGCCCCCGCGCCGCCGCCCACCGACACCGTCCGCCTGCGCATCGCCCACGACGGCCACTACTCCGACCTGCGGGGGCCGACCACCTGCGCCCTGATCACGGACGGCGAGAAGCAGGCGATAAGCGACAGGCTCGGCCCCGACCCGCTCAGGAAGGGCGACGACCCCGACCGCGCCTGGAAGCGGATCTCCCGCTCCCGGACCACCGTCGCCGCGCTGCTCATGGACCAGAAGATCGTCGCCGGCATCGGCAACGTCTACCGCGCCGAGGTCCTCTTCCGGCACGGCATCGACCCCTACCGCCTCGGCAAGGACCTCACCCGCGGCGAGTGGGACGCCATGTGGCTCGACCTCGCCGCCCTGATGCGCGAGGGCGTACGAAACAACCGGATCGACACCGTCCGCGACGAACACCTGCCCGAGGCCATGGGCCGCCCGCCCCGCGTCGACGACCACGGCGGCGAGGTGTACGTCTACCGCAGGGCCGACATGCCCTGCCACATCTGCGGGGGAGAGATCCGCACCGCCGGCCTGGCCGCCCGCAACCTCTTCTGGTGCCCCACCTGCCAGACGCGCTAGGACCAGCACCCGGAGCCGTGTTCGACGTGCCCGTGTTCGACGGTGATCTCAGGTGAGTCTCGGCTGAGGGGGTACCGCTGCGCGCTCACGGGCAGGATGGATAGGGTCCCGATGCAATGGCCGGAGCACGCACCGAGACGCTCACGGCCCGGGCGCGCATGCTGTCGGCCCGGGTCCGCACCAGCCTGCGCAAATCCGCCGTCGACTACTTCCGCGGCGACGCCTCGGACTGGCTCGCCTTCGGCGGGCTGCTGCTGACCGTTCCCGCCATCGCCTGCGGCACGCTCATGCTGCCGGTGTGGTTCTCGCCCTCCGCCCTCGTCCTGCCGATCGTCGCCGGCGGCCTGCTGCTGCGGCCCGCCAGCCTGCTCGGCCTGTACGCCGCCTCCGCCGCGGCCCTGATCGTCGAAGCCCTGGTCCTCGGCCCGTACACCCAGGGCCCGGCCCGGGTCACCCCCGGCACCGTCCTGGTCGTCGCCGCCTGCGGTTTCTTCGGGCTGGTGATCGCCCAGTTCCGCAGCCGCGTCGGCGTGCCCTGGCGCCGCGGCGGAACCATGCTCTTCGACCTGCGCGAACGCATCCGGGTCCAGAGCAAGCTGCCCGCCCTGCCCCGCGGCTGGCACCGCGAGATGGCCCTGCGCCCGGCCGGCGGCCAGTCCTTCTCCGGCGACTTCGTCGTCGCCGCCCGCACCCACGGCGGCCGGACACTGGAGGTGGTCCTGACCGACGTCTCCGGCAAGGGCATGGAGGCCGGCTCGCGGGCCCTCCTGCTGTCCGGCGCCTTCGGCGGGCTGCTCGGCGCACTGCCCCCCGAGGGCTTCCTGCCCGCCGCCAACGGCTACCTGCTCCGCCAGGACTGGGACGAGGGCTTCGCCACCTCCATCCACCTGGTCCTCGACCTGGACACCGGCGACTACGAACTGCTCTCCGCCGGACACCTCCCCGCCCTCCAGCTCTCCGCGGGAACCGGCCGCTGGCAGGAGGTGTCCGGCGAGGGACCGCTCCTCGGCGTCTACGACGGCGCCGCCTTCGAACCCGCCCGCGGCAACCTGCGCCGCGGGGACGTCCTCATGCTGTTCACCGACGGACTCGTCGAGACCGCCGACCGCGACATCAGCGAGGGCATCGACCGCCTCACCGGCGAAGCCGACCGCTACGTCGCCGCCGGCTGGGAGGGCGCCGCCTGGCACCTGATCGAAAAGGTGGCCAAGGACGTCAACGACGACCGGGCCCTCCTCCTGATCCGCCGCTCGCCCTGACCGCCGAGGAGGCGGGGCACCGGGCTCAGCGGGCGGTGACGCCGCTCCAGGGGCCGACCCCGAGCTTCCCGGTGCTTCCGAGGTCGATGGAGCGGGTGAGTTCCAGCGCCACCCGGGGCGCGCCGGGCCGCGGGACGACCTCCAGCACCCAGCCCTCGGCGGCAGGCCGCTCCGCATCGGTGACCAGGTTCCGCCACACGAGCCCCACCGACGCCGCCTGCCCCGGCCGGAGCACCACCTTGCCCGGCGGAGCGTCCAGGGCAGGGGCGCCCGTGGTGATGCCGCTCGACCCGTGCCCGACGGTCACCTCGACGGGCGTCCGGCTCCGGTCCAGCACCCGGATCTCCGGATAGCCCTCCAGCTCGTACGGCTGCGCCCCGCAGTTCACCAGCTGGACGTCCGCGACCCGCAGACCCATGGCGGCGTCGCCGGCTCCCTCGCGCAGCCGCACCCCGCCCTCGGGGCACGGCCCGTCCGGGGCCGCCGCGCTCGGCGGGGCGCCGCCGTACGGCAGGTGCGGCGGCACCGGCGCCGCAGTCCGGGCGGAGTCGGCCCCGGCCGTGGGACCGGGCGCCGCCCGGGGCGGTGGCGGGGTGCCGCACCCCGCCACGAGCCCCGCCGCCACTACCCCGCCGAGCACGCCTGCCACCCACCGCTTCCCGTTCATCCCCCGACCCTACGACGGCGCGCCCGCCCAAGGCCCGTGTGCGGGGCGGGACTTCGGACCGTGGGCGTGAGCCCGGGGGCGTGGGCGGGGCGTGGGCGTGGACCGGGGGACTGGCCGCGGGCCGGGGGCGTCCGGTGGCCGGGGCCGTGCGGGTGGCGCCGGGCCACTTGGCGCGGATTGGCCCGCCCGCCGACGGCGGCCTGCTCCCTACCGTGCCCTCATGCACCCTGCCCTCGCCGCCGACCTCGCCCGCCTCCCCGAGCTCCTCGCCGCCACCCACCGCGCCGCCGCCGAGACCCTGGCGACCCTGGACTCCCGTCCGGTCGTACCGCCCGCGGAGCCGGAAGGGCGCCACGAGCCCCTCCCCGCGCACCCCGCGGGCACGGCCTCCGCCCTCGCCGCCTTCCAGCACCGCTGGGCCCCCCGCCTGTCGGCCTCCGCCGGCCCCCGCTACCTCGGCTTCGTCACCGGCGGCGCCACCCCCGCCGCCCTCGCCGGCGACTGGCTGACCGCCGTCCACGACCAGAACTCCAACTCCGCCCTCGACGGCGCCGGCCAGGCCCTCGAACGCGAGACCGTCGGCTGGCTCCGCGAGCTCTTCCACCTCGGCCCCGCCCACAACGGCACCTTCGTCAGCGGCGCCACCATGTCCAACACCACCGGCCTCGCCATCGCCCGCGAATGGCTCGGCGAACGCCTCGGTGTCTCCCCGGCCGAGGACGGCGCGGCAGCGCTCGGCCCGGTCCGCGTCCTCTCCGGCGCCCCGCACTCCTCCATCGCCAAGGCGCTCTCCGTCCTCGGACTCGGCCGCAACTCCCTCGTGGCCGTCCCCACCCTCCCCGGCCGCGAGGCCGTGGACCCCGCCGCCCTCGACCGGGCGCTCGCCGACACCCCCGGCCCCGCCGTGGTCGTGGCCAACGCGGGCACCGTCAACACCGTCGACTTCGACGACCTCCACGCCGTCGCCGCCCTCAAGGACCGCCACGACTTCTGGCTGCACACCGACGCCGCCTTCGGTGCCTTCGCCGCGCTCTCCCCGGCCCGGGCGCACCTCGCCGCCGGACTCGACGCCTCCGACTCCCTCTGCATCGACCTGCACAAGTGGCTGAACGTGCCCTACGACAGCGCCGTCCAGTTCACCCGCCGCCGCGATCTGCAGGCCCGTGTCTTCCAGAACGCCGCCGCCTACCTCGGCCCCCTCGGCGACCACCCCGACCTGGTCCACCTCACCCCCGAGAACTCCCACCGGCTGCGCGCCCTCGCCGCCTGGTTCACGCTCCGCGCGTACGGCCGCGAAGGCCACCGGGAGATCGTCGAACGCGACATCGCCTGCGCCGAGGCCCTCGGCGCCGCCCTCGACAAGGACCCCGCCTTCCGCCTGCTCGCCCCGGTCCGCCTGAACGTCGTCTGCTTCACCCTCGCCGCCCAGCCCACCGAGGCCCGCCTCACGGCCCTGCGCGAGGCGGTCCGGCCGGAGGTCTTCGTCACCCCCACCGTCCACGCGGGAACCCCGGCCCTGCGCGCCGCGTTCTCCAACTGGCGTACCACCGAGTCCGATGTGCGCCGGGCCGCCGAGGCCCTGCGTACGGCAGCGAGGGAGATCGCATGACGAGCCGGCCCCTGACCCTCCTGGAGGTCGAAGCCCTGGCCCGCGCCGCGCACGAGGGCCAGACCGACAAGGCCGGCCGGCCGTACGCGGAGCACCTGGCGGCCGTGGCCGAGGGCGTCCGCGCCCGCGGCGGCAGCCCCGACCAGCAGGCGGCGGCCTGGCTGCACGACGCCGTGGAGGACGACGCCCTGTCCCGCGCGTGGCTGGACTCCGCCGCCCTCCCGCAGCCGGTGAAGGACATGGTCCTCGCGGTCACCAAGCGCCCGGGCGAACCGCTGGAGGAGTACACGGCCCGGATCCTCGCCACCCCCGGCGCCCTCCTGGTCAAGGAGGCCGACCTCGCGCACAACGCGGATCCGGCACGGCTGTCCGTTCTGGACGGGCCCACGCGCGAGCGGCTGTCCGCGAAGTACGCGTATGTCCGCTCCCTCCTCGGCCTCACCACCCCGTGAGCGGCGCCGCACTCCCGAAATGTGCCGCCGGCACGCCCGGTTGGCGCGAAAGAGTCGACGCCGTTTCGCCACGGGGCGGATAGCCGGGCCGTGTTGGTGGGAGGATGGTCCTCAGGGGGGCGCGCGCGGCCGCACGCCCCGGGCCGACCAGGGGACGACCGAAGGTGTGATCAGAAGTGGCCATTTCGCTGTCAGTGGTGGTTCTGTTGTTGGTCATCCTGGTGGTGCTCGTCCGCGGCGGCCACCTCAAGACCGGACCCGCGATCGTCGCCGTGCTCTTCGGCTTCTTCCTGGCGTCGAGTTCCATCGCCCCGGACGTCAACCGCTTCCTCAACTCCCTGGCGGACACCATCGCGGGCATCAAGCTCTAGCGGCGAAGCCGGAGTCAGGCCCACCCCGCACGGGGGTCACGCCCTCAAGGGGCCGTCCGCGAGATGCCATGGGGCAAACCGGACTATAGGCTTGAACCGGCATCAGGATGCAGAACGGACTGAGACCGTCCCTCGGCATCCGGGCGGCCGCTGCCCGGGGACCGGAACCGTCACGCCTCACCGGCCGCCCTGTCAGCGTCCAAGGCAGGTTGAATGATGAACCGGACACGTCGTCTTGCAGCACTCACACTCTTGGTGGCCCCCGCTCTCGCGGTGGGCCCTGTCCTTGCCGCACACGCCTCGACCGCTGCCGCCCCCGGCGCCGTGACCGGCGCGACGTGCAAGGTCGAGAAGGATTCGGTCGGCAAGTACCACCTGTGGGGCCTCGGATTCCCCGTCGGCACGAAGGTGACCTACTCCGGATCCACCTCCGGCTCGGTCCCCGTCGACAAGACGGGAAGGTTCGACCTCGGCGGTCTCAGCGGCGGCAAGTACGTCGTCAAGACGGCCGACGGCAAGACCACGGTCACCTGCACCGCGGTCCAGCACTGAGGGGCGCCGCCGGCAGCGGACCGCCCGCCCGGCTCCCCTTGCTCCGGAACCACGAAGGGCCAGGTCGAGGAAACATCCTCTGGCCTGACCCTTCGGTATTCAGAGCGGGCGACGGGAATCGAACCCGCGTAGCTAGTTTGGAAGACTAGGGCTCTACCATTGAGCTACGCCCGCACGACGTGCGCCGCAGGTCCGGGACCGCGGCACGGACAGCATCCTAGCGGGTCGAGACGGGGGAGTGCACACCGCTTTTCGCCCCGGCCGGGTCGTGGCGCAGGGGCGGGACCGTAAACCCCGCGCATCAGAGGGTCTCCGGGCATGTACCCTACGTGTCGCACCGACGGGGTGTGGCGCAGCTTGGTAGCGCGTCCGCTTTGGGAGCGGAAGGTCGTCGGTTCGAATCCGGCCACCCCGACCACCAGCACCACCGGCACCACTGGTACCGCCGCTCACGGTGATCGCGTTGTTAGCTGATTGCCGCTTGCGGTTACTATGCAAGCTGCGTGCCCGTGTGTCTGATGCCGGGCCGAATCCGCTGAACCGCTGAATCGCAGCGACAGCAGAGACCCCCAGCAGTCAGCCACAAGGAGACCGAACCGTGAAGAGCGCCGTGGAGACCCTGAACCCGACCCGGGTTCGGCTCACTGTTGAGGTGCCCTTCGAGGAGCTCAAGGACAGCCTCGACGCGGCCTACAAGAAGATCAACCAGCAGGTCACGGTGAAGGGCTTCCGCAAGGGCAAGATCCCGGCCCGCGTCATCGACCAGCGCTTCGGCCGCGGTGCGGTGCTGGAGGAGGCCGTCAACGACGCGCTCCCGAAGTTCTACACCGAGGCCGTCAACGAGGCCGACCTGAACCCGCTGGGCCAGCCCGAGGTCGACATCACGGAGCTGAAGGACGGCGAGCTGCTGGCCTTCACCGCCGAGGTGGACGTCCGCCCCGAGATCGAGATCCCGGACTACTCCGGCATCGAGGTCGAGGTCGACGCGGTCGAGGTCTCCGACGAGGACGTCGAGAAGTCGGTCGAGCAGCTGCGCGGCCGCTTCGCGTCCACGAAGGACGTCGAGCGCGCCGCCCAGGACGGCGACGTCGTCACGATCGACCTGGAGGCCAAGGTCGAGGGCGAGGTGCTGCCGGACGGCGTCGCCTCCGACGTCTCGTACACCATCGGCTCCGGCGAGCTCCTCGACGGCATCGACGAGGCCGTCAAGGGCCTGGAGGCCGGTGGCGAGGCCACCTTCACCTCCCAGCTGAAGGGCGGCTCCGCCGAGGGCAAGGACGCCGAGGTCACCGTCAAGGTCACCAAGGTCTCCGCCCGCGAGCTGCCGGAGCTGGACGACGAGTTCGCGCAGATGGCGAGCGAGTTCGACACCCTTGAGGACCTGAAGGCCGACAGCCGCAAGCGCCTTGAGAACATGAAGCAGTACGACCAGGCCACGCAGGCCCAGGAGCGCGTCCTGGAGAAGCTGCTGGAGCTCGTCGAGGTGCCGATCCCCGAGAAGCTGCTTGAGGACGAGGTCAACACCCGCAAGCACAACCTGGAGCACCACCAGCTCGGCCAGATGGGTCTGACCCTGGAGAAGTACCTGGAGTTCCAGGGCAAGACGGTCGAGGAGTTCGAGGCCGAGACCAAGGAGCAGGCGGTCAAGGGCATCAAGACCCAGTTCGTCCTGGACGCCCTGGTCAACAAGGAGAAGCTGGGCGTCAACCAGGAGGAGCTCACCGAGCACCTCATGCGCCGCGCCGCCTCCTCCGGCATGTCCCCCGACCAGTTCGCCCAGGCCGTCGTCGAGGGTGGCCAGGTCCCGATGCTCGTCGGCGAGGTCGCCCGCGGCAAGGCCCTCGCGGTCGTCGTCGAGGCCGCCAAGGTCACCGACACCAACGGTGAGGTCGTCGACCTGTCCGACGAGGACGAGGACGAGGCCGCCGAGCAGGCCGCCGCCGAGGGTGACGCCGGGGACGCGGCCGACGAGGCCAAGTGACACCCCGGGCGCAAGCCCGCTGAGCAGTGCCCCGGAGGGCCCGTACGCAGCCGCGTGCGGGCCCTTCCGCATGCCCTGCGCAGGGGTCCGCCGCACGCCCTGCGCAGGGTCCTCCGCACGCCCCCGCGCAGGGTCCCCGCACGGCCTGCCACCGGCCCCCGGAGCTTGCGCTCCGAGCGAACAGTTCGGGAAGCGGGATGGCGTTGTCCGACCTGCGCGTTAGGGTCCATGAATACGAGGGCACGGGAGTACCCGGACGCCGGCGGCCACCGCCGCCCCGGCCGGTCCGCGCCCCAGAACGAGACGCTGAGACGGCATGTGGCCGTCGGAGACGAGCAGGTGGATACGTGACGAATCTGAAGCCTTACGCCGCGGGTGAGCCGTCCATCGGTGGCGGCCTCGGCGACCATGTCTACAACCGGCTGCTCGGCGAGCGCATCATCTTCCTCGGCCAGCAGGTCGACGACGACATCGCGAACAAGATCACGGCGCAGCTCCTCCTCCTGGCCGCCGAGCCGGAGAAGGACATCTACCTGTACATCAACAGCCCCGGTGGCTCCGTGACGGCGGGCATGGCGGTCTACGACACCATGCAGTACATCCCGAACGACGTCGTCACCATCGGCATGGGCATGGCGGCCTCCATGGGCCAGTTCCTGCTGACCGGCGGCGCCCCGGGCAAGCGCTTCGCGCTCCCGAACACCGACATCCTGATGCACCAGGGTTCCGCCGGCATCGGCGGCACCGCCTCGGACATCAAGATCCAGGCCCAGTACCTGCTGCGTACGAAGCAGCGCATGGCTGAGATCACCGCGCACCACTCCGGCCAGACCGTGGAGGCGATCATCCGGGACGGCGACCGCGACCGCTGGTTCACGGCGGAGGAGGCCAAGGACTACGGCCTCATCGACGAGATCATCTCCGCCGCGTCCCTGGTCCCCGGCGGCGGCGGCACCGGGGCCTGATCCCGGCCCCGGCGGCGCGTGCACTCCCGTACGACCCCGCCAGCCCGTACCAGGCAAGCCTCAGCCCGCAGAACGCCACCAGGACGGTGAACACCCAGATGCACATGAACAACCTCTCCCCCGCGAGCGGCCTCTACACCGGCGCGCCGGTGGACAACCGCTACGTCGTCCCGCGCTTCGTCGAGCGCACCTCGCAGGGCATCCGCGAGTACGACCCGTACGCGAAGCTCTTCGAGGAGCGCGTGATCTTCCTCGGCGTGCAGATCGACGACGCCTCCGCCAACGACGTCATGGCGCAGCTGCTGTGCCTGGAGTCGATGGACCCGGACCGCGACATCTCGATCTACATCAACAGCCCCGGCGGCTCCTTCACCGCGCTGACGGCCATCTACGACACGATGCAGTTCGTGAAGCCCGACATCCAGACGGTCTGCATGGGCCAGGCGGCCTCCGCCGCCGCGGTCCTGCTCGCCGCGGGCACCCCCGGCAAGCGCATGGCCCTGCCGAACGCCCGCGTGCTGATCCACCAGCCGTCCGGCGGCACCGGCCGCGAGCAGCTCTCCGACCTGGAGATCGCGGCCAACGAGATCCTGCGCATGCGCGACCAGCTGGAGACCATGCTGGCCAAGCACTCGACCACGCCGATCGAGAAGATCCGCGAGGACATCGAGCGCGACAAGATCCTCACGGCCGAGGACGCGCTCGCCTACGGCCTGATCGACCAGATCGTCTCGACCCGCAAGAGCAGCGCGGTCTGATCCTTGCCGCCAGTTGGCGTGGGCACGCTGTCGCATTCAGCGATGTGAACCACGTCAAGGGGGCCCCGTACGGGGCCCCCGGCAAGGTACCGTCGGATATGAGGCACCAGGAGCCGCTGAACCAGGCGTCTCCCAGGCGAAGGGGAAGCACCTCGTGGCACGCATCGGTGACGGCGGCGACCTGCTCAAGTGCTCGTTCTGCGGAAAGAGCCAGAAGCAGGTGAAGAAGCTCATCGCAGGACCCGGTGTGTACATCTGCGACGAGTGCATCGACCTCTGCAACGAGATCATCGAGGAGGAGCTCGCCGAGACCTCCGAGGTCCGCTGGGAGGAACTCCCCAAGCCTCGTGAGATCTACGAGTTCCTGGAGAGCTACGTCGTCGGCCAGGAGCCGGCGAAGAAGGCGCTCTCGGTGGCGGTCTACAACCACTACAAGCGGGTCCAGGCCGGCGAGAACGGCGGTGCGCAGGGCCGCGACGACGCGATCGAACTCGCCAAGTCCAACATCCTGTTGCTGGGCCCGACGGGCTCCGGCAAGACGCTCCTCGCCCAGACGCTGGCCCGCATGCTGAACGTCCCGTTCGCCATCGCCGACGCGACGGCGCTGACGGAGGCCGGGTACGTCGGCGAGGACGTCGAGAACATCCTGCTCAAGCTGATCCAGGCGGCCGACTACGACGTCAAGAAGGCCGAGACCGGGATCATCTACATCGACGAGATCGACAAGGTCGCCCGCAAGAGCGAGAACCCGTCGATCACGCGCGACGTCTCGGGCGAGGGCGTCCAGCAGGCCCTCCTCAAGATCCTTGAGGGCACGACGGCCTCGGTTCCGCCGCAGGGCGGCCGCAAGCACCCGCACCAGGAGTTCATCCAGATCGACACGACGAACGTGCTCTTCATCGTGGGCGGCGCCTTCGCCGGCCTTGAGAAGATCATCGAGTCGCGCGCGGGCGCCAAGGGCATCGGCTTCGGGGCGACGATCCGCTCGAAGCGGGAGATCGAGGCGAGCGACCAGTTCCAGGAGGTCATGCCGGAGGACCTGGTGAAGTTCGGGATGATCCCCGAGTTCATCGGCCGCCTGCCCGTCATCACCTCGGTGCACAACCTCGACCGCGAGGCCCTGCTCCAGATCCTGGTGGAGCCGCGCAACGCCCTGGTGAAGCAGTACCAGCGGCTGTTCGAACTCGACGGCGTCGAGCTGGACTTCGAGCGCGAGGCGCTGGAGGCCATCGCGGACCAGGCGATCCTCCGCCAGACGGGCGCGCGCGGCCTGCGCGCCATCATGGAGGAGGTCCTGATGTCGGTGATGTACGAGGTCCCGTCCCGCAAGGACGTGGCCCGCGTGGTCATCACCCCGGACGTGGTCCGCTCGAACGTGAACCCGACGCTGGTCCCCCGCATCGTCCCGAAGGACCAGGGCCCCCAGGAGAAGTCGGCGTAGCCGATACGACGCACACGAAGGGGCGCCCGGCCCAAGGGCGGGCCCCCCGAAGCGTTACAACGGCCGCGGCCATAAAGATGACGCCTGGCGGGTTGTTTAGGTGTGCGGCGAGATCCGCGACCTGCTCCTGGGTGTAGCCCTTCTGACCCGCCAGGATCGCGGCCGCATCGCTCGCACCGACCATGGTCAGGGTGCTGTGGTCACCCCAGATGCAGATCGGGATCGTGAACTCCTTGGGCCCCTTGGCCGTGGAGTCCTTGAGGGTGTACTTGGCTTCCTGGCACTTCATCACGGCGCCCTTGAAACCGGCCGGGGTCATCGCCTGGGGGCTTCCTACGAGCTCGACCGTCGTCTTGCTGCCGTCGCTGGCGTTGGTCTTGGCCAGGGCGAAGTACGCGTCGACCGCCTTCTCGGGGTCGGCGATCTCGCCGTAGACGCCGTCGAAGTTGAGCGCCTTGGCCGTCAGCGGGTTGCTCGGGTCGCCCGCCTGGTACTTCTGCTCCACCTGGGTGGGGTTCTTGACGCCGACGGCCTCGGCCTCCTTGCGCTCCTTGTCGGTGAACGTGCCCGGCTGGGACTTCGGGTTCTTCTTGAACTCGTTGACCGTCTCCGGGGCGACCAGCTTGTAGCCCTTGGTGTCAGCGGCGACCGGGCCCGAGGCCGAGGCGCCGCCGCCCTGCGTGAAGTACCAGCCGGCGCCCGCGATCACCGCCACCGCGACGACCACGCCGATGACGATGCCGGCCTTCGACTTCTTCGGCGGCTGCGGCATGCCGTACGGCGGCTGCGGGGGCATGCCCGGCTGCTGCTGGTAGCCGTAGGCCGGGGGCTGCTGGGGGTAGCCCTGCGGGGGGACGCCCGGCGGCGGGGGCTGCTGCGGGTAGCCGTAGCCGGGCTGCGGGGCGGGCTGCCCGTACGGCCCCGGCTGCGGGCCCCCGTACGGCCCCGGCTGCTGCGGCGGCTGGGCCCCGTACGGCCCCGGCTGGTTGTAGCTCATACCCGCGTCCCCCTTCAGAGATCCTTATGCGTTTCACACATCCTGTCGGAAGCCGAACACCCCAAGGCCCCCCGGGCCCCCGGATTACCGGTTTCATGACTGGACTGTTACGGCCCTAAACTGTGCCCCGTGACCGAGAACACGCAGACACCCAGCAGCCCCAACTCCGAACTGCCGACCCAGTACGCGCCGGCCGAGGTAGAGGGGAAGCTCTACGAGCGCTGGGTAGAGCGTGGGTACTTCACCGCCGATCCCGCGAGTGAGAAGCCCTCGTACACCATCGTCATCCCCCCGCCCAACGTCACCGGCTCCCTGCACCTGGGCCACGCCTTCCAGCACACGCTCATGGACGCCCTCACCCGCCGCAAGCGGATGCAGGGCTACGAGTCGCTGTGGCTGCCCGGTATGGACCACGCCGGTATCGCCACGCAGAACAAGGTCGAGCAGCAGCTCGCCGAGGAGGGCAAGTCCCGTCACGACCTCGGCCGTGAGGCGTTCGTCGAGCGGGTCTGGCAGTGGAAGGAGGAGTACGGCGGCAAGATCCTCGGCCAGATGCGCCGCCTCGGAGACGGCGTCGACTGGTCGCGCGAGCGCTTCACCATGGACGAGGGCCTGTCCAAGGCCGTCCAGACGATCTTCAAGAGGCTCTACGACGACGGCTTGATCTACCGCGCCGAGCGCATCATCAACTGGTGCCCCCGCTGTCTGACGGCCATTTCCGACATCGAGGTGGAGTACCAGGAGGACGCCGGCGAGCTCGTCTCCATCCGCTACGGCGAGGGCGAGGACAGCCTGGTCGTCGCCACCACGCGCGCCGAGACGATGCTCGGTGACACCGCCGTCGCCGTCCACCCCGACGACGAGCGGTACAAGCACCTCGTCGGCAAGCAGATCAAGCTGCCGCTGACCGACCGGACCATCCCGGTCGTCGCCGACACGCACGTCGACCCGGAGTTCGGCACCGGCGCCGTCAAGGTGACCCCGGCGCACGACCCGAACGACTTCGCGATCGGCCAGCGCCACGGCCTGCCCTCCATGACGATCATGGACGAGCACGGTGTCATCACCGTCCACGGCCCCTTCCTCGGCCAGGACCGCTACGAGGCCCGGTCGGCCGTCGTCGGCGCGCTGCGCCAGCAGGGCCGGATCGTCGCCGAGAAGCGCCCCTACCTGCACTCCGTCGGGCACTGCTCCCGCTGCAGCACCACCGTCGAGCCGCGCCTGTCGCTCCAGTGGTGGGTCAAGGTCGAGACGCTGGCCAAGGAGGCCGGCGACGCCGTCCGCGACGGCCGGGTCGCGATCCACCCCGAGGACATGTCGAAGCGCTACTTCGACTGGGTCGACAACCTCAACGACTGGTGCATCTCGCGCCAGCTGTGGTGGGGCCACCGCATCCCGGTCTGGTACGGCCCGGACGGCGAGGTCGTCTGCGTGGGACCGGACGACGAGGCGCCCACCGGCGAGGGCTGGACGCAGGACACCGACGTCCTCGACACCTGGTTCTCCTCCGGCCTGTGGCCGTTCTCCACGCTCGGCTGGCCGCAGCAGACCCCGGACCTGGAGAAGTTCTACTCCACCGACGTCCTGGTCACCGGCCACGACATCATCTTCTTCTGGGTCGCCCGGATGATGATGTTCGGCCTGTACGCGATGGACGGGAAGCCGCCCTTCAAGACGATCGCGCTGACCGGCCTGGTCCGCGACGAGCGCGGCAAGAAGATGTCGAAGTCCTTCGGCAACGTCGTCGACCCGCTGGACTGGATGGACAAGTACGGCTCCGACGCCGTCCGCTTCACCCTGGCCAAGGGCGCCAACCCCGGCACCGACGTCCCGATCGGCGAGGACTGGGTCCAGGCCTCCCGCAACTTCGCCAACAAGATCTGGAACGCCACGCGCTTCGCGCTGATGAACGGCGCCACCATCGAGGGCGAGCTGCCGGCCCCCGAGCAGATGTCGGCGACCGACCGCTGGATCCTTTCCCGCCTCAACAAGACGGTCGCGCAGGTCGACGCGTACTACGAGGACTTCCAGTTCGCCAAGCTCAGCGAGGCGCTCTACCACTTCGCGTGGGACGAGGTCTTCGACTGGTACGTCGAGCTGTCGAAGACGACCTTCTTCGCGGGCGGCGAGCCCGCGAAGGTCTCCGGGCGGGTCCTCGGCGAGGTCCTCGACGTCATGCTGCGCCTGCTGCACCCGGTGGTCCCCTTCGTCACCGAGACCCTGTGGACCACGCTGACCGGCCGCGAGTCCCTCGTCGTCGCCGAATGGCCGAACGACAGCGGCTTCCGCGACGAGGCCGCCGAGGCCGAGATCGAGAACCTCCAGGCCGTCGTCACCGAGGTCCGCCGCTTCCGCGCCGACCAGGGCCTGCAGCCGGGCCAGAAGGTCCCGGCCCGCCTGGACCTCGCCGGTACGGCGCTGGCGGCGCACGAGGCTGCCATCCGCCAGCTGCTGCGCCTCCAGCCGGAGGGCGAGGACTTCAGCGCCACCGCCACCCTCCCGGTGGCCGGCGCCACGGTCGCGCTGGACCTGTCGGGCACCATCGACGTGGCCGCCGAGCGCAAGCGGCTCTCCAAGGACCTCACGGCCGCGGAGAAGGAGAAGCAGCAGGCCGAGGCGAAGCTGGGCAACGAGGCCTTCCTGGCCAAGGCCCCCGACAACGTCGTGGACAAGATCAAGGGCCGGCTGGCCAAGGCCGAGGCGGACATCGCCCGGATCACGGCCCAGCTGGACGCACTGCCCGCCGCCTGACGTAACGCGGAGCGTTTCCCCGCCTAACAAGCGGTGAAACCATCGGCCCCCGAGCACACTGCCCGGGGGCCGACGCGTAGGGTGACACCGGCCCCAGGGGTAGCCCGCGACGGGCAGGGGCCGTTGTGGGGAGAGGGGGTCTCGAAGTGTTACGTCGCGAACTGAAGCGGCGCGATGTCCTCTGGGGAGCGGCGGCCACCGCGGCAACGGGCGGAGCCCTCGCCGGTGTGGCGGCCTACAGCACCTCGCGCGCGCCCGCCGCAGGACTCCAGAAGGACCTGCTGACGCGGGACCCCAAGGCCTCCCCGGCCGCGCAGGCCGTGTACCGATTACTGGCCGGCCTGGAGGCGGACGCCCGCGCCGGACGGCGCCGCGGCACCCTCATAGGCCAGCACGCCGAAGTGCACAACGAGCGGTACAACCCGGAGTACGGCGACCACACCGGTCCCAAGCCGCCCGGCTACTACTACCGCAAGCCCCAGGACATCACCGGGAAGCTGCCGGCCTTCCTCGAACTGGACCTGGGCCCCGGATACCAGCAGGACGGCTGGGGCGTGGGCGAGGCCCGGGACTACTCGCGCGCCGCCTGGCCCGCCCGCCGCGAATTCTGGACCTATACGAACGACGTCGTCGACCTCGCCCTGGGCGTGTGGCACGGACTGCCCCGCAAGGCGGACGGCTCCTACAACCCGACCGGCACCGAACAGCTCTGGAACGGCACGAAGACGACGCTCCCGACGAACGGCGGAGCGCCGGCCGGCCTGGTCGGGATGTCGTTCCACCAGCCCTGGCCGGGCAGCCCGGTCAAGAGCTACGACCAGACCCTACGCCGCAACGCGCCCGCGGCGAAGGACCCCGGATGGATCGACCGGGTGCTCACCCCCGGTTCCCCCGAGCACGCGGCGCTGCTGCTCGACCTGTCCTTCCTCGCCGACCACCTCGGCTACCTGGCCGCGTACGACGTACCCGTACTGCTGCGCCCGTACCACGAGATGAACGCGCTGGGCGGGGAGCAGAGCTTCTGGTGGGCGGGGCTGAAGCCCGCGCAGTACACGGCGTTGTGGAAGCTGCTCTACCACTACCTGGTGGGCTCCCGCGGGCTGCACAACCTCATCTTCGTATGGGCCCCCGCGGCCTGGGACGGCGTCCACGGCACCGACCCCTGGGACTTCTACCCGGGAGCCGAGTACGTGGACGTGGTCGGCGTCGACGACTACAGCGGATCGCCGGAGAACCCCTTCGACGCCGTCGCCTGGACGGCGCGGTGGCACCAGGGCCTGAAGGACTACGGCAAACCGCGGATCCTCGCCGAGTCCTTCCACGTACCGCTGGGCGCGGCGCAGCGCACCACCCTCGACCAGGCGCCCTGGGTGCTGTGGACCGTGTGGGGTGACGGGCTGACGGCGAAGAACGCCCCGGCGGACGTGAAGCAGACCTACGACGACCCCAAGACCATCACCGGGGGCCGGGAGTCCGGCCCCGCGGGGGTGCAATGGCCCGCCTTGCACGCGGGAAACCCCGAATAGGAGTTGAAGTTGAGCATGTCAACGCCACGTCCGCACCGCGTGGCCGCCTTCGTGGCCATGGGCTGGGCGGGCATCCTGCTCCTCTGGGCCCTGTACAACTGCTTCTGGCAGGTCGGCGTCGCCGACTTCCTGCAGGGCATCGTCTACTACGGCACGGCAGACGGCTCCGGAACCGCCGAGACGTTCAACCTCAACTGGGGTGTCGTGTACGTGGCGGGCGGCCTGCTGGTCCTGCGGGGCAACAGCCTCGGCCGGGGCATCGTCATCGGCGGCGCGGCCATCGAGGGCTACAACCGGGTGCGCAGCCTGACCGGCGCGCTGTTCGACGACAAGCAGACCGAGTACTTCACCTCCACCCTCCAGGGCGGGTTCAAGCTGGCGACCTTCGCCGCCGGCGTCCTCGTCACCGGCAGCCTCATCGTGCTGCTGCTGCGGGACTTCGCCGCGTACGAGCCGTGGCAGCCGCCGGTGAACCCCTGGACCCAGCAGGCGAACGAGGCCCGGCAGGCCCAGGAGCAGGCGCAGCGCGCGGCAGGGCAGCAGGCGTACCAGCAGCAGCCACAGCCGTCTTCGCCGCACGGGTACGGGCCGGCGCCCGCCTACCCGGGCCGGCCCGGGCCGCAGCAGCTGCCGCAGACGGGCTACGCCCAGCCCCAGCCGCAACCCCAGCAGCCGCAGACCGGCTACGCCCAGCCCCAGCCGCAGCCGCAGCCCCCGCAGCCGGGTTACGGATCCGGTCCGTACGGCGGCCAGGCCCCCTGGCCGCAGCAGCCCCCGCCGCCCCAGCAGTCCTCTCGACCGTAGGAATCCAGAAGGACCCTGCCCATGACCCTCGCTCCCGTACACGAGCCCGCGACGACCTCCCGTCGCGACGCGAAACTGGTCCAGCGCCATGCGGACTGGAAGCCCGGCGTGCCGGCCTTCCTGCTGCCCTTCCTGCTCCTCGCCGGCTTCGGCCTGTGGGCGTACGAGCCGAACCCGACCCCGCTGGGCTGGACGCTGTCGATCGTGTGGTCGCTGCCCGGCTTCGGCGTCATGGTCGGCCTCCAGGGCGCCCTGCTGATCCGCCGCCGGCTGCGCAAGGCGCACGAGATGGTCCCGCCGGCGCCGGTGGAGGAGGACTTCCTCATCGTGCTGGTGCCGACCATCGGCCGCCACGACACCTACCCGGCCCTGGAGCGCTCGGTCCTCAGCTACGTGGACCACCTCCCCCCGTACTTCCCGCGGATGCGGGTGGACGTCCTCACGGAGGAGGGCTGCGAGGCGGCCGAGCGGATCGACGGCCTGGCCGAGACGAACCCCCTGATCCGCGTGGTCACGGTGCCCAAGGCGTACGAGACGGCGAACGGCACGCGCTTCAAGGCCCGTGCCAACCACTACGCGCACGAGCTGCGGATCGCGGAGGGAGAGGCGCTCGACGACGTGTGGGTGCTGCACATGGACGACGACACCGGGGTCGGCCCCGACACCGCCACCTCCGTGGCCCAGTTCGTCAACCGCCAGCGCCGGGCCGGCGAGGACGGCAAGCACATGGCCCAGGGCATCCTGGCCTACCCGCGCGAGAACGCCGTCAACCGCTTCACCTGGCTCGCCGACGCGGTCCGGCCCGCCGACGACATAGCCCGCTTCCGGGCCCTCACCGGACTCGGCACCCCCGTCGCCGGAGTGCACGGCGAGCTGCTGCTGCTCCGCGCCTCCGTCGAGGCGACCATCGGCTGGGACTTCGGTCCCAAGGCCATCGTCGAGGACGCCCAGCTGGCACTGACGTTCTGTCGTATGTACCCGGGCCGCAGCGACTGGTTCAACGGCCGCTGCTACGGGGCCTCGCCCGCCACCACCAGGGACTTCGTCAAGCAGCGCGAGCGGTGGGCCTGGGGCCTGGTCGCCCTGTGCTTCAACCGCACCGTGCCGTTCCGGTACCGCTGGTTCCTGCTGCTCTGCGTGGCCACCTGGGTCCTCGGGCCGCTCCAGCACGTCACGACCGTGCTCCTGGTGGCCTGGCTCATCGGCGACTTCAACACCTCGCCCGTCGCCCAGACCGTGGTGATCATGTGGGCGCTCAATTTCGCGTACGTCATCTGGACGTACTGGGAGGGGCTGCGGCTCAACGCCATGGTCTCGGCGAACGGCAAGCGGCGCTGGTGGGAGCCGCCCGTCGTGCTCGCCCTCATCCCGCTGTTCTCCGTACTGGAAGGGCTGGGCGGCCTGCGCGGGCTGTTCAAGTTCCTCAAGCGCGAGGAGAACAAGTTCGTCGTCATCGCCAAGCCCGCGTGAGGAACCGAGTCCCCGCCGTGAAGAACGAGAAGAACGCACCGCACACGAAGAGCGCGGAGAACGCGCGGAAGAAGCGCTCCAAGGTCCCGCTGCTCGCCGTCCTCCCCGTCACCGTGACCTCGCTGGTCATCGGCCTGCCGTTCGTGGTCGGCGACCACCCCCTGCGCTGGAGGGCCGGCTCCCTCGCCCCGGCCCTGGTGCTGCACGGCTCCCCGGCCAAGAAGGGGGGCGGCCCGGACGGCACCGTCCTCGCGAACGGAAGCGGGACCGCTCCGCAGGCGAGCGGCACGGCTGCGGACGCGGGCGCGCCGACCGGGCCCGCCCTGAAGGTGGACAAGCCGTGGAAGCCCGGCATGCCGGAGTGGGGCGTCCAGATCTTCTGGGAGGACACCAAGGAGCACGGCGACGCGTACGTCGAGAAGCAGGCGCGCGTGCAGGCCGACTACCTCGTCGGACTGAAGGCCAATGCGGTCTCCGTCTCCTTCCCCTTCTACACCGAGGGCCGCACCTCGACTAAGCTCGCCGCCGGCCGCGGTACGCCGACCCCCGAGCACCTCGACACCGTCCTGCGGGTCTTCCACGAGGCAGGGCTGCGCACCACCGTCCGGCCGACCCTGGACGAGGCGGCGCTCATCCCGCCGGAGGGCTGGCGCGGCAACATCAAGCCGACCGACAAGACGGCCTGGTTCGCCTCCTACGAGGCCCTGCTCGGCCCCTACCTCGACGTGGCCCAGCGCCGGCAGGCGGCGACCTTCGTGATCGGGACCGAGCTGAACTCCATGGAGGGCCACCCCGGCTGGAAGGACCTGATCACGCAGGCCGAGAAGCGGTTCAAGGGCGAGGTGTCCTACGACGCCAACTGGGACAACTACGTCAACGGCCGGATCGCCGTCCCCGTCACCCGGCTCGGCGTGGACGCCTACTTCCCCGTCAAGGCCGCCGACGACGCATCCGTCGACGAGCTCGTCGCCGGCTGGAACACCTGGCTCGACAAGAAGAGCAAGGAGGCCCTCCCGCGGATCGTGCTCTCCGAGGCCGGCATCAGCGCGATGGACGGCGCCTACCAGGCGCCCGGCGACTTCTACACGAAGCGCCGCGTCAACCCCGCCGTCCAGGCGAACTGGTACAAGGCGGTCTGCGAGGTCGTCCGGGAGCGGAAGATGGCCGGGGTCTACTGGTGGTCGGTCTCCTTCGGCGCCGACCCCAAGGCCGCGCCCCAGGAGCACGACTCCCGTCTCAACTTCGCGGGACGCCCGGACAGCGAGCGCGAGATCCGGGCCTGCTTCGGCTCCGACTACCCGGGCCCGGGCACCGCCGGGGCGCACTGACGCCGATCAGGTCCACCGGCGGCGCAGGTGCGCCCCGCGTACCGAAACGGCCGGGTTCGAAGTCACCCCGCCCCTCGTCCGTAGACTGGGCTCGTGAGTGAGCAGCAGCCCGAGAGCCCCGACCGAGACGACCACGACGGCACCGCCGAACTGTTCGACCGGATCGTGGCGGAAGAGTCCGACCGTGATCCCGACCTGGCGGTGATCGAGGCCGGCAGCCGTACCCTGCGCGCCCAGGCCGGGCCGCCCCAGGGCGACCCGGTGCCGGCCGAGCCCGTCGACCCGGAGGTGGCCAAGGCGCTGCAGGAAGTGGAGCAGGAGCTCGCCACCCGGTGGGGCGAGACCAAGCTGGAGCCGTCCGTCAGCCGGATCGCCGCGCTGATGGACGTCCTGGGCGAGCCGCAGCGCGCGTACCCCTCCATCCACGTCACCGGCACCAACGGCAAGACCAGCACCGCCCGCATGATCGAGGCCCTGCTCAATGCCTTCGACCTGCGCACGGGCCGCTACACCAGCCCGCACGTGCAGTCGGTCACCGAGCGGATCAGCCTGGACGGGGCGCCGATCAGCGCCGAGCGGTTCGTCGAGACGTACCACGACATCAAGCCGTACGTGGAGATGGTCGACGCCGCCGAGGAGTACCGGCTGTCCTTCTTCGAGGTGCTCACCGGGATGGCGTACGCGGCCTTCGCGGACGCCCCGGTCGACGCGGCCGTCGTCGAGGTGGGCATGGGCGGCGCCTGGGACGCCACCAACGTGATCGACGGTTCGGTCGCGGTGGTCACCCCCATCAGCCTGGACCACACCGACCGGCTGGGCTCCACCCCCGGCGAGATCGCCCGCGAGAAGGGCGGCATCATCAAGCAGGACGCCACCGTGATCCTGGCGCAGCAGCCGGTGGACGCGGCGCAGGTGCTGCTAAAGAGGGCCGTCGAGGTCGATGCGACCGTGGCCCGCGAGGGCATGGAGTTCGGCGTCGTCTCGCGCGAGGTGGCGGTCGGCGGGCAGATGCTGACGCTGCGCGGCATGGGCGGCGAGTACGAGGGCATCTTCCTGCCGCTGTACGGCGCCCACATGGCGCACAACGCGGCGGTGGCGCTCGCGGCGGTCGAGGCCTTCTTCGGCGTCGGCGCGGAGCAGTCGCGGGAGCTGGACGTGGACACCGTGCGCAGCGCCTTCGCCTCGGTGACCTCGCCGGGCCGGATGGAGGTCGTACGCCGCAGTCCGACGGTGATCCTGGACGCGGCGCACAATCCGGCGGGCGCGCAGGTGACGGCGGAGGCGGTGACCGAGGCGTTCGGCTTCAGCCGGCTGATCGGGGTCGTCGGCGCGAGCGACGACAAGGACGTGCGCGGGGTCTTCGAGGCCTTCGAGCCGATCTTCGCGGAGGTCGTGGTGACGGAGAACTCCAGTCACCGGGCGATGTCCGCCGACGATCTGGCGGCCGTCGCGGTCGAGGTCTTCGGCGCCGAGCGGGTGCAGGTGGAGCCGCGGCTGGACGACGCCCTGGAGGCGGCGATCACGCTGGCGGAGGAAGAGGCCGAGTACGGAGGGGCCGGGGTCCTGGTGACCGGTTCCGTGATCACGGTGGGCGAGGCCCGCCTGCTGCTGAAGAGGGGCTGAGGATGCGCACGCTGTGTGCCTCGACGCTGATCGGCGAGTTCTTCGTGATCGGCTTCGCCGGCCTGGTGGCCATGAAGAACCCGGAGCTGACCCAGGCCGCCGTCTGGACGGTATGCGGGGTCGCCATGCTGCTGTCGGTGCTGCTGTGCGGGATGCTGTCGCGCCCGGGCGCGGTGCAGATCGGCTGGGCGCTGCAGATCGGGCTGATCGCGAGCGGCTTCGTGGTCCCGACGATGTTCTTCCTCGGGGCCGTGTTCGCCGCCCTCTGGTGGTGCTCGGTGCACTACGGCCGGAAGGTCGACACCATCAAGGCCCGTCGGGCCGCGCAGGCCGAGGCGTAGTCGGCGCGGACCGCCCGGGTGGCCCCCGGGCGGTCCGGGCGGCGCACAGGGGCGCCACCGGCCCCCTGTAGCCTCTTGGGACCGCACCCGTATGCCGCAAGGAGCCACACCATGACCCAGCGCACTCTCGTCATCCTCAAGCCGGACGCCGTCCGGCGTGGCCTGATCGGCGAGGTCATCGGCCGCATCGAGCGCAAGGCCGGCTGGAGCATCCCCGCGCTGGAGCTGCGCACCCTGGACCAGGAGACCCTGGAGACCCACTACGGGGAGCACAAGGGCAAGCCCTTCTACGAGCCCCTCATGGGCTTCATGGCGAGCGGCCCCGTCGTCGTCCTCGTCGTCGAAGGGGAACGCGTGATCGAGGGTGTCCGCCAGCTGGCCGGACCCACTGACCCGATTGCCGCGGCGCCCGGGTCCATCCGGGGCGACTTCGGCACCGTCACGCGGGAGAACCTGATCCACGCGTCGGACTCCGAGGAGTCCGCCGAGCGCGAGCTGAAGCTGTTCTTCCCCGCCCTCTGATGAGTCCTTCCTGACGCAACATCAGCCGAATAGCGCTCATGACCTGGGGCGACCGAAGTAATTTCGGTCGCCCTCCGGTATTACCGGACGGTTCGGGGAACGCGTGTGCAGGACACGACGTCACCACTAAGGGGGCGGGTATCCGTTCCGGCGGGATTGCCGGAGTCCCGTCGCGCGATGTCCGCACCTGCGGCACTACGATGGGGCCTCCACCCACACACCCACCTCGCCGACCTGACAGCAGCCGCTTTCAACTGGAAGGCCAGACGCTCCTCATGGGGAACAAGGGGAACAACATGTCGTTCATCGGCCGTGACATGGCGATCGACCTCGGGACCGCCAACACGCTGGTGTACGTGAGGGGCCGGGGGATCGTCCTGAACGAGCCGTCCGTGGTCGCCATCAACACGAACACCGGCGGCATCCTGGCGGTCGGCTCCGAGGCGAAGAAGATGATCGGCCGGACGCCCGGCAACATCGTCGCCGTCAGGCCCCTCAAGGACGGCGTCATCGCCGACTTCGAGATCACCGAGCGTATGCTCCGGTACTTCATCCTCAAGATCCACAAGCGCCGCTACCTCGCCCGCCCGCGCGTGGTCGTCTGCGTTCCCTCCGGCATCACGGGAGTGGAGCGCCGCGCCGTCATCGAGGCGTCCACGCAGGCCGGCGCCCGCCAGGTGCACATCATCGAGGAGCCCATGGCCGCCGCCATCGGCTCGGGCCTGCCCGTCCACGAGGCCACCGGCAACATGGTCGTGGACATCGGCGGCGGCACCACCGAGGTCGCCGTCATCTCCCTCGGCGGAATCGTCACGGCGCAGTCCATCCGGGTGGCCGGCGACGAGCTCGACAACGCGATCATCCAGCACATCAAGAAGGAGTACAGCCTCCTCCTCGGTGAGCGGACCGCCGAGCAGATCAAGATCACCATCGGGTCGGCCTACGACCTCGACAAGGACGAGCACACCGAGATCCGCGGCCGTGACCTCGTCTCCGGACTGCCCAAGACGGTCGTCATCTCGGCCGCCGAGGTCCGCAAGGCCATCGAGGAGCCCGTCAACGCCATCGTCGACGCGGTCAAGACCACGCTCGACAAGTGCCCGCCGGAGCTCTCCGGCGACATCATGGACCGCGGCATCGTCCTGACCGGCGGCGGCGCCCTGCTGCGCGGCCTCGACGAGCGGCTGCGGCGCGAGACCGGCATGCCGATCCACATCGCGGAGGACCCCCTCGACTCCGTCGCGCTCGGCTCCGGCAAGTGCGTGGAGGAGTTCGAGGCACTCCAGCAGGTCCTGGACGCCCAGCCCCGGCGCTGACACAGACCCCCCTCCCGGGGGGCCATGCGGAACACAATGATCCGCCGTACGGGTGCTGCCGCGCCCGTGCGGCGGATCGTTGATATACAGACAAAGAAAATTCCGACGAGGAAGGCACGGCCGCCGCACGTGAGGGACACACGAGAAAGCCGGCTGCTCCTGGTGCTCATGATCGCCATCGCGTTCGCGTTGATCACGGTGGACATCAGGGCGGGCGAGGAGTCTCCGGTCGACGGTGCCCGGCAGGCCGCCGCCGCGGTCTTCGGTCCGGTCGAGAAGGGCGTCGCGACCGCCGTGGATCCGGTCGCCAACGCCATAGGGGCCGTACGGGACTCCGGTGAGCGCCACAACCGCATCGCGGTGCTGGAGCGCGAGAACGCCGCCCTGAAGGCCAAACTGGGCAGCGAGGACCAGACCCGCAGCCGGATCCGCGAGCTCGACGAGATGCTCAAGCGGGCCGGCGCCGGACAGTACGGCATCAAGGGCGCCGAGGTCATCGCCATAGGAGCGGCCCAGGGCTTCTCCTGGACCGTCACCATCGACGCGGGCAGCAAGGACGGCATCGAGCGCGACATGACCGTCCTCAACGGGGACGGACTCGTCGGCCGCGTCGCCACGGTGGGCCCCGACACCGCCACCGTCGTCCTCGCCAACGACCCCGACTTCACCGTCGGGACCCGGCTGGAGAAGACCGGCGAGCTCGGTTTCGCGACCGGCCAGGGCGACCGGGCGCTGTCCGTCCAGATGCTCAACGGCAAGGCCAAGGTCAGCCCCGGCGACCGGCTCGTCACCTTCGGCTCCCGCGGCAACAAGCCTTTCGTGCCCGGCGTCCCGATCGGAGAGGTGGTCAAGGTCGACCCCTCGCGCGGCGACCTGACCCGTACGATCTGGGTCCGTCCGTTCGTCGGCTTCTCCCGCCTGGACATCGTCGGCGTCGTGGTGATGCCGCCGCGCGAGGATCCGCGCGACGCCGTCCTGCCGCCCAAGCCCCAGGTCCAGCCGACCCCGACGGTCACCGTCACGGTCACGCCGTCCCCGTCCGCCAGTGCGCCCGGCAACCCGGCCGACGAGTAGGAGCCGTCCCCCATGCGCTTCAACCGGATCCTCCTCGCGTCCACCCTCGTGGTGGTCGCCCTCGTCATCCAGGTCACCGTGCTCGGCCGGCTGCAACTGCCCGGCGCGGTACCCGACCTGGTGCTGCTGACCGTCGTCGCCCTCGCACTCGTGTACGGGCACCTCAGCGGCGCCCTCATCGGCTTCGCCGCAGGCCTCCTCGCCGACCTGGCCCCGCCGGCCGACCACGCCGCCGGGCGGTACGCGCTCGTCCTGTGCGTCATCGGCTACGCGGCCGGCCTGGTCCGCCCCGACTCCGGGCGGTTCCGCTCCGCCTGGGGCCCCCTGCTGACCGTCGTCGGTGCCGCGATCGGCTCCACGCTGCTCTACGCCGGTGTGGGCGCCCTCGTCGGCGACACGGCCGCCCGCCATGTGGGCCTGACCGGCCTGCTGTTCACCGCGACCCTCTACGACCTGCTGCTCGCGCCGTTCACCGTGCCGTTCATCATGGCGCTCGCCCGGCGCGCCGAGAACGACCCGATGGCCGTGGAGGCGAACGGCGGACCGGCCACGGGCACCGACGTGTCCGCGGGCTGGCTCGCCGGCGGCACCGGTCTGCGCATCGGCAGCCAGCGGGGCGGCCTGCGCCTCATGACCTCTCGCAACCGCGCCAACAAGGCCGTCCGGATAAAGGGCGTCAAGGCCGTGAAGAGCGTGAAGAGCATCAAGAAGCTGTGAGAGGCGAGCGCCCGTGAGCAACATCCCCGAGACCGGCCGCAGCTCCCGGGTGCAGATCCGGCTGGTGATCATCCAGGTGCTCGTCGTCTCCTTCCTGTGCACCCTGGGCGGGCGCCTGTGGTACCTCCAGATCCGCAACGGCGCCGAGTACTACCACGAGGCCAAGAGCAACCACGTGCAGCAGGTGGTCCAGCCCGCCGTGCGCGGCTCGATCCTGGACGCCCGCGGGGTCCCGCTCGCCGACAACGAGACCCGACTCGTCGTCTCGGCCAGCCGTACGGCGCTGATGAAGATGAAGGACAAGGGCAAGGACGTCCTGACCCGGCTCTCCGCCGTACTGGACATGAAGCCCCAGGAGGTCATGGAGAAGGTCCGCATCTGCGACTCCAAGACCCCCAAGCCGTGCTGGAACGGCTCCCCGTACCAGCCGATCCCGGTCACCGCCGAGGCCACGACCCAGCAGGCCCTGCAGATCCGCGAGCGCCCGGAGGAGTTCCCCGGCATCACCGCCGAGCCCACCGCCGTACGCCGCTACCCGGCCCCCGGCGGCGCCAACACCGGCCAGGTGCTCGGCTACCTCTCCCCGGTCACCGACGAGGAGATCCAGGAGGCCAAGAACACCAACTCCCCGCTGCTGCGCTCCGACCAGGTGGGCCGCTTCGGACTGGAACGGACCTACGACCGGGTGCTGCGCGGCAAGTCGGGCGTCACCCGTTACGAGGTGGACAACCTCGGCCGGGTCATGGGCGAGGCCAAGAACGACCCGGGCATCCCCGGCGCCCACCTCGTCACCAGCATCGACGCCCGCGTCCAGGGCGTCGCCGAGTACGAGCTGAACGCGGCGATGGTGGAGGCCCGCAAGCAGATCGACCGCAACACGGGCGTCCCGTACAAGGCCGACGCAGGAGCGGTGGTCGTGCTGGAGTCCAAGACCGGCCGCGTCGTCGCCATGGCCTCCAACCCCACCTACGACCCGAACGTCTGGGTCGGCGGCATCTCCGGCAAGGACTACGCCAAGCTCACCGCCAAGGAGTCCAACGTCCCGCTGATGAACCGGGCGATCCAGGGGCAGGCGGCCCCCGGCTCCATCTTCAAGGTCATCCCGACCACCGCCGCGGTCAACGCCGGGTACAAGTTCGACGGCGACTACCCCTGCCCCAGCTCGTACTCCATCGGCGGCCAGGTCTTCAAGAACTTCGAGTCCCAGGGCCACGGCAGCATCACCCTCGGCAAGGCCCTCGAAGTCTCCTGCGACACCGTCTTCTACGCCCTCGCCCACCAGCAGTGGATCAAGGACGGCGGGCTGAAGCCGGTGAAGAACCCGGGCGACATCTTCTTCAAGACCGCCCACAAGTTCGGCCTCGGCGCCGAGACGGGCGTCGACCTGCCCGGCGAGGAGAAGGGCCGCGTCCCCGACCGCCAGTGGAAGCAGCGCTTCTGGAAGGCCAACAAGGACAGCTGGTGCAAGACCGGCAAGAAGGGCGGCACCTACCTGGAGCTGCTCGCCTACGAGAACTGCCTGGAGGGCAACCTCCTGCGCGCCGGCGACGCCGTCAACTACTCCATCGGGCAGGGCGACACCCTGGTCACCCCGATCCAGATGGCCACCATCTACGCCGCCATCTGCAACGGCGGCACCATGTGGAACCCGACCATCGGCAAGGCCGTCATCAGTGCCGACGGCAAGCACATCGATCCGATCATGCCCAAGGCCCACGGCAAGCTGCCGCTGGACGAGCAGACCCGCAAGCAGATCGTCGGCGCCCTGGAGGGCGTCGCCACCCGCGGTACCGCCGCCTGGCGCTTCGGCGGCTGGCCGCAGGAGCAGATCCCCATGCACGCCAAGACCGGTACCGCCGAGGTCTACGGCAAGCAGACCACGTCCTGGTTCGCCACCTTCACCGACGACTACACGATCGTGATGACGATCTCCCAGGGCGGTACCGGCTCCGGAGCCTCGGGACCCGCCGTACGCAACATCTACAACGCCCTCTACGGTCTGGACATGGCCGGAAAACAGGACGTCACCAAGGCCTTGCTGCTCAAGCCGGAGGCGAAGCTGCCCACCATCCAGCCCGACGGCTCCATCGCCTCCCCCGAAATCAAGCCGTACGTGCCCCCGTCCCCCGAGGAAGCGGCCCCGCCGCTGGCCGGACCTCCCGCCCCGCCCGTCGCGCGGCAGGACTGAGCAGGACTCACGATGCAGACCGCGAACAAGTTCTCCGTATCCCGGTACGCGCCCCAGCGCGGCGCCATGGCCAGGCTCACCTCGCGCGACTCGGTGCTGCGCCGGCTCGACTGGCCGATACTGCTGTCGGCGCTGGCGCTGTCCTTCATCGGCTCCCTGCTGGTGTGGTCGGCGACCCGCAACCGAACCCAGCTCAACCAGGGGGACCCGTACTACTTCCTGGTCCGCCACGCCCTCAACACCGGCATCGGCCTGGTGCTGATGATCGGCACGGTCTGGCTCGGCCACCGCACCCTGCGCGGCGCCGTGCCGATCCTGTACGGGATCTCGCTGGTGCTCATCCTGGCCGTGCTCACCCCGCTGGGCGCCACCATCAACGGCGCCCACGCGTGGATCGTGCTCGGCGGCGGCTTCTCGCTCCAGCCCTCGGAGTTCGTGAAGATCACCATCATCCTGGGCATGGCCATGCTGCTGGCGGCCCGGGTGGACGCCGGCGACCTGGAACACCCCGACCACCGCACGGTGGTCAAGGCGCTGTGCCTGGCGGCCGCCCCCATGGGGATCGTCATGCTGATGCCCGACCTCGGCTCCGTCATGGTCATGGTCATCATCGTGCTCGGCGTCCTGCTGGCCTCCGGCGCGTCCAACCGCTGGGTGCTCGGGCTGCTCGGCTCGGGCGCGGCCGGGGCCATCCTGATCTGGCAGCTGGGCGTGCTCGACGAGTACCAGATCAACCGCTTCGCCGCCTTCGCCAACCCCGAGCTCGACCCCGCCGGCGTCGGCTACAACACCAACCAGGCGCGGATCGCGATCGGCTCCGGCGGGCTGACCGGCTCCGGCCTGTTCAAGGGCTCGCAGACCACCGGCCAGTTCGTGCCCGAGCAGCAGACGGACTTCGTCTTCACCGTGGCGGGGGAGGAGCTGGGCTTCCTCGGCGCCGGGCTGATCCTGGTGCTGCTCGGCATCGTGCTGTGGCGGGCCTGCATGATCGCGCGCGAGACCACCGAGCTCTACGGGACCATCGTGTGCGCCGGGATCATCGCCTGGTTCGCCTTCCAGGCGTTCGAGAACATCGGCATGACCCTCGGGATCATGCCGGTGGCGGGACTCCCGCTTCCCTTCGTCTCCTACGGGGGCTCGTCCATGTTCGCGGTCTGGGTGGCGGTGGGACTACTGGAGTCGATCAAGGTGCAACGGCCGATGTCGGCCTAGCCGGGGTCGAACTTCGGACGGTTCCTCGGCCGATCAGCCGTTCACCCTGCCTTCGTGATCCGTTCAGGACTAAGTTCGATCCATGGCGGACGCGAAGCGCGAGATCGAGCGCAAATTCGAGTTCACGACGACCGAGGCCGAAGGGCGCGGAGTCCCCGACCTGACCGGCACCGCCGCCATCGCGGCGGTCACCGACCAGGGCACCGTCGAGCTGGACGCCGTGTACTGGGACACCCCCGACCAGCGGCTCGCCGCCGACGGCCTCACCCTGCGGCGCCGCACCGGCGGCGCCGACGCCGGCTGGCACCTCAAACTGCCCGTCTCCCCGGGCGTCCGCGACGAGATCGCCGCCCCCCTCGGCGACACCGTCCCGCGCTCCCTCGCCGCCCTGGTCCGCTCGCGCGTCCGCGACACCGGCCTGGAGCCCCAGGTCCGGCTGCTCTCCTCGCGCCGGGTCAGCCACCTGCTGGACGCCGGGGGAAACGTGCTCGCGGAGCTGTCCACCGACGCGGTCCGGGCCGAACGGGACCGGGCCGGCGCCGCCTGGACCGAGGTCGAGGTGGAACTCGCCGACAACGTGGACCCGGCGCTCCTCGACGCCGTCGAGGAGCGGTTCGCCGCCGCGGGACTCACGGTCTCCCACGCCCCCTCGAAGCTCGCCCGCGCCCTCGCCGAGACCGGCCACGAGCCGCCCGCCCGGACCGAGCCCGGCCCCGCCGGGGACACCGCGGGCGGACACGTCCTCGCGTACCTGCGCGAACAGCGCGACGCCCTGATCGCCCACGACCCGGCCGTGCGCCGCGGCCTGCCCGACTCCGTCCACCAGATGCGGGTCGCCGCCCGCCGCATGCGCAGCGCCTTCAAGACCTACCGCAAGGTCCTCGACCGCGCCGTCACCGACCCGGTCGGCGAGGAGCTGCGCTGGCTGGCCGCCGAACTCGGCGTCGACCGCGACCAGGAAGTCCTGATGGAGCGCATCCAGAGCCGGATCGGCGAGATCCCGCGCACCCTCGCGCTCGGCCCCGTCCGCAGCCGGCTGCGGATCTGGAACACCCGCCGCCGGGCCGACTCCCGGCGGCGCGCCCTCGCCGTACTCGACAGCAAGCGGTACGTCACCCTGCTCGACACCCTCGACGCGCTGCTGGCCGAGCCGCCGCTGCGCCCCGCCGCCGCCGAGCCCGCCCGCCGGGTCCTGCCGAAGGCGGTGCGCCGCGAGCACGAGAGGCTCGCCCGCAAGGTCGCCCACGCCTTGTCCCTGGATCCGGGGCAGCCGCGCGACGTGGCCCTGCACGAGGCCCGCAAGGCCGCCAAACGCGCCCGCTACGCGGCGGAGGCGGCGCGGCCCGCCCTCGGGAAACGCGCGAAACGGCAGGCCAAGGCCATGGAGTCGGTCCAGACCCTGCTCGGGGAGCACCAGGACAGTGTGGTCGCCCGCGAGGCCCTGCGCGGCCTCGCGGGCCAGGCGGCGGGCGCGGCGGAGTCGGCCTTCACCTGGGGCCTGCTCTACGGCCGCGAGGAGGCTGTCGCCGAGCGGCTCGAACGGGAGCTCCCCGAGGTGTGGGCGGCGGCCCACGAAGCGGCCGCGTACTGACGGGGGAGGCTGGACGGCCCGGATCACGGCGGCAGGGGCCCACCGCCCCTCGGGTTACGCTTGAGAGTCGCCCCCTGCCCGCTTCACGAAAGTCGCGTGATGTCCGAGTCGGTCTTCCCACAGCTCGAAGCTCTGCTCCCGCATGTGCAGAAGCCCATCCAGTACGTCGGCGGTGAGCTCAACTCCACCGTCAAGCCGTGGGAGAGCGCGGACGTCCGGTGGGCCCTGATGTACCCCGACGCGTACGAGGTCGGACTGCCCAACCAGGGCGTCATGATCCTCTACGAGGTGCTCAACGAGCGCGAGGGCGTCCTCGCCGAGCGCACCTACAGCGTCTGGCCGGACCTCGAAGCCCTGATGCGCGAGCACAACGTGCCGCAGTTCACCGTGGACAGCCACCGCCCGGTGGGCGCCTTCGACGTCTTCGGGCTGTCCTTCTCCACGGAGCTGGGCTACACGAACATGCTCACGGCGCTGGACCTGGCGGGCATCCCGCTGGAGGCCAGGAACCGTACGGTCGACCACCCGATCGTCCTCGCGGGCGGCCACGCTGCCTTCAACCCCGAGCCGATCGCCGAGTTCATCGACTGCGCCGTCATCGGCGACGGCGAGCAGGCCGTCCTCGACATGACCGAGATCATCCGCGCGTGGAAGGCCGAGGGCCGTCCGGGCGGGCGCGAGGAAGTCCTCTTCCGCCTGGCCAGGACCGGCCAGGTCTACGTGCCCGGCTTCTACGACGTCGACTACCTGCCGGACGGGCGCATCGCCCGCGTCGCCCCGAACAAGTCGGGCGTCCCCTACCGGGTGTCCAAGCACACGGTCATGGACCTCGACGAATGGCCCTACCCCAAGCAGCCGCTGGTCCCGCTCGCCGAGACCGTCCACGAGCGGATGTCCGTCGAGATCTTCCGCGGCTGCACCCGGGGCTGCCGCTTCTGCCAGGCCGGCATGATCACGCGCCCCGTGCGGGAGCGAAGCATCACCGGCATCGGCGAGATGGTCGAGAAGGGCCTCAAGGCGACGGGCTTCGAGGAGGTCGGCCTGCTCTCCCTCTCCTCCGCGGACCACTCGGAGATCGCCGACATCGCCAAGGGCCTGGCCGACCGCTACTCGGACGACAAGGTGGGCCTGTCCCTGCCGTCGACCCGCGTGGACGCCTTCAACGTGGACCTGGCCAACGAGCTGACCCGCAACGGCCGCCGCTCCGGCCTGACCTTCGCCCCCGAGGGCGGCTCCGAGCGCATGCGCAAGGTCATCAACAAGATGGTCTCGGAAGAGGACCTGATCCGCACCGTCGCCACCGCGTACGGAAACGGCTGGCGCCAGGTGAAGCTGTACTTCATGTGCGGCCTGCCGACCGAGACCGACGAGGACGTCCTGCAGATCGGCGACATGGCGGTCAACGTCATCGCCAAGGGCCGCGAGGTCTCCGGCCAGAACGATATCCGCTGCACGGTGTCCATCGGCGGCTTCGTGCCCAAGCCCCACACCCCCTTCCAGTGGGCGCCGCAGCTGTCGGCCGAGGAGACGGACGCCCGCCTGGCCAAGCTCCGCGACAAGATCCGCGGCGACAAGAAGTACGGCCGCTCGATCGGCTTCCGCTACCACGACGGCAAGCCGGGCATCGTCGAGGGCCTCCTCTCCCGCGGCGACCGCCGCGTCGGCGACGTCATCCGCGCTGTGTACGAATCCGGCGGCCGCTTCGACGGCTGGCGCGAGCACTTCTCGTACGACCGCTGGATGGAAGCCGCGGAGAAGACCCTGCCCGCGTACGGCGTGGACGTGGCCTGGTACACGACCCGCGAGCGCACCTACGAGGAGGTCCTGCCCTGGGACCACCTGGACTCCGGGCTCGACAAGGACTGGCTCTGGGAGGACTGGCAGGACGCCCTCGACGAGACCGAGGTCGAGGACTGCCGCTGGACCCCGTGCTTCGACTGCGGCGTCTGTCCCCAGATGGACACCCACATCCAGATCGGCCCCACCGGCAAGAAGCTGCTGCCGCTGACGGTCGTGAAGTAGCGCGGCCGACGACCTGCTCTGATGTGCCCCTCGCCGGGAACGGCGGGGGGCATATTTATTCCTCGGCTGCGGAAACGTTTAAGCCCTCGCCCGTGCTGGATATCCTGGAGGTGCGCTTCGAGGAATACTCGGTGCCCCCTGCCAGGAGGTGGCCCTGATGGCCAAGACCGTGATCGACATCAACGAGGAAGCCCTCGCACTGGCCGCGGAGGCCCTCGGGACCACGACGAAGAAGGACACCGTCAACGCCGCGCTCGAAGAAATAGGAGCCCGGGTCCGGCGGCAGCGGGCGTTGGAGGCCCTGATCAAGCTCGACGACGAGGGCGCCTTCGACAAGGGCCGGGAGCCCGGGTACAAGGAAGAGGTGCGCGGGCCGTGGCAGGGCTGACCGAGGGCGCCTTCCTAATCGACACGTCCGCCGCGCACCGGATCACCCTCCCGGGACCGTTCTCCACGTGGAGGCCGGCCCTCGCTGCCGGGCGTATCGGGATGTGCGCGGTGACCGAGGCGGAGGCGCTGTATTCCGCCCGGTCCCCTGCCCAGTTCCGCCAGATGCGGCAGGCGTTCGCCGACCTCTACGTGTGGCATGACATTCCGGACGACGTGTGGATGCGGGTCCGCACCGCACAGGATGTCCTGGCCGAAGCCGGGTGTGTGCGCTCTGCCGGTGTGGTCGACCTCGTCGTGGCAGTGACCGCCGCACGGCACCGGCTGACCGTGCTGCACTACGACCGGGATTTCGAGACGCTGGCCAAGCACATCGACCTGCGCACGCGGTGGCTGGCCGAGCCGGGGTCCATCGACTGATTCCGCAACGGCGGGGGCGCTTTCGGTGTCCCTGAGGGTATGGAACTCGACAAGCGCCCTGGTGACGCCGGCGGCGAAGGCTGCCTCGTCGGCGTCGTGCGCATTCCCGTGAAGATCGTGGCGGTGCTGGTCGTGCTGCCCGTTCGGGTGGTGTGGGAGCTGCTCGTCGCCGCCGGGCGGTTCGCGCACCGGCACGTGCTCGCGCCGCTGGGCGCGGCGCTGCTGTGGGTGTACGAGCGGACCGTGAGGCCCGTGCTGCGTGCGCTCGGTCTCGTCCTCGCCACGCTGCTGAAGCTGGTCTTCGTCTGGCCCTGGGTGGGTCTGTGGCGCTACGTGCTCGCCCCCGTCGGGCGGGCCGGGTACGCGTACCTCCTCGCCCCGGTGGGTCGGTTCGCGTACGCGTACCTCCTGTGCCCGCTGGGCGCAGCGCTCCGGTGGGCGGGCCGCGGCGCGCTGCGGTGGCTGCTGGCCCCGCTGGCCAAGGGCCTCGTGTGGGTGGTGTCGGTGCTGGCCAAGGCCCTGTTCGTCTGGCCCTGGGTGGGACTGTGGCGCTACGTCCTCACCCCGCTCGGCCACGGCCTGATGTGGCTGGGGCAGGCGGTGTACGCGTACGTGCTCACCCCCGTCGGGCGGTACCTGCTGCGGCCCCTCGGGCTGGCGCTCGCCCGGCTCGCCCGCGGGGTGTACCGGTGGGTGCTGACGCCCCTCGGGCAGGTCCTCGCCTGGGCCTGGCACGTGGCCGGGCGGATCCTGCGGGCCCTGGGGCGCGGTCTGCGGTGGGTCGGGCGGGTGCTGTGGTGGCCGGTGGCGCAGGTGTACCGCCGAGTGCTGACCCCCGCGGGGCACCTGATGCGCGAGGTCTGGCGGACGGCACGCACCACCGTCCGGGAGGTGCGCGCCGACCTCAGGCGCGCCCTGTTCGGGGCCCCGCCCCGGGAACCGGCGAGGTCACGGGCGCGTACTCTGGGTAGTACGACAGCCGCAGGCCACCCGCCCGCCCCCTCCCTGCCCCGTCGGCAGGAATGAGCCGGAGGGCTCGGCGTGACCGGCAGGCTCACCAGACCTCAGGGCGCCGCGCGAGCCGCGGAGCCCCGCACAAGGAGAAGAACCACTGGGCAAGCGACAGCCCGAAGGCCCACCGCCCGCACCGGTGGTGCAGCGCATCCGACTGCGCTACACCAAGCGTGGCCGCCTCCGGTTCACCAGCCACCGAGACTTCCAGCGCGCGTTCGAGCGCGCCCTGCGCCGCGCCGAGGTACCCATGGCGTACTCGGCCGGCTTCACCCCCCACCCCCGGGTCTCGTACGCGAACGCCGCGCCCACCGGCACCGGCAGTGAGGCCGAGTACCTGGAGATCGCGCTCGCCGAGCCCCGCGACCCCGAGAAGCTCCGCGAGCTCCTGGACGAGTCGATGCCCCTCGGACTCGACATCGTCGACGCCGTCGAGGCCCGCACCTCCGGGCTCGCCGACCGGCTGACCGCCTCCGTGTGGGAGCTGCGCCTGGAGGGCGTCGAGCCCGCCGAGGCCGAGCGGGCCGTGCAGGCCTTCCTCGCCGCCGAGGCGGTGGAGGTGCAGCGCCGCACCAAGAACGGCATGCGCACCTTCGACGCCCGCGAGGCCGTGGTCGGCATCGAAGCCCTTCCTGCTCCGGCTGATAGGCCGCTGGACAGTGCCTGTGCGATACTGCGGCTGGTTGTTCGGCATTTGACACCTGCCGTGCGACCCGACGACGTCCTGTCCGGTCTCCGAGCTGTGGCCGACCTGGCGCCGCCGGTCCCCGCAGCGGTGACCAGGCTGGCGCAGGGGCTCTTCGACGAGGAGTCCGGCACGGTGACCGACCCGCTCGCGCCCGACCGCGAGGCTGTCACGGCCGCCCCACCCACGGCCGCCGTGACCGCCGACGCGAAGGCGCCGGAAGGTCCCGCCGCGTAGGGATCGTCGTCGTAGCGCAGCCCTGGCACTCGGGAGCCACCTGGGTCGGGCCGCGCACTGACCTGAAGACTTCCGCCAGGCCGTACGGACAACGCGTACGGAACCGGCGGCCATGGACTACAGCTCCCGTGTGGCGAACGCGCCCCGGAGGCCGGTTCCGCGTTCATCGCGCGGAACCGAGCCGGACCGGACGTCAGCCGCGGCGCCCGGGAGCGTGACGGGAGAACCGCCCGCAATGCTCAACAACGAAAACACCCCCGAAAGCGCTGACACCAACAGCCCGAGCGACAACCTGCCCCCGCGCAGGCGTCGCCGTGCCGCGTCCCGCCCGGCCGGACCGCCCGGCGGCGCCGCCGCTCCGGCCGCCCCCGTGACCGCCGAGGCCGCCGCTCCGGCCGCCTCCGCCGAGGAGCCCGCCGCTCCCGCCCCGCGGACCCGTCGCCGGGCCACCCGGGCCGTGGCTGCTCCGGCTGCCGAGGCTGCCGAGGCCGTGGTGGTGGAGGCGGCGCCTGCCGCTGCCGCCGAGGAGCCTGCTGCTCCGGCTCCGCGGGCCCGTCGTCGTGCGACCCGTGCCGTGGCCGCGCCGGCCGGGGAGAGCGCCGAGGCCGTGACGGCCCCGGCCGAGGAGCTTGCTGCTCCCGCTGAGGAGCCCGCCGCTCCCGCCCCGCGGACCCGTCGCCGGGCCACCCGGGCCGTGGCTGCTCCGGCTGCCGAGGCTGCCGAGGCCGTGGTGGTGGAGGCGGCCGCCCCGGCTGCTGCCGCCGAGGAGCCTGCTGCTCCGGCTCCGCGTACCCGTCGTCGTGCGACCCGTGCCGTGGCCGCGCCGGCCGGGGAGAGCGCCGAGGCCGTGACGGCCCCGGCCGAGGAGCCCGCCGCTGCCGCCGCTCCGGCCGCTGCCGAACCCGCCGCTGCTGCCGCCGAGGAGGCTGCTGCTCCCGCCCCGCGGGCCCGCCGCCGCGCCACCCGCGCCGTGACCGCGCCCGAGGCGCCCGCCGCCGAGGCCGCCGCGGAGGAGGCCCCCAAGGCCACCCCGACGGTCACCGTCGCCGACGCCGTGGACGCGCCGAAGCGCGGCCGCCGCCGTGCCACCCGCTCCGCCGCCCCGGCCGCCGCCGCGCCGCAGCCGGCCGCGGAGGCCGCCGAGAAGACCGCGCCCGCCGAGAAGGCCGAGCCCGCCGCCCCGGCCCGTGGCCGCCGCGTGACCCGGCCCGCCGTCGCCGTCTTCCAGGCCCCGGTCTTCACCGAGCCGATGTTCCAGACCCCGGAGACCGCCGCCATGGCCGCCGCCGCGGCAGCCGCCGCCGCGAGCGAGGCGGAGGAGGCCGAGGAGGCCGAGGAGGAGCTCGAAGCCGAGGCCGAGCCCGTCCAGGCCCCGGCGCAGCCCGCCGGTCGTCGCCGCCGCCGTGGCCGCGGTGCCCCCGAGACCGCCCCCGCCGAGGTGGAAGCCGCCCCCGAGGAGCCCGAGGCCGAGGCCGAGGCCGAGACCGCCGAGTTCGACGAGGAGGAGGCCGACGAGACGGACGAGCGTCCCTCCCGCCGCCGCCGTCGCGGTGGCCGTCGTCGCCGCCGTGGTGAGGCCGCCGACCTGGACGAGTCCGCCGAGGAGGAGTCCGAGACCGCCGAGCAGGAGGCCGAGGAGGAGGAAGAGGACGAGGCCGAGGAGGCCGGCGCCCTCGGTTCCGGCTCCAGCCGCCGTCGCCGCCGGCGTCGCCGTCGCAGCGGTGAGCCCGCCGACGTCACTGCCGAGGCCGCCGGGGACGAGGACGGCGTACGCACCGTCGTCAAGGTCCGCGAGCCGCGCCCGGCGCGCGAGAAGGCCGAGCCTTCCGACGAGGTGCAGTCCATCAAGGGCTCGACCCGTCTGGAGGCGAAGAAGCAGCGCCGCCGCGAGGGCCGCGAGCAGGGCCGCCGCCGTGTGCCGATCATCACCGAGGCCGAGTTCCTGGCCCGCCGCGAGGCCGTCGAGCGCGTGATGGTCGTCCGCCAGAACGGCGACCGCACCCAGATCGGCGTCCTTGAGGACAACGTGCTCGTCGAGCACTACGTCAACAAGGAAGAGGCCACCTCGTACGTCGGCAACGTCTACCTGGGCAAGGTCCAGAACGTGCTGCCGTCGATGGAGGCCGCCTTCATCGACATCGGCAAGGGCCGCAACGCCGTCCTGTACGCCGGCGAGGTCAACTTCGAGGCGCTCGGCATGGCCAACGGGCCGCGCCGCATCGAGTCCGCCCTGAAGTCCGGCCAGTCCGTCCTCGTCCAGGTCACCAAGGACCCGATCGGCCACAAGGGCGCCCGCCTGACCTCGCAGGTCTCGCTGCCCGGCCGCTACCTGGTCTACGTGCCCGAGGGTTCGATGACCGGCATCAGCCGCAAGCTGCCCGACACCGAGCGTGCGCGCCTGAAGACCATCCTCAAGAAGATCGTCCCCGAGGACGCGGGCGTCATCGTGCGCACCGCCGCCGAGGGTGCGAGCGAGGACGAGCTGCGCCGTGACGTCGAGCGCCTGCAGGCTCAGTGGGAGGACATCCAGAAGAAGTCGAAGCAGATCACGACCTCTTCGCCGAGCCTGCTGTACGGCGAGCCGGACATGACCGTCCGGGTCGTGCGCGACATCTTCAACGAGGACTTCACGAAGGTCATCGTCAGCGGTGACAGCGCCTGGGAGACCATCCACGGCTACGTCTCGCACGTGGCCCCCGACCTGGCCGACCGGCTCTCGCGCTGGACCTCCGAGGTCGACGTCTTCGCGACGTACCGGATCGACGAGCAGCTCGCCAAGGCGCTCGACCGCAAGGTGTGGCTGCCCTCGGGCGGCTCCCTGGTGATCGACAAGACCGAGGCGATGATCGTTATCGACGTCAACACCGGCAAGTTCACCGGTCAGGGCGGCAACCTCGAAGAGACCGTCACCCGGAACAACCTGGAGGCGGCCGAGGAGATCGTGCGCCAGCTGCGGCTGCGCGACCTCGGCGGCATCGTCGTCATCGACTTCATCGACATGGTCCTGGAGTCGAACCGCGACCTGGTCCTGCGGCGGATGCTGGAGTGCCTGGGCCGCGACCGTACGAAGCACCAGGTCGCCGAGGTGACCTCGCTGGGCCTGGTCCAGATGACCCGCAAGCGGGTGGGCCAGGGGCTGCTGGAGTCCTTCTCCGAGACCTGCGTCCACTGCAACGGGCGCGGTGTCATCGTGCACATGGAGACGCCGAGCGCGATCGGCGGCGGCAACGGCGGCAAGCGCGCGAAGCGCCGGGGCGGCCGGGGTCACGAGCACGACCACGAGGGCGTCGAGACGGTCCAGACGGCAGAGGCCGGCGCCGAGGCCTTCGAGGTCGAGACCGAGGCCGAGCTGGCCGCCGAGGTCGCCGCTCCGGTGGCGCTGCCCGAGCCGGCGTTCGTCCCGGACGAGGAGCTCTACAGCAGCCCCGCGGAGGCGGAGGCCGCGGCAGGTCTGAGCGGCCGTCGCAACCGCCGCCGGGCCACCCGCAAGGCGACCGCTCCGGCGGGCGCCCCGCGCGGTGCGGCCGCACCGGCCCCGGTGGCCGAGGCCGTGGTCGAGCCCGTGGTCGAGGTCGAGGCCGAGCCGGTCACCGAGCCGGCCGAGACGGTGCTGGAGCCGGTCTCGGAGGTCGTCGCCGAGGCGGTGGAGGCCGCCGAGACGGTCGAGGCCGCGCCCAAGGGCCGTACGCGCCGCCGCGCGACCCGCAAGGCGACCGCTCCGGCGGGCGCCCCGGCGCCCGCGGCCGAGGCCGCCCAGGCCCCGGAGGAGGAGCCGCAGGCGCAGCCCGAGCCGGTCGCGGAGCCCGTCGCCGAGGCGGAGCCCGAGGCCGCCGCCCCGGTCGCGGAGGCGCCCGTGGAGGAGCCCGCTCCGGCCCGCCCGCGTCGGCGTGCCACCCGCAAGGCCACCGCCCCCGCCGGTTCGCCGGCCGGCGCCGCGGAGGCAGCCGTCGTGGTCGTCGAGGCCCCCGCCGCCGAGCCCGAGGCCGCGGCCGCCCCGGCCGAGGCCCCGGCAGCGGAGGCCGAGGAGGCCGAGGAGGCCGCCCCGGCGGCCAAGAAGACGGTCCGCAAGGCGGCCGCCAAGAAGGCCCCGGCGAAGAAGGCCCCGGCCAAGAAGGCGACCACCGCCAAGAAGGCGACGGCCGCCAAGAAGACCGTCGCGAAGAAGGCGACGGCCAAGAAGACCGTGGCGAAGCGGACGACGAAGAAGACCGCGGCGGCGGAGCAGCAGACCCCGCCGTCCGTCTCCGCCCCGACCGAGGCCTGATCCGCCGTACGGCCGTGGGCCCGCCGAGGGGAGACGGAGCCGCCCAGGCAGTCCCGTGCGCGCGGTCTGCACGCCCGCAGCGTCGAGGTGATGGACCAGCGCGGCCTGCTGGAGCGGTTC
>NZ_JBEXRC010000029.1:0-99165 GCF_040612915.1 Streptomyces sp. NPDC006326 | reverse complement strand
CACCACAACCCCCCAAACCAAAAATACGACACAGCTACTGTAGTAACGACTTTTGCTCATCCGAACCCACCGCCCGTCTGCCCGGCCCCCGCGGGGCCGGGCAAGACGGCATGTGCGGATCTTCCCGGCCGTACGCGCGCAGGCCGGCTCGTCAGCGCCGGGGGATCGCTCCGACGGGGGTGCCGAGCAGGGCGGTGAAGCCCGGCGAGCAGGAGGCGGCGATGGTCGACGGGGCGAACGGCGTCTCGGTGGTGTCGCAGACGGCCTGCCAGATGGTGCCGTTGTGGGCGAGGAGGGAGATGTAGAGGTGGCCGGGGATTTCCTCGGTCGCCGCGACGGAGGCGTCGTAGACGCACGAGGGTGCGCCGGGGACGAGGGCGAGGTTGATCCACACGCCGGGGTTGCGGCTGTCGTTGAGGAAGGCGTGCCCCTCCCGGTCCGTCGCGGCCCGGAACACCGTGTCGACCAGGGGCTCCACCCCCACGTACACCGCAGCGGAATCCACGTCCCGGCTGGTCTCGCACTTCTTGTTCGACGCGATCCCGTCGGTGGTGACAGGGGTCTGGCTTTCGGTCTTCTTCTTGTCGTCGTTCTTCTTGTGCCCGCTCTCCTTGCGGGTGTCCTTCTTGTGCCCGCTCTGCTTGTCGTCCTTCTTCTTGTCGTCCTTGTCCTTGTGTCCGCTCTCCTTGCGGCTGTCCTTCTTGTGGCTGTCCTGTTTCGAGGTCTTGGCCGGGGGCTTGGGGTCGGTGCCGGTGTGTGCGACCGCTGACGGAGCGACGAGCGCCCCCGCGAGCACGGCACCCGACACTGCCGCGACGCCCCGCGCCGCCCAGGCGAGCTTCCTCATGTGATTCCTCTCGTACTGGCCCCCGCGGCGTCCGAGATGCACACGGTGAGGCGGTGGCGTCACGTCGGCCCGGCAGCTGCTTGTCCGTCGCGACCGAAGATCGCACGAGTTTCCTCCGTTAATCGGTCCACCATTCCGGCCCGTCACCCTCCGGGGTGCGGCCTGCTTCCGAATGGAGGCAGGGGGCTGCCCTGCCGGTGGGCGGGGGCGGTTCGCAGGCCCGCGGGCGCTCTCCGGCCGGGGGAGCGCGCCGGCCGCCGTCCGGAATCGTTGATCGTTTCTGCGGTGAACCGGCTGGTCCGAACGGGTGAGTTGCCGTGTCCGTCCCTGGCAGCGGACCGGCCCCGGCCACTACACCCGTGGACATGATCAAGCACCTGCTGCGCGGCCTGCCCGCGCTCGCCCTGGCGGTCCTGCCCCTGCTCACCACGGCCCCGCCGGCGCACGCCGCCACCACTTTCGAGATCGTGACCGCGCTGAACGCCAAGTGCCTCGCCTCCAACGGCGACAACGTCGAGGTCCAGACGTGTCGCGGCACCGGCAACCAGCTCTGGTACTGGGACGGGAACAAGCTCCGCAACCTTGCCGAGCTGCACTGCCTCGACGTCCGCAACGGCGAGGTCGACGCCGCGGCGCAGGTCGTCGGCGACTGCCACGGACTGCCCAACCAGCGGTGGCGGACCGAGGGCGAATGGCTGCGCACCGAGGTCAACAACCAGTGCCTGAGCATCCAGAACAACGGTGACCCGAGCGAGCACGCGGGCGTCAACGTCCGCAACTGCGGCCCGTTCGCCTGGCAGTACTGGCGTCTGCGGGCGAACTGACCCCTTCCCCTCCCGGCCGGCCCGCCGGCCCGTCCGGCTCGGTCGGGCGCGCTCGGCGGGGCGGGGCTTCAGTGGACGGAGAAGCCGCCGTCGACGAAGATCGACTGCCCGGTGACGTAACCGGAGGCGCGGCCGGCCAGGAACACCGCCGCGCCGGCGAAGTCCTCGGCCAGGCCGTTGCGCCCGGCCATCGTGCGCGCCGCCAGCGCCGCCACCTTCTCCGCGTCGGACGAAAGCCGCGCGTTGAGCGGCGTCATGACGAAGCCGGGCACCAGCGTGTTGCAGGTGACGCCGTGAGGAGACCAGGCCTCGGCCTGTGAGCGGGCCAGCGACTCCAGCGCCCCCTTGGAGACCCCGTAGGCGCCGCTCTGGACGAACGCCCGGTGCGCCTGCTGCGAGCTGATGTGGATGATCCGCCCGAAGCCCCGCTCCGCCATACCGGGCCCGAACCGCTCGCCCAACAAGTACGGGGCCTCCAGGTTCACCGCCATCGTGGTGTCCCACACGTCCTCGCCCAACTCGCCCATGGGCGGCCGCAGGTTGATCCCGGCGCTGTTGACGAGGATGTCGGGCTCGCCGAACACCGCGGCTGCCTGCTCGGCCGCCGCGCGCACCCCGTCGCGGCTGCCCAGGTCGGCGCTCACCCAGGCCGCCCGGCAGCCCCCGGCCGTCAGCTCGTCGACGGTGGCGGCCAGCTCCGATTCCCTGCGCGCCACGACCACCACCCCCGCCCCGGCTCGTGCGAGGGCCCCGGCAACGGCTCGGCCGATGCCGGAGCTGCCGCCCGTCACCACGGCGACCCGGCCGTCCAGCGAGAACAGTTCGGAGAGGTAGTCCGAGATCATGTCCGCACCCTAGACGCCCCGTCCCCACCGCCGGTGCCCGGGGCGGGGCAGGGGGCCGTCACCCGGAGGACCGGCGGGCTCCCGCTCGGCGGGCCAGGGCGTGGAGGGCGCGGACGTACGGGGACCAGCGGGCGGGGCGGGCCGGGGTTCCGGTGCAGGCCTGCTCCGCCCGGTCCAGGCTGTCCTCCAGGCAGGCGTCGTGCAGGGGGCGCCAGGAGAGGGGCCAGGTGAGGCGGGCCGGACCGCGGGCGTCCATGGCCAGGGTGTGCCGCAGCACGGTGTGCCCGGGGCCGTCCGGCAGGACCGCGAACTCGTGGAAGCCGTGGAAGCCCCGCGGTCCGGTGAAGGCGAAGCGGACCCAGGTGCCCGGCACGTACGCGGCCACGGTGTAGCGCACCGGCCCGTGGCCGCCCTTGGCGCCGACCGCGAGCGGGCCGTCGAACTCCATCGGGGGCCAGCCTCCGACCGGCCAGAGCCGGTCCTTCGCCCCGCTCGACAGTGAGTCCAAGAGCGCACCGACGCGGCTCCCGTCTGCGGCCAGGCGGCGTTCGTGCACGTTGTAGACGCCCATGGAAGTCTCCCCTCCGTAGTTTTAGAGGCGCTCCTCTAATAAATTGGAGAGTACTCTCTGATTCATGGCGCGACCACCCCGCTTCACCACCGACCAGCTGCTCGACGCCGCCGTGGGCCTGGCCGCTGCCGGCGGGCCGGCCGCGGTGACCATGTCCGCCGTCGCCCAGGCCGTCGGCGCCCCCAGCGGATCCGTCTACCACCGGTTCGCCGGGCGCACGGCCCTGCTCGCCGAGGTGTGGCTGCGCACCGTCGAGCGTTTCCAGGACGGGTACTTCACCGCGCTCGACGGCGCGGACGACCCGTACCGGGCCGCGGTCCGCGCCACCCGGCACGTCGTCGCCTGGAGCCGGGCCCACCCGCAGGAGGCGGCCCTCCTCCTCTACGGAGCCGCCGAGTTCGGCCGCTCCGACTGGCCCGAGGCGTACACGGTGCGCGCAGACGCCGGCAACGGACGCGTCCTCGCCGCCGTCGCCGCCGTCGCCGACGCCCTCGGCGCGACCGGGCCGCAGGACCGCGACCGGATCGCCCTCGCCCTCGTGGACCTGCCGCTCTCCGTGGTCCGCCGCAATCTGAGGGCGGGCCTGCCGCTGCCGCCGCACGCCGAGGACCTCACGGAACAGTGCACGGCCGCCCTGCTGGGCCCGCCCCTGCAGCCGCGTCACTGACCGAGCCGGGCGGGGAACGGCCCCGCAGCCATGTGAGCCGGGCGCAGGCGTGTCGCCCGCACCCCGCCGCAGCGGCGCGGCCCGAACGCCTACCGTGGGGCCATGAGCGAGATTGCCGTGGTGTACGAGCTGGGCCGGCCGGTCACGGCGCACACAACCGCCGAGCGGCCCGTCCTCCGCGTGCACGCCGCCCCGGCCGCCCCGGACCGGCCCTCCGTGCCCGGCCCCCGTACCTTCTGCGGCCGGGACACCTTCGCGATGGAGCGGTCCCCGTACGTCCCCGCCGAACACCCCGGTTCCCCGTGGTACCCGCCCCAGTACGCGAACCTCGTCTGCCCCGCCTGCGACGACGTGGCGGACAGCGGCTGAGCGAGGACTCCCGGAGCGCCTAGTTCCGCAGCCCTGCCCGCTCCGCCATCATGAGTGCCCGTCAGCCATCTGCGGAAAGGACAGGACATGTCGAGGCTGCGGATGGGAGAAGGCGTACTGCGCCGCAAGCCGATCGAGCACATCGAAGAGGCCGAAGGCGCACCCAGCGAACAGCTCACACGCACGCTCGGCCTGTGGCAGCTCACCGCGATCGGCGTGGGCGGCATCATCGGCGCCGGCATCTTCACCCTCGCCGGGACGGTCGCCAACGGCATCGCGGGACCGGCGGTGCTGGTCTCCTTCCTCATCGCCGGTGTGGCCAGCGCAGCGGCGGCCTTCTCCTACGCGGAGTTCGCCGGCCTGATCCCGAAGGCCGGTTCCGCCTACACCTACGGCTACGCCGTCCTCGGCGAGCTGGTCGGCTGGTTCATCGGATGGGACCTGCTGCTGGAGTACACGGCCATCGTCGCCGTCGTCGCCATCGGCATCTCCGGCTACTTCAACTTCCTCCTGACGGACACGGGCGCGGGCCTGCCCACCTGGATGCTGGGCGCGCCGGGCACGGGGGAGGGCCACCGCGTCGACCTGATCGCCGCGGTCCTGTGCCTGTTCACGGCCTACCTGCTCACCCTCGGCATCAAGAACGCCGCACGCTTCGAGACGGCCGTCGTCGTGCTCAAGGTGCTCGTCGTGCTGCTGGTCATCGTCGTCGGCTTCTTCCACATCAACACCGGCAACTACACGCCCTTCTTCCCTTACGGGGTGGGGGGCGCGTTCACCGGTGCCGCCACGGTCTTCTTCGCCGTCTTCGGCTACGACGCGATGAGCACGGCGGCGGAGGAATCCAAGGACGCGCAACGTCACATGCCCAGGGCGATCATCTACTCGCTCGCCATCGCCATGGTGCTGTACGTGCTCGCCTGCCTGGTCCTGACCGGCATGCAGCGCTACACGGACATCGACCCGGAAAGCGGATTCTCCACCGCATTCAAGTCGGTCGGGCTCGGTGTGGTCGCCGACATCATCGCCGTCGGGGCGATCATCGGCATCCTCACGGTCATGTTCACGTTCATGCTCGGCGTGACGCGCGTGTGGTTCTCCATGAGCCGCGACGGGCTGCTGCCCCACTGGTTCGCCAAGACGCATCCGACCCGGCACGTCCCCACCCGCGTCACCTGGATCGTCGGTGTGGCATCGGCCCTCATCGCCGGTTTCGTGCCGATCGGCGAGGCGGCGGAACTGACCAACATCGGCATCCTGCTCGCCTTCGTGGTCGTGTGCGCCGCCGTCATCGTGCTCCGCTACCGGCATCCCGAGCTGCCGCGGGAGTTCCGCGCTCCGTTCATGCCCGTCACCCCGGCCATCGGCGTGATCGCATCGATCTGGCTCATCACCTACCTGCAGGTGGAGACATGGCTCCGCTTCGTGGTCTGGTTCCTGATCGGTCTGGTCGTCTACTTCGCCTACTCCTACCGGAACTCGGAGCTCGCCAAGGACGCCCGGCGCGGAACCGCGGACCGGCCGCCCTCCCCGTAACGACCGCCGGGCGGCGGGGCCAAGGCCGAACCGCCCGTCGCGGAGGGTGCGCATCTCGCCGACTCCCCGCGGAGCGCTGCGGGACGCCGACGTGGTCCGCACGACGGTGCACGACGGCCCCGCCGCCTGGAACGCGCGGGAGCAGCAGCTGCTGTTCTTCGACGCGCCGGTTCTCGGCACCCGGGAGCCGGCGGAGGCCGGCAGCCGCCTCAAACCCCGGCCGCCTGCGCGGTGACCACGGCGGAGAAGGACGCGCGTCCGATCGTCGAGGCCGCACGACAGCGCGGCATCCGCCTCGACGGGGCAGCGGCCGCCGCGGCACGCCTCCACCGCGCCGAGGCCCGGGGCCGCGGCGCCGAGGACATGGCCGCCGCCTACGACGCCGGCTTCGAGGACGCGCCGGTTCCCTGCCGTCGGACCACCCCCGACCTCTCCGAACGCGGCCTTCCGGGGCGGCTCCTCGTACGGGTGAGTGGCCGCCGGTTCCGCCGCGGCACCCCGGTGCTCCAGCCGACACTTGGCCGGTCAGGCGGCTTGGAACCAGGCTCATGGGAGTGTCATGGCGAACGGCAGTGTCCTGCTGGCATTGTGCGAGGACCCGTTGGGCGGCGGGGTCGGCGGCGACCAGTTGCGCCGTATCGGCAAGGAGTTGGAGAACCACGGTCTGGAGGTGCGGTGGGCCCGGACGGCCGGGGCGGCCTGCGCGGCTCTGCGCACCGAAGCGGGCCTGACGGCAGCGGTGGTCGCCTGGGACCTGCCGCCCGAGACCGGCGCGGACCCCGGAACCGGCGAGGCCGCCGAAGGCGGGGGCGCCACCGTCCTGCGGCAGATCGCCCGCCGGTTCAAGGACCTGCCGGTCTTCGTCGTGATGTCCGAGGAGTCCGACCACGGCCTGGACCGGCTGCCCCTGTGGGTGGCCGAGACCGCCATCGGCTACATCTGGCCGCTGGAAGACACCCCTTCCTTCATCGCCGGCCGTGTCTTCAGCGCGGCGCGCGCCTACGGTGACGCCGTCCTGCCCCCGTTCTTCAAAGCGCTGCGCCGGTTCGACGACGCCCACGAGTACTCCTGGCACACCCCCGCGCACTCGGGCGGAGTGGCGTTCCTGAAGTCGCCCGTCGGCCGGGCCTTCTTCGACTACTACGGTGAGCGCCTCTTCCGCACCGACCTGTCGATCTCCGTGGAGGAGCTCGGCTCCCTCTTCGAGCACAGCGGCCCCATCGGTGAAGCCGAACGCAACGCCGCCCGCATCTTCGGCGCCGACCGGACGTACTTCGTGCTGCACGGGGACTCCACCGCGGACCGCATGGTCGGCCACTACTGCGTCACGTCCGACGAGATCGCCCTGGTCGACCGCAACTGCCACAAGTCGGTCCTGCACGGGCTCGTGATTTCCGGAGCCCGCCCGGTCTACCTCGTCCCGACCCGCAACGGATACGGACTGGCCGGCCCGCTCCCCGCCCAGGACACCGCGCCCGCCGCGGTGGCCGCCCGGATCGCAGGCCACCCCCTGACACCGGGCGCCGTCTCCCCCGCCGCCCAGTACGCGGTGATCACCAACTCCACGTACGACGGCCTGTGCTACGACACGGTGCAGACGGCACGCGCCCTGGCACCCAGCACCCCCCGTCTGCACTTCGACGAGGCCTGGTTCGCCTACGCCCGCTTCCACCCCCTCTACGCCGGCCGCTACGGCATGGCGGTGGGCCCGGACACCTTCGAAGGCGGGGAACGGCCCACCGTCTTCGCCACCCAGTCCACGCACAAGCTGCTGGCCTCGCTGTCGCAGACCGCCATGGTGCACGTGAAGTCCTCACCGCGGGCGCCGGTGGAACACCACCGGTTCAACGAGGCGTTCATGATGCACGGCACCACCTCGGCGCTGTACCCGGCGATCGCCTCGCTCGACGTGGCCGGGGCCATGATGGACGGGCCCCAGGGGGAGTGGCTGGTCAACGAGGCGGTCGCCGAGGCCATCCGGTTCCGGCAGGCCGTGGTCCGGACCGGCCGCAGGATCGCGGCCGCAGGGGACCGGCCCCCGTGGTTCTTCGGCGTGTGGCAGCCCGACACCGTCGCCGACCCGGTCGGCGGCACCCCGGTCCCCTTCGCCGACGCCTCGCCGGCGCTCCTGGCCGCCGACCCCACGTGCTGGCAGCTCGATCCCGACGCCGACTGGCACGGCTTTCCCGGACTGAGCCGGGGCCAGTGCATGCTGGACCCCGTCAAGGTCACGCTGACCTGCCCCGGCGTCACGGCCACGGGGGAGACCGAGCCGTGGGGCGTTCCCGCCCGCATCCTCACCGCGTATCTCGCGGGCCGCGGCATCGTCGTGGAGAAGACCGACACCTACACCACGCTCATCCTCTTCTCGATGGGCATCACCAAGGGCAAGTGGGGCACGCTGATGGACGCCCTCATGGACTTCAAAGCCCTCCACGACGCCGACACCCCCCTGCGCCAGGTGCTTCCGGGCCTGGTCGAGCGCCACCCGCAGCGCTACCGGGACACCACCGTGCGCGGCCTGTGCCAGGAGATGCACGAGCACCTCACCCGCGCGGAACTCATCGAGGCCCTGGACACGGCCTTCCGGGAACTGCCCGAGCCGGTCGTCCCGCCCCGGCGCTGCTACCAGCAGCTGATCCGGGGCGGCACCGAACGCCTCCGGCTGGCCGAGGCTTCCGGACGGGTGGCCGCCGCCATGGTCACCGTGACACCGCCCGGCATCCCCGTCCTGATGCCGGGAGAAGCCGTCGGCGCCCCCGACGGTCCGGTGCTGCGCTACCTCGGTGCCCTGGAGGCCTTCGACCGGGCCTTTCCCGGCTTCCACAGCGAGGCGCACGGCGTCACCGTCGACCCCGACACGGGCGACTACCTCATCGAGTGCGTACGCCAGGACAGCCCCATCGGGACCTAGACCGGCGCGGGGGCGCAGCGGCGCATGACGTCGTCCAGCGAGAGCCCGAGCGCCTCGGCGAGGGCGGCGACCGTGAAGAAGGCCGGGGTGGGGGCCCGGCCGGTCTCGATCTTGCGGAGGGTTTCGGCGGAGAGTCCGGCGCTGGCCGCGACCTCGACCATGCTGCGGCCGGCGCGGGCGTCGCGGAGCAGGGCGCCGAGCCGCTCGCCGCGTTCACGCTCTTCGGGCGTCAAGGGGGTACGGGCCATGCCGCCATCCTACCCCGGCGCCCCAATAACTATCCCGGTAAAGTTATACCGGTATAGTTATTGGCATGGTGGAACTGAAGACGGAACAGTCGATCGAAGCAATGCGCGAAGCCGGACGGGTCGTCGCCCGCGCCCTGGCCGCCGTACGGGAGCGGGCCCGGGTCGGGGTCTCCCTGCTGGAACTGGACGGGACGGCCCGTGCGGTGCTGCGCGAGGCGGGAGCGAGCTCCCCCTTCCTGGGCTACCGGCCGCGGTTCGCGCCGGTGCCCTTCCCCGCGGTGATCTGCGCCTCGGTCAACGACGCGATCGTGCACGGCATCCCCGACGGCTACCGGCTGCGCGACGGAGACCTGGTGAGCATCGACCTGGGCGCGAGGCTGGGCGGCTGGGTCGGCGACGCCGCCGTCAGCTTCACCGTCGGCCGGGCCCGCCCCGCCGACCTGCGGCTGATGGAGACGGCGGAGGCGGCCCTCGCCGCGGGCACGGCCGCCGCCGTCCCCGGCAACCGGATCGGTGACATCGCCCACGCCATCGGCACCGTCTGCCGGGCCGCCGGGTACGGCATCCCGGACGGCTTCGGCGGCCACGGCATCGGCCGCAGCATGCACGAGGACCCGGGCGTGCCCAACGAGGGCCGCCCCGGGCGCGGCATGAAGCTGCGGCCCGGCATGGTGCTGGCGATCGAGCCGATGCTGATCGCGGGCGGTACGGACGACTACACCTGCGACGGCGACGGCTGGACCCTGCGCACCGTCGACGGCAGCCGCGCCGCGCACGCGGAGCACACGGTCGCGATCACCCCCACCGGCCCGAGGATCCTCACCGCGCTCCCGTGGTGAGGATGACGAGTTGCCGGGTCGCGCGGGTCATCGCGACATAGCGGTCGACCGCTCCTTCGACGCCCTGGCCGAACTCCTGCGGGTCGACGAGCACCACCAGGTCGAACTCCAGCCCCTTCGCGAGCGTCGGGGTGAGCGACCGTACCCGGGACGTCGCCCGGAACGCGGGATCGCCGATGACGCAGGCGATCCCGTCGGAGTGTTCGGCGAGCCAGGTGCCGAGGACCGCGTCCAGGTCCGCAACGGCCCCGTGGACGACGGGGATGCCGCTGCTGTGGATGGAGGCCGGCACATTGGCGTCCGGGAGCTCGGCCCGGATGACCGGCTCGGCTTCCGCCATGACCTCTTCCGGTGTCCGGTAGTTGATGCCCAGGGAGGCCACGGTGATCCGGTCGAGCCCGACCCGCTCCAGCCGTTCCTGCCACGACTCCGTGAAACCGTGCCGGGCCTGGGCGCGGTCCCCGACGACGGTGAAGCTGCGGGACGGGCAGCGCAGCAACAGCATCTGCCACTCCGCTTCGGTGAGTTCCTGGGCCTCGTCCACGATGACGTGGGCGAACGGGCCGGCGAGCAGGTCCGGTTCGGCGGCGGGCAGGGCGCTCTCGTCGATCAGGGTGTCCTGCAGGTCCCGTCCGCGCAGCATCGTCACCGCACCTTCACCGTCGTCGTCGGCCTCCAGCAGGCCGTCGATGACATCGGCCCGGCGGGCACGTTCGGCGGCGACGGAGGCCTCGCGGCGACGCTCGCGTACGGACGCCTCCGGGTCGCCGAGTCGCTGCCGGGCCGCGTCCAGGAGCGGCAGGTCGGAGACCGTCCAGGCCTGGGCGTCCTCGCGCTGCAACGTGCGAACGTCGTCAGGGCCGAGCCAGGGAGCGCACTTGCGCAGGTAGGCGGGCACCGACCAGAGGTCTGCGACGAGGTCAGCCGCTTCGAGCATCGGCCAGGCACGGTTGAGGGTCCTGTTGAGCTCCCCGTCGTGCAGCAGCGACCTCCGGAGCAGCTCCGGCGGGGCGTCGCCGTCGTCCTTGTCCATCAGGATCGTGACCAGCTCCTCCCGGATCTGGTCACGCGCCTCGTTGTGCGGGGTACCCGGTTCCACTCCTTCGAACGCCGCCGCCCAGTCGTCGGCGCTCAGCCGGATGTCGGACCAGGGGGTCGAAATCGTCATCCCCTCCGTGGGCGGCTCCTCGTAGATGCCGACGGCCGCCTCGATCGCCTTCACCAGGTCCGCGGACGACTTCAGCAGGGCCACGCGCGGATCGGTCTCGACCGCTGCTCCGGCTCCCTCGGCGACGAGGTCGCGCAGGGTGCAGGTCTGTACGCCCTCCTCTCCCAGGCTGGGCAGGACATCGGCGACGTAAGCGAGGTAGGGCTGGTGCGGACCGACGAACAGGACGCCGCCCCGGCGGTGCCCGAGGCGGGGGTCGGAATAGAGGAGGTGCGCGGCGCGGTGCAGGGCGACGACGGTCTTGCCCGTACCCGGACCGCCGTCGACGACGAGGGCGCCGCGGGATCCCGCCCGGATGACGGCGTCCTGGTCGGCCTGGATGGTGGCGAGCACGTCCCGCATCCGTGCCGAACGGTTGCCGCCCAGGCTCGCGATGAACGCGGACTGGTCGTCGAGCGCGGCGTGCCCGTCGAGCCCGTCCGCGGTGAACACCTCGTCCCAGTAGTCGCTGATCCGGCCGCGGGCCCACCGGTACCTGCGGCGGCTCGCCAGGCCCATCGGGTGGGCGTGGGTCGCCGCGAAGAACGGCTCGGCCGCCGGGGAGCGCCAGTCGAGCAGCAGCCGGCGTCCTTCGCTGTCGGTGAGGCCGAGGCGGCCGATGTACACGGGCTCGGAACGGTCCGTGGGGACGATGTGGCCCAGGCACAGATCCAGCCCGAAGCGGCGCAGGGCGCGCAGACGGCCGGTCAGCCGGTGGATCTCCGCGTCCCGGTCCATCGCCTCCCGGCCGACGCCACCGGGCGCCCTGCGCTCGGCGTCAAGACGGTCGGACAGTTCGGCGATCGCCTGCTCAAGGCATTCCGAGATGGCTGCGAAGTGCCGTTCGTCGCCGTCGATCAGCGCCGGGTCGGCCTTGGGGGAGAGGTGGTCGGGAAGGTCGAACGCGCTGGTGGTCAGGGGGTTCATGGCTCAGCTTTCTGCCGGTTGCGACCTCGGCCCGCGATTCTGGCCCACGACGGGGGCCTTGCCGCAAGGCCCCCGGTGCGTTATAAGTTGAGAGTGGCCAGGAGTGTGTTCTCCTCTTCGCCTTCTCCTGCCGCTCCCCCTGTGTCTTCGCCGCTCGTTGTGGACGGAGCCGCGTCAGACGCCGCCGGTTCGCGTCGAACTCCCGGCCGGCCGGGTCCCAGGTCTCGAACGACGACACCTCGACGTCGAGTCCGCGCGGACGCGCCAGTTCGGCCATCCGGGCGTCGACGTCGACCCCCAGCACGCGGCAGCCGGCCGCTTCGAACTGCCGGGCGAGATGCCGGTGCCGCAGCCCACGTCGAGGACGTCCGGACCGGGGCCGGGCCGTCACCACGGAGGCCGGGTGCGTCAAGGGCGTCCTGCACCGGCACTTCACCGACTTCGACGCCTCCCTGGCCGAGCTCGTAGGGGACCGCACCGCCGTCCTCGCCGGCGTCGAGCGGTGACCGCGGTGGGAAACGGCCGTCCGCGGGCACACCGGGGCAGGGGCGTCCCCGGGCGGCGCCGGGTTCCGCCACGGCCGCCGCGTGTCCGTACCGGTGTTGCGCACCCGTGCGCCTCAGGCCCCATACTCGGTGATCATTGCGTCGCCGTTGCCGCGGTGACCGCCGTGACGGGCGTACCGAACAGGTGGAAGGGCTGATGGGGGATATGGCGGATGCGAATCGTCCGGTGATGCCGGAGGTGGTCGACAGTCCTGCTCTGCGGGCCCAGCCGACCGGCAAAGTGGCTCAATGGCTGCTTCGCCACCGGGTGCAGCCGGTCGGACCGGCGGCCGGAGAAGGGCACGCCGAGCCCCACGCCTGGTGGAAGGTGATGTGCCTGACCGGGGTCGACTACTTCTCCAGCCTCGCCTACGTACCCGCCATCGCCGCGCTCGCGGCAGGTGCGGTCTCGCCGCTGGCGACCCTGCTCATCGTGGCGCTGACGCTGCTCGGAATGCTGCCGATGTACCGGCGGGTGGCCAAGGAGAGCCCCCACGGTGCCGGATCGGTGGCGATGCTGGAGGACCTGCTGCCGTTCTGGTGGGGGAAGCTGTTCGTGCTGGTCCTGCTCGGCTTCGTGGCGACCTCGTGGATCATCACGATCACCCTGTCCACCGCGGACGCCTCCGTCCACGTCGTGGAGAACCCCTTCTTCCCCGCTGCCCTGCACGGACACGAAGTCGCCCTCACCGTGGTCCTGTTGCTCGTACTCGGCGGGGTGTTCCTGCTCGGGTTCAGCGAAGCGGTGAGCGTGGCCATCCCCCTGGTCGCGGTCTTCCTCGCGCTGAACGCCCTCGTCATCGCGGTGGGCCTGGTCCACGTGTTCACCACCCCCGGAGCCTGGTCGGCGTGGACGGACGCCCTCGTCGAAGGCGGGGGCGGGTTCGGCGACCTGATGGGACCGGCCCTGCTGGCCTTCCCCCTGCTGGTGCTCGGCCTGTCGGGCTTCGAGACCGGCGTGAGCATGATGCCGCTGGTCTCCGCCGACGGCGCCGACGAGGAACAGCGGCTGCAGTCACGCATCCGCAACACCCGCAAACTGCTGACCACGGCCGCCCTCATCATGAGCGTCTACCTGCTGGCCGCGAGCTTCGTGACGACCGTCCTCATCCCCCACGAGCAGTTCGAGCCCGGAGGGGCGGCCAACGGCCGCGCCCTGGCCTGGCTGGCGCACGAACACGTCGGCGAGGCGTTCGGGACCGCCTACGACATCAGCACGATCCTCATCCTGTGGTTCGCCGGCGCCTCCGCGATGGCGGGACTGGTCAACATCGTCCCCCGCTACCTGCCCGACTACGGGATGGCCCCCGAGTGGGGACGCGCCGTACGCCCCGTGGTCATCGTCTACACCGCCCTGTGCATCCTCATCACCATCGCCTTCGACGCCGACGTCGACGCCCAGGCAGGCGCCTACGCGACCGGCATCCTCGCCATGATGGTCTCGGGCGCCTTCGCCGTCACCTTCTCCGTGGCGCGCGGGCGACGGCGTGCGGCCACCATCGGCTTCGGGCTCCTGACGGCCGTCCTGTTCTACGCACTCGTCGCCAACATCGTCGACAAGCCCGACGGCATCGCGATCTCCGGCTTCTTCATCGCCGGCATCATCATCGTCTCGCTCGTCTCCCGCGTCTCAAGGACCACCGAGCTGCGCGCCGACCGCATCGTCTTCGACGCCGACGCCCGCCGTTTCATCCACGACACCCTCGCCCACGACAACGCCATCAACATCATCGCCAACCGCCGCCAGGCCGGCGACGCCGACGAGTACAGCGCCAAGGAACGCGAACAGCGCGGCACCAACCCGGTGCCCGGCCCGGCCGACGTGCTGTTCCTCGAAATCGACGTGGTCGACCCCTCCGACTTCAGCGACACGCTCGCCGTCCGCGGCGTCGAGGTCGACGGCTACCGCATCCTGCGCGCAGCGGCCCCGGCCGCACCGAACGCCATCGCGGCGGTCCTGCTCGCCCTGCGCGACGCCACCGGCGTCCAGCCGCACTGCTACTTCGCCTGGGCCGAGGGCAGCCCCCTGGTGCACATGGTCCGGTACTTCCTCCTCGGCCGCGGCGACACGGCACCGGTCACCCGCGAAATCATCCGCAGCCACGAACCAGACCCCGAGCGCCGCCCGGGCATTCACGTGGGCGGCTGACGGCACTCTAAGCTTCCGCCGTGAACGACAGCACAGGGGACATACGGATCAGACCGGGCAGCCCGGCCGACGCACCGGCCATGCTGGACATGCTCGACTCGGCGGTGGCCTGGATGAACGAGCGTGGCAACACCGAGCAATGGGGTACGACGCCGTACTCGCAGAAGCCCGGCGGGGTGGCACGGGTCGAGCGGTACACGACCGAGAACACCCCCTACATCGCGGAACTCGACGGAGAGCCGGTCGGAGCCATGGTGCTGGACTCCGGTCCCAGTCCGCAGATGCCGATCGCGCCGGCCGGGGAACCCGAGCGGTACGTGCGGCTTCTGGTATCCCACCGGCGGTACGCCGGTCTGGGCATCGGGGCGGCGCTGCTGGCCCATGCCGTCGAGGAGACCCGGCGGGCCGGTGTGGAGCTGCTGCGGGTCGACTGCTGGGCGGGCGGCGGGGGTGAACTGGTGGCGTTCTACGAGCGCAACGGCTTCACCCGTACCGACCGTTTCCTGTCCGAGGCCTGGCCGGGGCAGGTGCTGGCCCGGCGGGTGGACTGACCGTTCGTCGGGCGCCCGTTGACAGCCCCCGGGGCACCCCTAGTAGGTTCCCTTTCGAAACTTAGTAAGCGTCGAAAGGGAACCCGCTGTGCCTCAGCAGACCTGGACCGCCGTCGACGACTACTTCAACGGTCTGCTCGTGGAGGAGGACACCGCCCTCCTCGCGGCCGCCACGGACAGCGACGCCGCGGGCCTGCCGCCGCAGCAGGTCGCCCCGAACCAGGGGAAGTTCCTCCACCTGCTCGCCCGCATCCAGGGCGCCCGCACCATCCTGGAGATCGGCACCCTCGGCGGCTACAGCACCATCTGGCTCGCCCGTGCCCTGCCCGAGGGCGGACGGCTGGTCACCCTGGAGGCCGACGAGCGCTACGCAGCCACCGCTGCCGCCAACATCTCCCGGGCCGGGCTCGGCCGGACCGTCGACATCCGCGTAGGCAAGGCCCTGGACACCCTCCCCCTGCTGGCAGAGGAGGGGCACGGCCCCTTCGACCTCGTCTTCATCGACGCCGACAAGCCCTCCAACCCCGACTACCTGCACTGGGCCCTCAAGCTCACCCGCCCCGGCAGCGTCATCGTCGGCGACAACGTCGTCCGCGACGGCGCCGTCACCGACCCCGCGGACACCGACCCGCGGGTCCAGGGAGTACGCCGCTTCACCGAGCTCATCGCCGAACACCCCCGCCTGACGGCCACCACCCTCCAGACGGTCGGCGCCAAGGGCCACGACGGCTTCACCCTCGCCCTCGTCACCGCGTAGCAGGCCGCCGCTGCGCACCCGGCCGGGGCAGGTCCGCGCTGTGGCCCGCGACCGTATCCAGGGCCCCGGCATCGGCATCGGCATCGGCCTTGGCCGACAAGGCGGTTAGCCTGCTGAGGTCGGTGGTGCCGAGTGCTGGAGGATTCATGAGTGACCGTCTGGTGCGCACGGTCGAGGTGCCCGTGGGCGAGGACAGCGACGAGTTCGTCCGGGTGCAGATCCACGAAGTGGACGAGAGCCTCGTCCGGGTGGGCCGCGGCAGCCGGTCCATCGCGCGGGCCGAGCAGTCCCTCGACGCGATGCTGGACACCGTACGGCCCGTGGCGGACAGCTTCGTGAGCAGGTTCCGCGGACTGGTCCACGCGCCGGACGAGATCACGCTGGAGTTCGGCGTCTCGCTGTCCGCCGAAGCAGGCGTCGTCATCGCCAGCACTGCGACCGTGGCCAATTTCTCGGTCAGTTTGACCTGGAACCGCAGTGACGCACGGGGCGCGGCTGAGGACAATCCGCAGGGAAGTCCCGCGGGGGACGGCCGAGAGCACGGGGGACAGCACGATGACGTGGGAGTTGCGGACGGGAGCCCGTAGTCCTGACGCGGCACTGGCGGCAGCCGCCGTACGCGTCACGGACGAGGACGGGAACGTGGGCGGCGCCGGCTTTCTCGTGGCACCCGACCTGGTGCTGACCTGCGCCCACGTGGTCTCCGACGCCCTGGGGCGGCCCCGCGACGAAGAACAGGCCGGGTCCACGGTGACCGTGGACCTCCCGCTCGACGAGAACGCGGCCGCCGCGGACGGGCCGCGCCGGTGGCCGGCCGTCGTCGAGCGCTGGGTGCCCATCCGCCCCGGCCGGATCGGCGACATCGCCCTGCTGCGCCTGCGGGAACCGGTCCCCGGAGCGCAGCCACTGCGCATGGCCGACCCGCACAGCGTCCTCGAACACGGGGCGCTGGCCGTCGGCTTCACGGGCGGCGAGCCCGCCGAGACCTGGTTCCGGGGCCGGTTCGGCGGAGCCACCAGTGAGGGCTGGCTCCAGCTGTCCCGCGCCGACGGCGAATCGGCTCACATCAGGCGGGGCTTCAGCGGCAGCCCGGTCTGGGACGGTGAACTGGGCGCGGTGGTCGGCCTGATGGTCGCGGCCCAGCCGGAGCAGGACGCCCAGCTGGGCTACGTCCTGCGCACCAGGGCGATCCTGCGGGAGATCCCCGAGCTGGCCCGGATCGTGCTCCCGCCCTCGCCCTTCCCCGGCCTGGAGCCCTTCCGCGAGTCGGACCAGGACGCCTACTTCGGCCGGTCCGAGGACGTCGAAAGCGTGGTCACGGCCCTCAAGGGCGACCAGCGGGTCGTCGCGGTGTACGGGCCGTCGGGCTGCGGCAAGTCCTCACTGGCGCTGGCGGGAGTGGTCCCCCGCATGCGGGCGGACGGGTACGAGGTGCTGACCCTGAACGCCGGGCAGATCTCCTCGCCGCGCGCCGCGCTCGCCACCGAACTGTCCAGGACGGCGCCCGCAGCCGACCCCGACACGGTGACGCGCTGGCTCGCGGACATCGGCCTCGCGGACACCTACCACCGAGTCGGAGACCGGACGGACGGCAAGCTGCTCGTCGTACTCGACCAGGCCGAGGCGCTCCTTGGCGACGACTCCGAAGCCAAAATGGACGAGTGCGCCGACCTGCTGTTCGCACGGCGCTCCCCGGGCAGTGCGCTGCGCGTCCTGGTGGTGCTCCGCTCCGACTTCATGGACGCCGTGTTGAAGCACCCCCGCCTGGGCCCCGCACTGCACGACGGCACGGCGGTCCCGCTCACCCCCATGACGCGGGAGCAGCTCGAAGAGGCGATCACGAAGCCGCTGGAGCGGATCCCGGCCGTGGCCTACGATCCGGGGCTCGACCGCCGCATCCTCGACGACACGGGCGGCGACCCCGGCATCCTCCCCCTGCTCGGCTTCGTGCTGCGGCAATTGTGGGAGCGGCAGGCCGGCGGGCGCCTGCCGGCCGCCGCGTACGAGGCGATGGGCGGGGTCTCCGGCGCGCTCGAAGCCCACTCCGAGGCCGCCTGGAAGGCGTGCGTGGAAGGCCGGGAGGAGGTGGAGCAGGAGGCCTTGCGGCTCCTCACCGGCCTGGTACGGATGCTCCCCGGCGGCACGATGCCGCTGCGGCGCCGCCTCTCCCGGCAGGAGGCGGGCGAAGCGCGCTGGCGGATCGCCCAGTCGCTCGCAGAGCGCCGCCTGCTGGTCCTGTACGGGGGCAAGGGCGAGCCGGAGACCGCCGAACTGGCCCACGAGTCCCTGATCAGCACCTGGCCGACCCTGCGCCAACGGGTCCAGGAGGACGCCGAGTTCCTGGCGGCCCGGGCCGAGCTGGGTCACGACCGTGACCGCTGGGAGCGGGACGGACGGCCCGTCGGGCTGCTGCCGACGGCCCGGCACCTGCTCGTCCTGGGCAGTCGGCTCCACGGCCGTGAGAGCGAACTCGGCGGTGGGGACCGCGAGTTCCTGGACCTGGCTCGACGCCACCGCCGGCGCCTGCGCAACCGCGTCGTCGCGGCATGGATCGCCGCGTCCGTGGCGCTCGCGCTGCTCGCGGGACTCGGGACCTTCCTCGTCTACCAGTCGGGCGTTACCGCGCTGCGGACCGCCGAAGGGCGCTCCCGTAGCCTGGCCGCCCTCTCCGACGGACTGGTGGAAACCGACCCCGGGCTCGCCTCCCTGGCCTCCCTCGCCGCGTACCAGGTCTCGCCCACGCAGGAGGCACGGAACGCGATGCTGCGCCGGTACGACGCCCTTCAGGACGTGGCATGGGTGCTGACCGGATCCCAGGGCGGCATCGCCACGGTCGCGATGAGCTCCCGGGGCGAGGTGACGCTGCTGACCTCGGACCGGGGGCGGGCGACGCTGTTCGTCCGGACGCCCGACGGGAGGACCACGGTCCGACAGCTCAACCTCGCCGGCAACGCCACCTCGCCGGCGGTCAGCAGGGACGGGCGCAGGATCGCCTACGTGTCGGAGCAGACCGGCTCCCTGGTCTGGCACGAGGTGCACCCCGGCGCGGCCGACGTCCTCGGCCCCGCGCACCCGCTCCGCGGCGGCGAGATCAAGGAGGTCACCCTGGGCGTGACCATGGGGGAACACCACAACGCGGCCTTCTCACCGAGCGGGGACCAGGTGGTGGTGCTGGCGTCCGACCGGCGGCCGAGGGTGTGGGACCTGAGGACCGGACAGCTGCGGAAACTGCCGGACGCCATGCCCGCTCTGCTGCAGGTGTGGTTCGGGCCGGACGAGGACACGCTCGTGGCCCAGGAGGACTCCCGGCCGCAGGAGCTCTACCACCGCAGTCTCGCGGTCGACCTGCGCACCGGCACGGTGCGGGGTCTCACCGAACCCGGCCACCTCCAGGACATCGCCGTGTCGGAGAACGGCAAGGTCGTCGCCGTGTGCCAGCGCGAGGGCAAGGACACCGACGGGGACAAGGCCGTCTACCGGATCGTCGACGTCGCCGACGGGCGGGAGCTCAGCCGGTACACCCCCTCGGGCTCCTACACCAGCTGCGAGAACACCGCCTTCGACGCCACGGGGGAACACATCGCGGTACGAGACGCCGGCGACTGGACCCTCCTCGACACGCGGTCGGGGAAAGCCGGGAAGCACCTCTCGGGGCCGACGGAGAAGGCAGCCGCCCACCTGGCGCTGATGGGCAGCCCGGACGAGCCGGTGCTGGTCACCAGGACGAAGTCCGCGGTGACCGGGTCGCGCCTGTGGGAGTCGGACGGTGCGACCACCTTCAGTCCGCCGCAGCTCCTCGACCACGGCAACGCGATGGTGGTCCGCGTGGGAAGGGACGGCGACCGGCTCCGCATCCTGGAGACCAGCGCGCGCGGCAAGACCCTGGCCGAGGTGAAGACCGACGCGAAGACCCCTCCCTCCGCGAAGCAGGTCCTCCAGGTCAACCGGGCGCAGACGCTGGTCGCCGACGTCGCCGACACGAACCGCATCGTGCTGAGGGCCCTCCCCGATCTGCACAAGGTGGCGGAGTTCAAGGCGGCCGAGCCGCCGGCCGGCAAGGACGGCAAGCCGGCACTGCTGGACTTCGCCTTCCTCGGGAACAGCGACATGGTGACCCGCTCCGGCACCCTGATCGAGCACTGGAACGCGGAGAACGGGCAACGCCTGGCCCCGGCACTCGACGTGGGCGACCTGCTGCGCCGGGACGGGGGCGAGCCGGCACAGTTCTTCATCGGCCGGCACCCCCGGCCGGGGTTCGTGCAGGTCGTCGTGGAGAACGACCCGGTCGCCCACGCCTTCGACCTGCGTACCGGCAAGGAGGACAAGGGCCTGCGGATCGACATGGACCGCAGGGACGTCCTCACCCTGGCGCGGGACGCGGACGGCCAGCACGCCATGGTGCTGACCAGCGGTTCCCTGATCGAGCTGTGGTCCGTGCGGGACGGGCAGCGCGCGCACCGCGTGCAGGGCCCGTTCGGGCCGCTGGTCTCCAACCGGTGGACGGCGGGCGGCCTGCCCGGCTCCGGATTCTTCCTCGCCAACGGGACCTCCGTCCTGTTCCTGCACGGAGACGACCCCGTCCGCAACGACTCCTACGACCTGGGCAAGCAGCAGGGCTTCCTCAGCGGAACCGACGGCGGGCGGGCGATCCTGCTGAACCCCGTCGACGGCGGGCAGATGCGCCTGCTCCGCCTGGACCCGGAGCTGTGGAAACGCCACCTGTGCGCGGTGCTCGGGCGCGACCTCGCCCAAGAGGAGCGCACCGGCCTTCCCAAGGGCCTGCCCCGGCACGTCTGCCCGGCCTGAGCGGGAGTTCGCCCTCCTCCCTCAGTGCAGGTCGGACCCCGCCCGGCTGTCGTCCAGGAAGCCGCCCGACTGGTGCTGCCAGAGCTTCGCGTACGCGCCCTCGCAGTCGAGCAGTTCCCGGTGCGTGCCCTGTTCGACGATCCGTCCGCGGTCGAGGACGACGAGCCGGTCCATGTGGGCCACCGTACTGAGCCGGTGGGCCACCACCAGCGCCGTCCGGCCTTCCATCAGGCGCCACAGCGCCTCCTGGACGAGGATCTCGCTCTCGGAGTCCAGCGCGCTGGTCGCCTCGTCGAGCAGCAGGATCGGAGCGTTGCGCAGGATCGCCCTGGCGAGCGCGACCCGCTGCCGCTGCCCGCCGGAGAGCTTGACGCCGCGCTCGCCGACCATGGTGTCGAGCCCGCAGGGCAGGGCGTCCGCGAACTCAGTGACGTGTGACGCCTCGGCCGCGCGGCGGATCTCGGCTTCGGTGGCGTCCGGCCGGGCGAAGGCTATGTTCTCCCGCAGCGTGCGGTGGAACATGGCCGGGTCCTGCGGTACGTACGCCGTCAGAGCGCGCAGGTCGCTCTGGCGCAGCCGGGTGATGTCCTGGCCGCCGATCAGGATCCGGCCCGCGTCGATGTCCGTCATGCGCAGGAGCAGCCGGGTGAGCGTGGTCTTGCCGCCGCCGGACCGTCCGACGAGCCCGATCTTCGCCCCGCTGGGCACGTCGAGGTCCAGCCCTTCGAAGAGCGGGTCCGCGCCCGCGTGGGCGAAGGTGACCTGCTCGAAGCGGATGTCGGCGCTCCGGGTCGGCGGCGGCTCCGGCAAGGGCGGGTCGACCACCGTCGGCGGCTTCAGCAGCAGCTCCGTGAACTGCGCGGCCTCCGTCATCGAGCTCTCCAGACGGCGGTAGATCTGGTTGAACTCGAACATGATCCGTGTGGCGTTGGAGTAGTAGGTGAAGGCGACGACGACGCCCTCCACACCGTGCCCGTCTCCCGCGACCGCCACCGCGATCAGCAGGCCCAGCGCGTTGGTGAGCACGGACATGGGCGCGACGATGGTGTCGATGCGCAGGTTGCCGTAGTCCCAGGACCGCAGCATGAGCCCCCGTGACCGGGCCACCCGGGAGCGGTGCTCGGCGGCTTCGCGCTCCTCGGCGGCGAACGCCCGGACCGTGTCCATGTTCATCAGGCTGTCGGCGACGTGCCCGGACACCCGGGCGATCGCCTCCTCGCGGCGGTCGACGAGCGCCTGACGGCGGCGGATGAGGGGCAGGACGCACACCGCCGTCACCGCGATCAGGACGAGGAGCGCCACCACGAGCAGTGGTTCGTAGCGCCAGAGCACCACGGAACCGAACAGCAGGGGCACGAACCTGCCCACGACCGAGAAGACCAGCGTGTCGACGAACTCCTCGAAGCGGGAGGCGAAGCTCAGCACGCGCTTGGTCAGCGATCCGGCGAAGTTGTCGTGGAAGAACGCGGCGTCCTTGGCGAACAGCTCGTCCATGCCGATCACGTACAGGCGCTCGATGCCGAGGGCGTCGAGGCGGTTCAGGCAGTGCAGGCCGAGGCGCCACATGCCCTCCGAGAGCAGCAGGACACCGGCGAAGGCGAGGACGTACGGGAGCATCGGGCCGATGGCGGGTACGGCGCCCGAGGCGATCCGCCCGACCAGCTTCGCGACGACCAGCGGGGCGATGTAGCTGATGCCGATGTTGCCCACGGCGGGCAGCAGCATGGCGGGCAGGGTGAGCCACCGCAGCCGGACCAACTCCCGGCCGTAGTGGCGGAACGCGAGGAGAAGCGGGCCCTTGCCGGGCGGGTCCTCGGGTAATGCGGACGGTCCCATGGCAACCCCGTGATCTCGTGCGGAAGACCGGGAACCGCAGTCTCCCGCGAGCGCGCCCGCGCCGTCCAAGCGTTTTCCGTGTGGGCGACCTCCCGTACGCACGCCCGAACGGACTGCGAACGGTCCTACGGGGATGCGTGGCCGGGGACCGTCCGGTGCAGGCCGGAGCAGTCGTGGCCGCCGCTCGGGTCCGGGGCGTACAGCCAGTAGACCGAGAGGAGCAGCACCGGCGCGAGGACCAGGGCGAGGAACGCGCACACCGCCGCGGACCGCCGCTGCCATGCCGCTTGTGCCGGCGGCCCGTACCGGCGCGCGGCGCGGGTCAGGGCGACGTGGAGCAGCAGGGCGCCCAGGGCGCAGAGGAGACCGGACCACGAGGTGACGTACATCCGCGCGGAGGGGCCCAGGTAACGGCAGTGCCGGAACGTGTCGGAGTCGAAGGCCACGCGGGCGGCCAGCAGCGCCGCCGAGGCGGCCGACAGCAGGGGGACGAGCAGCGCGAGGCGGCGCCGGCCGGCGGAGCCCGCGGGGTCGGTCGTGGTCATCGGTACCCCTTCGGGTCGGTCCGGGCGGGGCCCGGGCGGGTTCAGCGGCCGGCGGATATCTGCTCCGCGTCGGGGGCCGAGGCCTGGGCGGGGATTGCGGGCAGCGGTGCCCGGCGCGGCGTACCCGCCCGGATGTCCTCGATCCCACGGCGCAGGCCGGCGCCCAGCAGGCGGCCCAGCGGGCGCTCGACCAGGCGGTGGATGACCCAGGCGAGCACCAGCATGAGGGCGGTGACGGAGAGGGCCAGCGGCACGGGCGCCACCGTGGTGCGGAAGTGGTGGATGATCGTCAGCCCGGCCATCATGTGGATCAGGTAGAGCGGGTACGTGAGGGCCCCGGCGTACGGGAGCCAGCGCCAGCGCATGCCGTCGAAGACACCCAGCGCGATGGCCGCCATGGCGAGGAAGCCGAGCGCGATGACGGTGTGGGCGGGCCAGGCGGGGGTTTTCAGCGCGAGGCCCGGGCCGAGGTTGGAGATCATGCGACCGTGTACGTAGTTCTGCGCGAGCAGGAACTGCACGCCCACGATGCCCCACAGAACGGCGTTCGGCCCGAAGCGCCGCATCAGGTGGAAGGCGATGCCCCCGATGAAGTAAGGGGAGCAGGACGAGACCGCGAAGAAGGACAGCACGCTGTTGTCGATGGCGGGCGCCACGGCAGAGCCCAGGGTCCAGATGCCGCAGAAGAGGACGCAGTTGCGGTACGTCACGCCCCGGGCGACGACGAGCGCGAAGAGCGCGTAGAACTTCAGCTCGGCGAACAGGGTCCAGTAGGCGTCGTCGAGGTCGGGGATCCCGATGCCGTGCTGGAGCATCGACAGGTTCACCACGACGTTGCTGAAGGGGCCCATGGCCCGCACCTCGGGCCAGGTGAAGAGCACCGTGGCGGTGAACGCCACGGCCGCCCAGTAGGCGGGGAAGAGGCGGGAGACGCGGGAGACCGCGAAGTCGCCCAGGGTTCGGCCCCAGGCGCTCATGCAGATCACGAATCCGCTCACCAGGAAGAAGATCTCGACTCCGAGCCAGCCGTACACGGCGAATCTGCCGGCCAGGGGGAAGAGGGTGCTCGGCGGGGTACCCCAGGCGCTCTGGAGGGCCGCGTAGTGGTAGAAGAGCACGGACAGCGCGGCGACCATGCGCACGCCGTCCAGGACCACCAGCCTGTCACCGGGACCCGCACCGGGGGAGCGGCTGCCGCTCGGCTGCCGCTCTCGGGCGGAAATGTGTGCGCCCATCCCTGGATGCCCCCTAGAAATGTGTGACTGCCTGATGATCGCCAAAACGTCAGCGGAACTGTACAGCTCACACCCGGGAAGGCGGCGGTGCCCGCGGAGGTGACCCCGGCCATGTTGTGGCGGGAGCCGGCGAGGTCGGGTGGATCGCCGACCAGCAGGAACGGATCGAGAAGAGCTTCGGCCCCGGCTGGTACGTCAACGAACGGGCTCCCGGACGGCCGGCTTGAGGAGCACTACGTGGTCGACCTCAGCCTCGCCGTCCGGTCCGCGTGATCAGCGGTCGCCCTCGACGAGCGGGGTCAGGCCGTCGAGCAGTGCCTTGAGGCCGAACGTGAAGAGAGCGTCGAGATACATGTCGTAGCCGTCGTCGAAGGCTCCGACCACCCTGGCGAAGGTCGGGAACCGGCCGGATTCCACCAGCTCCCGAAGGACGGGAGCCCGGCTGTCCATCCACTGGTCCTCCGACTGGCCGGTGGAGGCTTCGGCATGCGCCTCCCATTCCAGGTGCACGGCCAGGCCCTGGACGTGGCTGTAGAGCAGGAGGTGGATGTCGAACAGCTCGGTGGTGTCGAGCCCGTGGCCGTCGAGGGCGCTGAGCACCCATTCGGCGTGGACCATCAGGCCGGGGATGAGCAACGGACGGGTGAGGGAACCGAGCTGGGCCAGCCAGGGGTGCCTGCGGTACAGGGTCCACAGCGTCCTGGCGCCGAGCTCGATGCGGGAGCGCCATCCTTCAGGCGCCTCGGCGGGGTACGTCTCCTCTCCGTATGCGGTGTCGGCCATGAGCAGGACGAGGTCGTCCTTGCTGGGGACGTACCGGTAGGGCGTCATGGCGGCGACGCCGAGCCGGGCCGCCACGCCGCGCATGGAGAGCGCCGACAGGCCTTCGGCATCGGCGATGTCGATGGCCGTGCGGACGATCCGGTCGAGGGTCAGCTCCTGCTCGGGAGCCGGAGCCGGAGCCGTAGGCGGCGATGCACGTCTGGGGCCGGGCGGCCCGGTGGGAACGGCTCCCGCGACGACGGTTCCCGTACGCGGGCGGGTCTCGACCAGTCCCTCCAGGCGCAGGGTGGTCAGCGCCTTGGTCGCGGTGGCCAGCGCGACACCCCGTTCCCTCGCGATCTGACGGGTCGACGGAACCCGGTCTCCGGGCGCCAGTTCCCCCTCGCTGATGCGCCGGCGGATTTCGGCGACGATCCGCAAATAGGGCGGCTGACCGGCTGGGCCTGTGGGCTTCGTCACGGGGTGCCGCCTTTCTGTCCTGTACTAGTGCAGAGGCTGGCAGCGGAAACAGCGGGCCGGCCGAGAACTGCCCTAGTACAGGCCGCTTTTGACTCGGTTGAGCGTCCTGCGCGTACGTCGTACGTTCGGTGCGCGTACAGCGTACCGAGCAGTTCGAGGAGCCTCCATGCAGACCGTTCTCATCTCCGGCGGCGGGATCGCCGGCCCCGTACTCGCCTACTGGCTGCACCGCCGCGGCTTCCGGACCACCGTCGTCGAACGCGCCCCCGGGCCCCGCCCCGGCGGTCAGGCCGTGGACGTCCGGGGCGTCGCACTCGACGTGGTCGAGCGGATGGGCCTGCTGGAACAGGCCCGACGCGTACGCACCCGGATGCGCGGCATGTCGGTCCTGGATCCCGACGGCCACGAGATCGAGCGCTCCACCGACGCGACGTTCAGCAGCGGCCGGCTCGACAGCGAGGACATCGAGCTGCTGCGCGAGGACCTGGTACGGCTGGTGTACGAGCACACGCGAGCCGATGCCGAGTACCTCTTCGGCACCGGCATCACCGCCCTCCACCAGGACGAGACCGCAGTGCACGTCGACTTCACCGACGGGGCCTCCCGCACGTACGACCTGGTGATCGGGGCCGACGGTCTGCACTCGACCGTACGGCGGCTGGCCTTCGGTCCCGAGGAGCGCTTCGCCCATCACCTGGGCAGCCACCTCTCGGTGTTCGGCGCGGACAACTTCCTCGGGCTGGAGGACTGGCAGGTGTGGCTGCGGGACGGCGATGCGGGCTTCGGCATCATGCCCGTGCGCGACAACACCGAGCTCAGGATCGCCTTCGGATTCCGGTCCGGGCCCCTCGGCCCCGACCTCCGCGGCGACGGCGCGCTGCAGCGCCTCGTCTCCGACAAGCTCGCGTCCCTGAACTGGGAGGGGGAACGTCTGGCCAAGGCCGCCCGTGACGCCCCCGACTTCTACTGCGACGCCATGGCCCAGATCCGGATGGACCACTGGTCGCGGGGCAGGGTGGCCCTCCTCGGCGATGCCGGCTACTGCCCCTCCCCGCTCTCGGGGCAGGGCACCAGCCTGGCCCTGGTGGGCGCCCACGTGCTGGCCGACTGCCTCGCCCGGGCCCACGGCGACCACCGCGCCGCCTACTCCCGCTACGAGCAGCGGATGCGCCCCTTCGTCACCCTCAACCAGGCCCTGGCCACGGAGAACCCCGGCGGCCCCGCCTCCGAGGCGTCCGTCGGGCACGCCAAGAACGCCCTCTCCTTGGACGGCTGAACCCGGCGGGCCTCAGGGCCGCGCATCCGGGTGCCGCGGGGGCCTGTCGGCGTGTACGGCAACTGCCGCGGCGGCCCCGGCCGTAGGTTCGCTACCAGGCTTTTTCCGGGTGGCTGCGGCAGGGAGAGGTACGGGCGATGGCGGACGGCAGGCGGATCATCACCGTGTTCGGTGCGACGGGCCAGCAGGGCGGGGCCCTGGCCCGGGCGGTCCTGGAGGACAAGGACGGCGGTTTCTCGGTGCGGGCGGTGACCCGCACGCCGGATTCGGACCGGGCCAGGGAGCTGGAACGGCTCGGTGCCGAGGTCGTCCGGGCCGACATGGATGACGAGGCCAGCCTGGGACCGGCGCTGGAAGGGGCCTACGGTGCCTTCCTGGTGACCAATTTCTGGGAGGACATGTCCGCGGCGCACGAGAAGGCGCAGGCCGCGGCACTGGCCACGGCGGCCGGGCACGCCGGGGTGCAGCACGCGATCTGGTCCACGCTGGACGACACGCGCGAGTGCATTCCGCTCGACGACGACCGGATGCCGACGCTGCAGGGTTCCTACAAGGTGCCGCACTTCGACGCCAAGGCGGAAGCCGACCGGTTCTTCACCGATGCAGGCGTACCGACGACGTTCCTGCGGGCCACGTTCTACTGGGAGAACCTGCTGGGCGCGTTCGGCCCCCAGCGCGGCGAGGACGGCGCCTTCGAACTCGTCTACCCGATGGGCGACAGCAGGCTCGCCGGCATCGCCGTCGACGACATCGGCAGGATCGCGCTGGCCGTCTTCCGGGGCGGCACCGACTTCATCGGCGCCACCGTCAGCATCGCCGGCGAGCACCTGCCGGTCGCCGAGATGGCCGCGGCGATGACCGAAGCCCTGGGCGAACCGGTGCGGTACCGCCCCCTGCCCCCGGACGCCTTCCGCGGGCTCGGCTTCCCCGGTGCCGACGAGGCGGGGAACATGTTCCAGTACTACGCCGACTGCGAGCGGATCTTCACCGCCGCCCGGGACCTCGACGCCCTCCGCGCGCTCCACCCGGGCCTCCAGGACTTCCGTACGTGGCTGGCCGCCCACCGCGGCCGGTTCCACCTGTCCTGAGCGGCACGCCGTCCCACGGGCGGCCCGTCCCGGCCGAGCCGGACGGCCTCCGCGGTCGGAGAACCCGGTCAGAGGGCCTCCGCTGCGACGTCCTCCGCCGCCCGGGCCTCGGCGGCGTGCGGGTCGAGTTCGCTCACCGTCAGGAGGGAGACGTCGTCACTGAGCCGCCTCTCCCACTCGGCGGCCAACGCCTCCTGCCGCTCCCGGGGCAGCTGTTCGACGGCCTCCCGCCTCGCGGGGGGAAGTGCCTGGAGGAACCGGGAGAGGGGATCGGTGTCCATGGGTGCGTCTCCGGAGTCCGAGTCGGGTGACTGAGAGGGGTCTGGCACATTCTGACCGGGCACCTCGCCCGGAGGCGTGTCCCGCGCTGGCGGGTCACCCTCCGCGGCGGCCCGGCGGTGTGATGGACTACGCCGTATGGGCGTCAGGCGAGCGTTCCCCGGGTGCACGCGCCTGCCTCGGGACGGTGCCGGCGGGAACGCCGGGCCGTGCTCCGGTGACCGGCCGGGGGTGGGCCGTGAGTGACCGCCCCGCACCCCCCGGGGCCGGCCGTGTTCCGGCGGCGCGGGCGGTGCCCCCCCTTCGACCCCGAACCGGCCGCCGTGCTGGCCGCCCTGGGCGAGGAGTCGAGGGAGCCCGTGACGCCGGAGACCCTTGCGGCCCGGCAGGAGCGGGATGCCGCGACCCGGCCCAGGCCGACGGCCGAGGAGCTGCGCGCCGACGGCCGCTTCGAGGTGACGGAGCTGCAGGTGCCGGGAGCGCCGGACGGGCCGGACGTCACGCTCGTGAGCGGCGCGGCCGGCCGGGCTCGCCGGGCCGCTGCCCCTGCTGTACTACATGCACGGCGGCGCCATGATCATGGGCAACGCATGGTCGGTGCTCCCGCGGATCCTCCGCGAGGGGGTCCTCCCGCTGGAACTGGCCGTCATCTTGGTGGAGTACCGCCTCGCGCCGCAGGCGCCGTACCCCGGGCCGCTGGAGGACTGCTACGCCGGACTCGCCTGGGCCGCCGCCCACGCGGCCGAACTGGACGTCGACGCCTGGAAGGCCCTGCTGGGCGACCGCTACGGCGCTGCGGACCTGCCGCCCTACGCGTCCCCCTCGCGCGCCACGGACCTTTCCGGGCTCCCTCCTGCCTTCGTCGAGGTCGGGTCGGCCGAGATCTTCCGGGACGAGGCCGTGGCGTACGCGAACGCGCTCTGGCAGGCCGGAGGCCAGGCCGAACTGCACGTGTGGCCGGCGCCTACCACGGCTTCGACGGGCTGGCACCGCAGGCCGCCCTCAGCCAGGACGCCCGCAACGCCCGTACGCGCTGGCTCCACCGCCTCCTGGCGCAGTCCGGCGGATGAGCCCGTGTGACCATGACGGTCGGCAATTCCGCATCTCATGGGGGGCCCATGTACACCCGCACCACCACCACCACCACGGCCGGCCTCGCCGCCGCGCTCGCGGCGCTGCTCGTCCTGACCGGCTGCACCACACCGGCCGGGAACCGGCCCAAGGCGGCGCAGTCCCCCGCCTCCGCGCCCGCATCGCCCGCGCACGGCGGCGGGTCCGGGTACGAGGGGCCCCGGCCGCAGGACCAGAACCTGCTGGCATGGACCGGCGACCCCAATGACGCGGGACACGTCACCGCCCAGTCGGCCGCCGGGGTCGGCGGCCGGATCACGCTGGTGCGCATCGTCCTCCGCGAACAGATCACCTGGTCGAACATCTGGCTGGGCCTGGCCGGCATCGACCCGAACGCCCAGCTCACCAACTGCTACCTCGGCGTGTACGACGCCTCCGGAACCCTCCTCGCGGCCAGCGCGGACATCTCTCCCCAGCTGATGACCGACGCGATCGCCAAGCCGCTGCCCCTCGGCAAGCCGTTCACCGCCGCCCCCGGCACCTACTTCATCGCCCTTCTCCTCAACGGCAGCTGGGCCACCAACGCCCTCACCCTGAAGGCCACCGGGGCCGGCATCTCGGTCAATGCCGGTCTCACGCCACCGAGCCTCCGGTACAGCACCCTCCTGACGGGGCAGAACGCACTGCCGGCCACCGTGAACCTCGCCGACCAGTCCACCAGCACCATCAACACGGGCTGGGGCAGCCAGTGGTACGCCATCTCCTGAGCCCCGCTCCGGCCCGTCCGCGGCCGGAGCGCCAGGGCGCGGGGCGCGGCCGCTGGAAGGCATGACCATGCAGGGACGGGACAGGAGCACCTGCGACACCGGCACGAGCAGCAGCGTCGCGAAGAGGAGGGTGCATGTCCCGTCGGCCCGAGGACCTGGATGGCCTGTACGAACGGATCCGGCGGGAGTGCGCCTCGCGGGCGGAGCGCCTGTGGGAGGTGAGCCGCACGCTGCACGCCGACCCCGAGCCGGCGTACGAGGAGCACCGGGCGGCGCGGCTGCTCGGCGGCGAGTTGGAGCGGGCGGGATTCCGCGTCGAACGGGAGGCGGCGGGACTGGAGACCGCCTTCGTGGCCCGCTCGGGCGCGGGCGGCCGCTGCGTGGCGCTGCTGATGGAGTACGACGCGTTGCCCGGGCTCGGACACGCCTGCGGTCACAACCTGATCGCCGCGGCCGGGCTCGGGGCCGCGCTGGCCCTGCGCGGCGTACTCGGTGAGGACGCGGGCCGGGTCCTGGCCGTGGGCACACCCGCGGAGGAACGCGGGGGCGGCAAGGTGGACCTGGCCGCCGCCGGCGTCTTCGACGGTGCCGACGCGGCGCTGATGTTCCACCCCGGGGTCCACGACTGGTCCTGGGCGCCGCTGACGGCCCAGACGCAGGTGCAAGTGGCCTTCCACGGCCGTGCGGCGCACCCGACCGGCGACCCCACCCGCGGCATCGACGCCCTGGCCGGCCTCGTCCAGCTGTTCAACACCGTCGCGGTGGTGAGCAGGCGGCTGCCGCCCGGTTCCCACGTCCAGGGCATCGTGACCCACGGCGGCACCGCCACCAACATCGTGCCGGACTACGCCGAAGGACTGTTCGGGCTGCGTGCGGCCACCACCGCGGCCCTGGACGAACTGGTCCGCGAGCTGGGTGTCTGGGCCGCGGGCGTGGCCGCCGCGACCGGTACCACCGCGGACGTCCGACGCATCGGGAAGGGCTACGCGCACTTCCGCGACAACGATGTCCTCTCGGAGCGCTTCACCCGCCACCTCGCCCGCTCCGGCATCACCCTCACCCAGCCCGTCCCCGGCACCTACCTGGGCTCGTCCGACATCGGGGACGTCAGCACCCGGGTCCCCGCCATCCATCCCTTCGTCGCGATCCTGGGCGAGGAGGCGTCGGACCACACTCCGGCGTTCGCACGGGCGGCGGACTCGGAGCGGGGCCGCGCGGTGATGCTGGCGGCCGCCGAGGCATTGGCCTGCACCGCCGCCGACGTCCTCCTGCGGGACGACCTGTCCGCCCGGGCCTGGGCCCGACTGCGCGAGAAGGAGGCCGCAGGGCTCTGAACCGCCGCACGGGCTGTGAACCGCCGCAGGGCTCAGACGGCGACCGGGCGGGGTTTGCCGGGCCCCCAGCCGGTTAGGCGCCTGGTGCGCCTCGTCCTCGACGGAGGACCTGACCGTGCATGCCCGGAGGGAGGACCCCATGAGCGACACACCGATGGCGGACGACGTGTACCAGCCCACCGGTACCAACGAGGAGCAGGCCGACGCAGCACCGTCCGACCTGCAGGACGCCCTGGACGAGCGGACCTACGACGACATGCTGGACGAGGGGTATTCGCCGCCCGAAAAGCCGCTGGGCGTCACCAAGCACGGGACCACGGCCGCCGAGCAGCTTGCGGGCGAGACCCTCGACGAGAGGCTGGCGCAGGAAGAGCCCGATCTGGAGGTGCCCCCGGGCAACGGCGTCGGGGACCTGCCCGACGGTGAGGGCGAGCCGGTCGATCCGGAATCCGGTGTCGGCAGGGCCGGACGGCTGGTCGCCCCGGACGAAGGCGCACACTCCGACACGACCAAGGAGCTCACCGCTCAGGACCGGGGCATCGACGGAGGCGCCGCGAGCGCGGAGGAAGCAGCCGTTCACGTCATCGAGGCGGAACCGGACGACACCGCGGACCCCGACGCGTTCTGACGGACGTCCGCGTCCCCGGGGGTCGCCGCCTCCACCCCGACGCCCCGGCGTCCCCCGCTGTCCCGCCGCAGGAACCGCGGGCTCCACCAGTTGACGTCACGCAGCAGCGTCATCGTGGCGGGCACGAGCAGACAGCGCACCAGCGTCGCGTCGACCACGACCACGAGGGCGAGCGCGACCGCCAGCTGCTTCATGACCAGCACCTCGCCCATGGCGAACCCGATGAACACCAGGCACATCAGGGCCGCCGAGGAGCTGATGATGCGGGCGGAGCGCTGGAGGCCGAGCTCGACCGCGCGGTCGTTGTCCACCCCGGAGTCGTACAGCTCCTGGATCCGGCAGAGCAGGAACACCTCGTAGTCCATGGACAGGCCGAACGCCAGCGCGAACACCACGACGGGCAGCCAGTACCCGAGCCCGCCCAGGGTGTGCACGCCCAGCAGCCCCGCTCCCCACCCGTCCTGGAACACCAGCACCAGCGCACCGAACGACGCCCCCAGGGACAGCGTGTTCATCACGACGGCCTTCAGGGGGAGCAGGACCGAACCGGTCATCAGCATCAGCAGCGCGCACGTGGTCAGCGCGATCAGGCCGGCCGCGCGCGGTGCGTACTCCACGACCTCGGCCCGGAAGTCGAGGTCCGCGGCGCTCCGCCCCGTCACCCAGACCGGGAAGCCGGTCGGCCGCTCGGCCCGCAGCCGGCGCACCAGCCGCTCCGCCGAGGCGCTCCCGTCGTCGGCCACCGGCACGAGCTTGACCACCGCGACCCCCGGACCCGTGGCGGTGGCCGTGCCCACCGCCTCCGTCCCCGGACGGCCGGCGAACCGGTCGGCCCACGCCTGCAACCTGCCGGGGTCCGTACGTCCCACCACGACCACCGCGTCGGCCCGGTGCTGCGGGAACCGCTCGGCCACCAGCTCGGCGTAACGCCGGGCCTCGGCCCCGGGCGGCAGCTGCCGCTCGCCGACCGGGCTGACCAGGTGCACATGGAGGAACGGAGCGGCGCAGGTGACCAGCAGCGCCGCGACGCCGACGGCGACCGGAAGGGCGCGGCGCCGGGTCCACCGGGCCAGCCGCGCGAACCCGCCGTCGCCGTCGCGCGCGGGGCCGGCCGCACGCGCACCGATGCGGTGGGGGAACGCCGCCAGCAGCGCCGGGGTGAGGGTCAGCGCGGCGGCCAGCGACAGGCCGACCGTCCCCGCCGCGGCCAGCCCGATCGAGGCGTAGAAGTCGCTGGGAAAGGCGGCGAGTCCGCACAGCGCGGCCGCGACCACCAGGGCCGCGAAGGCGACCGACCGCCCGGCGGTGCCCATCGTCCGGGTCACGGCCTCCGGAACCGGATGCCCCGCGGCCCGCTCCTCCCGGAACCGGCTCACCGTGATCAGCGCGTAGTCGACGGCCAGACCGAGCCCGATCATCGCGGTCGTCGACAGGGTGGGCGAGGTGATGTCGTACCAGCGCGACAGCAGGAGCAGCCAGAGCATGCCCGTCACCACCGTGCCCACGGCCGCGAGCAGGGGGACGGACGCCGCCGCGAACCCGCCGAAGAGCAGGTGGACCACCACCAGCGTCACCGGCAGTGTGATCAGCTCGCTGCGCCGGGTGTCGGTCACCGACTGCGTGGCCACGGCCCGGCGCGCCCGGTCGCTGCCGCCCAGGGTCACGCGGACCCCGGGCACGTCCTGGGCGATCTGCCGCAGCCGGGACTCGACCGCGGCCTCGGCGCGCCGGCGCACGCCGTCGGGGAGGTCCCGCCGGAACCGTACGCAGACCAGGGCCGCTCGCCCGTCGGCGGAGACGGCCGCATCGGTGCCACGGTCCGTCCCGCCCCCGGTCTGCCCGCCCGGATCCGCGCCCGCGTCCGGGGGCGCGGCCGGGATGCCGACCGCCTGCACACCGGTGACGGCGGAGAGGTCGCGCCGTGCCGCGGCCAGTGCGCGGCGGAATCCCGGACCGTCCACCGGTGCCCCGTCCGCCACGGCGTCGATCTGCCCGCCCCGCCGGCCGGCCCCGTCGATGAGGCGGTTGCCCCGTACCGACTCGTGCGGGGCCACGCTCCAGGCCTGCCGGTCCAGGCGGTCCACCACCGGCCCCACCGCGCCGAGCCCGGCGACCACGAGCAGCAGCCAGACCAGCAGGACCAGCCGGTGGCGGCGGACGCAGAGGAGGGCGAGCCGAGTGGTCACGCCGCGCACGGCCGGGCCCGTCCGCCGGTGTACGAGGACCCGATGGTGATGTCGCCCGGCCCGCTCGCGGTCAGCCGGGTCAGACCGCTGCCGCCCGCCCGCTCCAGGCATCCGGCGTCCGCCCGCAGCCAGGGCGAGTGGACGATCCGCAGGGTCACCGTGCCCGCCGTCGGCATGTGGACGACGACCTCGGCGCCGTCCGCGCGCACCACGGACGCCGGCGGGTCGACCAGCGGCACCGCGGACCTGACCCGGTAGACCTGCCAGTTCGCGTCCCGCCACACCGGTTCGAGGTAGTCCGGCCGGCTCGACACCAGCCGGTACTCCGGCTCCGAGGCGCCGTCCAGTGCGCCGCCGTGCACCGCCACGAACCCCACGGCCCAGCGGTCGAGCCAGGCCCGGTACGCCCGTGGCGTAAGGGCTTCTGACGCACCGTAGAAGAGCGGCCCGCGCTCCACGTCGGCCTGGCGGTTCCAGCCGCGCGCCAGGGTGAGGCGGGGAGCCAGAACGGCCGCCTCGCGATGGCTGCGGGCCATGACCACCTCCACCCGGGTGCGGTCCGCCCCGAGCCGCTCCAGGGCGCGGACGACGCCGTCGGTGTCCGCGGCCCACGCCGGCACCGCCGCCGTGTCGCGCAGGTGCGCCGCGGTGTTCCCGCCCACCCACGCCAGTCCGAGGGCGAGCACGGCCGTGCACGCGAGCCGCCGCGCGGCCACCGTACGGGCGCCCCTGGCGGGCAGGGCGGCGACCAGCACCGCGGGCGCGGCCAGATGGGCGAGCCGCTCGATGTTCGTCCCGACGGGGGAGGGGACCGCGTACGCCAGCAGCACGCCGACCGCGTACACCGCCCCGGCCCGCCGTACCGTCCGCCACGCCGGCGGCGCCGCCGCGACGGCCGCCAGGGTCATCACGAGCGGCGGCCACACCCGGACGAAGTCCATCGGCTGCTCGCCCCCGAAGGGGAACAGCCAGGCGGCCAGGCCCAGGACGGCCGCCGGCGGCGCCGCGAGCGCCGCAGCCTGCCCCCACCGGCCGGTCAGCAGCCGGCCGGCGCCCACGACGCCGAGGAACAGGCCGGCGACCGGGCTCGCGAGCCCCGCGAGCGCCGCGCACACCACGACGGCCGCGCTGCTCCGCCCGCTCAAGAGGACGACCAGTGCCCCACAGGCGAAGACCACGCCCAGCATGAACGTCGTACGCCCCGACGCCACCTGGCACCAGAGCACCAGCGCCAGCGTCAGCGCGGGAGCCAGGGGCCGGCGCAGACCGCTGCGCACGCACAGCATCCCGGCCAGCCACGTGGCACCGAGCCCGCAGGCCACGGAGACCGGCCGCACGCCCAGCGCCGCCATCGCGTAGGGCGACAGGACGCTGTAGCCCGCCGTGTGCAGCCCGCCGTGCCAGGACAGGTTGTACGGCGCCCCCGGGTGCAGGGTCACGAAGCCGGCCCAGGCCTCCTGCGCCGCCAGATCACCACCACCGGTCGCGAGCACGGCCCCCCATACGGCGTACAGCGGCGCGGCGGCCGCGGTGGCGGCCAGCGGCACCCGGTGGCGCGCCGGCCACGCCACCGCCCCGGCGTACGGGCGGGCTTCGGCACAGGTCACGTCGGGGATGTCCGTTCGGTCGGGGGGACGGGCCGCCCGGTTAACGATCGAGAACGCCGCGCGTGACTGCCCGTCAGCAACGACCGCAACCCCGCCCGCCTGCCCGCCCCGCCGACCGGGCCGCGCGGCCGATGTGCCGTCACCGGCATGAATCGCGTGATCCTGGTCAGACGCCCCGCGTGAACCTGCAAGGCCGGGTCGTCGTCGTCACCGGCGCCTCCAGTGGCATCGGCAGGGCCACTGCGCTGGCGTGCGCGCGCCGCGGGGCCCGGCTCGTCCTCGCGGCCCGGAGCGTCGGCGAGCTCGAACACCTCGCCCGCATCTGCCGCAGCCGCCACGGAGCGAGCGCCGTGCCCGTCCCCACGGACGTCACCGACGCCCGGGCCGTGGAGGCGCTCGCCGCCGAGGCGGTCGCGCGGTTCGGCGCCATCGACGTCTGGGTCAACGCGGCCGGGGTGGGCATCCTGGGACGCTTCGACCAGGTCCCGTCCGAAGAGCTGCGCAGGCTCCTGGACGTCAATGTGATCGGCGCCGTGCACGGGGCGCGCGCCGCCCTGCCCGTCATGTGCCGGCAGCGCCACGGCATCGTCATCGACGTCTCCTCGATGCTGGGTGCGGTCGTGGAGGCCCCGTACATGGCGGGGTACGCGATGTCCAAGGCGGCGCTGGCCATGTTCGACGCCGTACTGCGCCAGGAACTGGCACTGACGGGTGCCGACGGCGTCCACGTGTGCACGGTGCTTCCGGCCGGCGTGGACACGCCCTTCTTCCGGCACGCGGCCAACCACACCGGGCGTGACCTGCGCGCCCTGCCCCCCGTGGCCACCCCCGAGCGGGTGGCACGCTCCCTCACGGCCCTGATGGGCCGCCCGCGCCCGCGCACCCTGGTGGGCCCGTACGCACGCTCCCTGGCCCTCGCCCACGCGGTCGCGCCCGGCCTGACCCGCAGGACCATCGCATGGCGCGTGGAACACCGCTACCTGGGCGGCGACGGCAGCGCGCGCGGGAGCCAGGGCATCCTCCACCTGCCTTCCGAGGCCACCGCGGCCGTACGCGGCGGGCGCGGCAGCGGCTGGCGCGCGGCGCTGCGGGGCACGGGGACGGCGGCCGGGTGCTGCTGCCTGGCGGCCCTCGGAGTGCGGGCGGCGGCGCGGCGCAGGAGAGGCGTATGAGGGCGCCCGCCCGGGGTAGGCGCCCGGCACCGAACGGCCCGAGGCGGGAGGATTGCCATGGCAGTGCAGCACCGGCTGGTCCGATGCCGGCCCGACCGGGTGTGGGAGGTCCTTGAGGACGGCAGTCGGTACGCCGACTGGGTCGTCGGCACCCATGACTCCTGGGAGGACGACGAGCGGTGGCCCCAGGAGGGCGCGGCCCTGCGCTACCGGATCAAAATCGGTCCGTGGGCGTACGAGGGCCGGACCATCGTGCGCGCCTACGAACCCCCGCACCGGCTCGAACTCGAAGCCATGGCCGGCAGACGGGTCAGCGCCCGGATCGCGATCGAAGTGCGGCCCTGGGGCGAGTACACCCTGATCATCCTCGACGAACATCCGCTGCGGGGCAGGGGGAACAACTTCCACCACGCGGCCATAGACGCCGTCGCGCAGGTGCGCCACCGCGCGATGCTGGCGCGCTTCGCCCGCGTCGTCGAACCGGAGGACCCCGGTCCGGAGAGCACCGGGCCCCGCAGCACCGGGACCCGGGGGCGCGAAGGACGCCGGGGGCTCCGGGCGCGCGGACACCCCGCGCGGGGCCACTCGGCGCGAGGACATCCGGCGTGACGACGGCCCGGACGACGGCCCCGGACGCGGTGGTCATCGGAGCCGGCCCGAACGGACTGGTCGCCGCCAACCTGCTCGCCGACGCCGGATGGCGGGTGGTCGTCCTGGAGGCCCAGCCCGAGCCGGGCGGCGCGGTCCGCAGCGATAGCGGACTCCACCCGGCCTACGTCCACGACCTGTTCAGCGCCTTCTACCCGCTGGCCGCCGCCTCACCGGTGATCGGGCAGCTGCACTTGGAGAGGGAAGGCCTGCGCTGGAGCCGGGCCCCCGCGGTCGTCGCCCACCCGCTTTCCGACGGGCGCTGCGCGGTCCTGGCGTCCGACGTACACGACACGGCCGCCTCGCTGGAGCGGTTCGCGCCGGGGGACGGCGCCGCCTGGGAGCGGCTGTACGGGCTCTGGCAGCGGATCGGCGACGACGTGCTGAGCTGCCTGTTCACCCCTTTCCCGCCCGTCCGCGCCGGGCTCCGGCTCGCCGCCCGGCTGCGGTACGCCGAGGGGCTGCGCGTCGCGCGGACCATGCTCCTGCCGGCGCGTCGCCTCGGGGAGGAGGAGTTCGCGGGTGACGGCGCGCGCCTGCTGATCGCGGGCAACGCCCTCCACGCCGACCTGGGACCCGAATCGGCCCTGGGCGGCGGCTTCGGATGGCTGATGTGCATGCTGGGGCAGGCGTACGGCTTCCCCGTGCCCGAGGGCGGCGCCCGGGCCCTGAGCGCAGCGCTCGTACGGCGGCTGACGGCGCGCGGCGGCAGCGTGCGCTGCGGGCAGGCGGTGGCCGAGGTCGTGGTGCGCGGCGGCCGGGCCGTGGCGGCGCGCACCGAGGACGGTACGGAGGTGCCGGCCCGGCGGGCCGTACTCGCCGACGTGCCGGCCCCGCTGCTCTACGGACGCCTCCTGGCGCCGGAGCACGTGCCCGCCCGACTGCGCTCGGACCTGCGGCGCTTCCAGTGGGACTTCTCGACCGTCAAGGTGGACTGGGCCCTGTCGCGCCCGATCCCCTGGAGAGCGCAAGGGGCGGCCACCGCCGGAACGGTTCACCTCGCCGAGGGCCTGGACGAACTGACCCTCTTCGCCGCCCAGATCGCCATGCGCCGGGTGCCGCGGACCCCCTTCGCCGTACTGGGCCAGATGACCACGGCGGACCCGAGCCGTTCCCCGTCGGGCACCGAGTCCGCCTGGGCCTACACCCACGTCCCGCAGGAGATCGTCGGCGACGCGGGGGAGGACGGCCTCACCGGCCGGTGGGACGAACGGGAGAAGGAGGCCATCGCCGCCCGGGTGGAAGCCCAGGTGGAGCGCTACGCCCCCGGTTTCCGCGCCACGGTCCGGGCCCGCCGGGTGCTGGCCCCGCCCGATCTGGAACGTCTCAACCCCGCGCTCGTCGGTGGCGCGGTCAACCAGGGCACCACCAACCTGCACCAGCAGCTGGTCTTCCGGCCCGTACCGGGAACCGGCCGTCCCACCACGCCCGTACGGGGCCTCTACCTCGCCTCGGCCACGGCCCACCCGGGAGGCGGCGTACACGGCGCGCCCGGAGCCAACGCGGCCCGGACCGTGCTCCGTTCCCTCCACCGGCTGCACTGACGCGGTGTCCGATGCGCGAAATCGAGGCCCGGCGGCCGTGCAAGAGCCGTCGGACGGGGCAGGCGCGTCACGACCTGGCAGGCCCGAGAAGGGACGTGGACCGTGACACCACCGAGGATTCTTGTTGTCGGCGCAGGCTTCGCCGGAGTCGCATGCGTACGCCGCCTCGAACGCACCCTGTCACCTGCCGAGGCGGAGATCACCCTGGTGACCCCGTACTCGTACCAGCTCTACCTGCCGCTCCTGCCCCAAGTGGCCTCCGGTGTGCTCACCCCCCAGTCCGTCGCCGTCTCGCTGCGGCGCAGCCGCAGGCACCGCACCCGGATCATTCCCGGCGGCGCGATCGGCGTCGACACCAAGGCGAAGGTCTGCGTGATCCGCGAGATCACCGGCGAGATCGTGGACCAGCCCTACGACCACCTGGTCCTGGCTCCCGGCAGCGTCACCCGCACCTTCGACATCCCCGGCCTGGCCGAGCACGGCCGCGGCATGAAGACCCTCGCCGAGGCGGCTTACCTGCGCGACCACGTGATCGCCCAGCTCGACCTGGCGGACGCGAGCCGTGACGAGGCGGAGCGGGCGTCCCGCCTCGGCTTCGTCGTGGTCGGCGGCGGCTACGCCGGAACCGAGACGGCCGCCGCCCTCCAGCGGCTCACCCTGCACGCCGCCGCACGCTACCCCCGGCTGGACCCCGGCCGGATCACCTGGCACCTGGTGGACGTCGCGCCGGGGCTCATGCCCGAACTCGGCGACCGGCTGGGGCGGGTGGCCCTGGACGTCCTGCGCCGGCGCGGGATCGAGGTCTCGCTCGGGGTCTCGGTCGCCAAGGCCGGCCCCGAGGAGGTCACGCTCACCGACGGCCGGGTGCTGCCGTGCCGGACGCTGATCTGGACCGCCGGGGTCGCCGCCAGCCCGCTGATCGGCACGCTGGACGCCGAGACGGTCAAGGGCCGCCTGGCGGTCACCCCCGACCTGCGCGTACCGGGGGTGGACGGGGTCTTCGCGCTGGGCGACGCAGCCGCGGTCCCCGACCTCGCCAAGGGCGAGGAGGACGCCGTGTGCCCGCCCACGGCCCAGCACGCCCAGCGGCAGGGCCGGGTGGCCGCCGACAACGTCATCGCGGCGGTGCGGGGCGGGCCGCTGCGCCCCTACGAGCACAAGGACCTGGGACTGGTGGTGGACCTCGGCGGCCGGGACGGCGTCTCCCGGCCCCTGGGCATCGAGCTGCAGGGGCTGCCCGCCCAGGCCGTGGCCCGCGGTTACCACTGGGCCGCGCTGCGCACCGGCGCCGCGAAGACCCGCGTCCTGACGAACTGGCTCCTGAACGCCGCAACGGGAGACGACTTCGTCAGGACGGGTTTCCAGTCGCACAAGCCCGGCACGCTCCGGGACTTCGAGTACACCGACGCCTACCTGTCACCGGAGGAGATCCGCGCCCGGACGGCCCGCTCCCGCACCTGAAGGGGTCCCGGGACCGAAGGGCTCCCCGGGACGGGCGGCGTGCCCGTTCAGCCCGCGCAGGACGTGTCGTGCTGCGGGCGCCGGCCGGTGGTGAGGAAGGCCGTCACCGTCCGGTCGCCGCAGGCGTTGCCGTTGCCCAGGTACACGCCGTGGCCACCGTGGTCGACGGTGACCAGCCGGGCCCGTCCGCCGAGCGCCTCGCGCATCTTCAGCGCGCCGGAGTACGGGGTGGCGGGGTCCCGCAGGTTCTGGATCATCAGGATGTTGGACGGGCCCTGGGCGGTGATCCGGGTGGGCCGCTCCGCCGGTGCGTCCTTCCAGAAGGCGCACGGGGTGATGTTCGCGGGCATGCCGGCCGTGAGCGGGTGCGCCGCCCGGTCCGCGGCCGCGGCAGCCCCGTACGCCCCGACCCCTTCGGGCCAGCGCACGTCATTGCAGATCACCCCGACCGCCACCGCGGCGTCCGTGTCGGGGAGGGGGCGGGCGAGCTCGGGCGGCAGGACGGGCACGGCAGCGGGGTCCTGGGCCGCCAGGGCGAGCCGCGCGACGACGGGGAACAGGGCGTCACCGTAGAGGCCGTTCTGCAGTGCCTGGCGCAGCCGGTTGCCGTTCAGCGGCACGCCCGGGACGTTCGACTCCCGGGGCTCGCGGTCCAGCTTCGCCGCCAGCTCCAGCAGCAACGGGCGCACGTCCTCGGGGCGCTCGGCGACGCGCAGCCCTTCGGCGCTCCGGGCCGGGTCGGCCGCCCAGGCCGCGAAGTCGGGGAACCGGTCGTCCGCGCCCCGGGACATGTTCGCGAGCCAGCCCCGTGCGAGGCGGGACGGGTCCGGGTCGCCGCTGCTGTCCATCACCCAGCGGTCGGTGTGCTGCGGGAACTTCTGCGCGTACACGGCGGCCACGTACGCTCCGTACGAGGTGCCCCAGGCGGACAGCTTCCGCTCGCCCAGGGCCCGGCGGAGGCGTTCGATGTCGCGCGCCTCGTTGGCGGACGTGAAGCTGCGCAGCACCGGGCCCCCGTGCTCGGCACAGGCCTCGGCCGTCCGGCGGGACCGTGCCACGTTCTGAGCGATGCCGCCGTCCGGGGCCGGCCAGGAGCGCAGCGTCTCCAGGTGCCGGTCCTCCTCGGAGAGTGCGCAGGTCGCCGTCGTGCTCCCGCCCACCCCGCGGGGGTCGAAGGCGACCAGGTCGTATGCGCCCGCCATCTCCTTGGCCAGCGCCCTCCCCTTCGAGGTCAGCCGCTGGACGCCGGAACTGCCCGGGCCCCCGGGAACCAGCAGCAGCGCCCCGCGCCGCGCCTGCGGGCGGTCGCTGCGCAGGCGGGAGACGGCCAGGGTGATCTGGCGGCCCTGGGGGTCGTCGTAGTCGAGCGGTACGGGCAGCTGCGCGCACTGCTGCCCGGGGAGGGCGCCTGCGTGGACGCAGTCCTTCCAGTCGAGCGCCGGTACGCCGACGGGCTCGGCGGCGGATGCGGTCGGGCCGGAGATGCCGGTCAGTCCGGTTGCGACGGCTGCGGCGGAGAGGACGAGGACAGTGGCCTTGCGGCGCCAAGTGGTCATGCGGACATGGTGGTTGAACGGGCGTCCGGCCCCCATCCGGCAGCCGTGACATCCGTACGGGGGGTAGCCCCCGGGCCCCCGCACCGGCAGGCAGGGCGCCCAGCGGCCGGGAGGCCCTCGCCCGGCTCACGGAGCGAGCCGTCGCGCAGCAGCACGCTCTTCGCCGAGCTCCGCGAAGCGGACCTCCCCGCCGCACGCCGGCTGCCGCGCCGGCTGCCGGCGGAACCCGACCGCAGCGAACCGCGACCCGGCGCCGGTGCAAGGGCCCCGTCGTTCCCACCCGGGCGGCCGTCGTTAGGCTGACGGGATGACGACGGGCCTCGACGCACACAGACTGCTGTACGGATGCATGGGACTGGGCGGTGCCTGGGACGACGCCCCGTACGGCGTGGCGGACGTCGCCCAGGCCGAGGCCGTGGTCGAGGCCGCGCTCGACAGCGGCATCACCGTGTTCGACCACGCGGACATCTACCGCCACGGGAAGGCGGAGGCCGTCTTCGGAGAGGTACTGGCCCGCGCGGGGGACCTGCGGCAGAGGATCGTCATCCAGACCAAGTGCGGTATCCGCCTGGGCGACGGCGTCCGGCCGGGGATCTACGACCTGCGCGGGCAGAGCATCCTCCGCAGGGTCGAGGAAAGCCTGACCCGCCTGCGCACCGACGTCATCGACGTGCTGCTGCTGCTGCACCGGCCCGACCCGCTCGCCGACCCGGCGGACGTGGCCGCGGCGCTGATGTCCCTGCACCGGCAGGGGCTGGTGCGCAGCTTCGGCGTCTCCAACATGGGCGCGGCGCAGGTCCGGGAACTCCAGGGCTTCCTCGACGTTCCCCTGGTCGCCAACCAACTGGAGATGAGCCTGGCCCGGAGGGACTGGCTCGAAGCGGCGGTCCTGGTCAACACCGCCGCCGGCGCCGCGAACGGGTTCCCGCCGGGGACCATCGAGTACTGCCGCGAGAACGGCCTGCAGCTCCAGGCCTGGGGCGCGCTGGCGCAGGGACGTTACACCGGCCGGCCGGAGACGCCGGAGCAGGAGCGGACGGCGCAGCTCGTCGGCACGCTGGCCGAGGCCAAGGGCACCACACCGGAAACCGTCCTGCTGTGGTGGCTCCAGCGCCATCCGTCCCGGATCGCCCCCGTCGTCGGCAGCACCCGTCCGGCCCGCATCCGCGCCTGCGCCGACGCGGCCGCGCGCGAGCCGGAGCTGAGCCACGAGGAGTGGTACGACCTGTGGCTCACGGCCCGGGGCGCCCCGCTGCCCTGACACCCCTGGCCGTCCGCCTCGCGTGATCCGGCCACTGCGCGTGGCACAGTGGAGGAATGAACGCCGACGAGAGCAGCCTGCTGGGCCGGGGGCGCGTGGCGACCAGGCTGCCCGCCCAGGACCTGGACCGGGCGCGGCGCTTCTACTCCGAGCGGCTCGGCCTGGAGCCCGTCGACGAGCGGCCCGGCGGACTGTTGTACCGGTGCGGGGGCGTGGAGTTCGCCCTGTTCGCTTCTACGGGAGCCTCTCCCGGCACCTTCACCCAGATGGGGTGGGTGGTCGACGACATCGAGGCGGTCGTGGCGCAGCTGAGGCAGCGCGGCGTGGTGTTCGAGGAGGTCGACGTACCCGGGTTCCGGACGGTGGACGGGATCGCGGAGATCGAAGGGAACTATCCGAGCAAGGGCGCACGCGGTGAACGCGCCGCCTGGTTCCGTGACAGCGAGGGGAACCTGCTCGGGGTCGGCCAGCCGGTCCTCTGACACCGGCCTGCCGGGCGCGCCGGACCACGACTGCCGTTTCGCCACCCGCGCCCCACACAACTCACTTCCCTGGACGGGCGGTTGAGCCGGTACTAGCCTCCGCCACGTGTCCCTGGAATGTGTGACCTCCTGTCCTGCTCTGGTCAGGTCGTACTACGACGCGGCCTACGCGCTGGAAGTCGGCCTGAAGACCAACATCACGAATCTGATCCCGCCCATGTGGCCCGTGTCCATGATCGGTCTGGACCGGCTCAACCGCGCCATGAACGGCGTGGAGCGGGCGCTGTGCCCCACCACCCCCGGTATCGCGCCCATGGACCCCCGGGCGGCCGCAGCCCTGCTCGACGCGTACGACAGGGTGGGCACCTGCCCCGGACCGCAGGCCGGCGTGAAGACCGTCCCGCGGTGCTTCTCCAGGACGCTGCGGGCGTTCGGAGCGGCGGACACGAAGGAGGTTCCCGCCCCCTCCTGCCCGGCGAGCTCCGCGCAGGCCGCCGGCGTCCTGCCCAGCCAGTGCCCCGAGGTGCAAAAGCACGCGGCCATCGTGACCGAGAGGCTGGTCAAGGCGGCGGACACCGACGGGCTGGTTCCGTCCGTACGCAAGGCGATCATGGGCAAGATCGACGGCAAGGCATTGGGCCACGCCAAGAGCACGGCGCAGGCCCTGCAGGAGGAACTTCCCCGACTGACGGGCGACGCGCGCAAAGCGGCCGAGCGGGCGGTCCTGGCGGGAAAGGTGGTGCGCTACGCGGGTATGGCGACCAAGACGGTCAGCAGGGTCGGCAACGGTGTCGGGGGAGTGCTGTACCTGAGGGCCGCCCACAGCCTGGACCAGTTGGTCCTCCACATCGCGGATCCCGACTACACCTGTCCGGACACGACCGGCACCTGCAACCGTCCACCCGTGGCCCCCCGGCCCGCCGGCTGACACCCGGACAGCGTCACCCGGCGGTTGCAGGCCGCCGGGGACGGCGCGTCCGCCTCCGTCACTCGTAGCGGTGGAGGAGCGACTCGCGCTCGTAGGCACGGATCTGATCGAGGGTCAGCTCGGGGATCCCCAGGTGCGAGAGGGTGATCTCGGCGGAGCTCGGCACCGCGTCCTCCGCGAGCCACTGCTCGGGATTCCAGGCATTGCTGCGCAGGAAGGCCTTGGGGCAGTGCTGGTACGCCTCTTCCACCTCGATCACGATCGCGCTGCGCGGCGGTTTGCCGACGGGGGTCAGCTGCTCCAGGAGGCGGGCGTCGGTGGAGATGCACGCTCTGCCGTTCACCCGCAGAGTGGACCCCCGCCCGGGCACCAGGAAGATCAGGCCCGCCCGGCCCGTCTCCACGATGTTGTGGGCGCTGTCGAGCCGCTTGTTGCCGGTGGCGTCGGGAACGGCCAGCGTGAACTCGTCCAGCACGGCGACGAAACCGGCCGGGCCGCCACGGGGTGTCACGTCACAGCGGCCGTCGGCGTCTGCGCTGGCGATGAACACGAGGGAGGAACGGCCGATGAAGGCGCGGGCCACGTCGTGGATCCGGTCCACCGCCTTGCGCCGGACCAGTTCGCTGGGCTGCTCGTAGAGGTCGCGCAGCTGGGCAGCGTCCTGCACGGCGGTCGGTTTCAGGGCGTCGAATATGCGGCCGGCGGGCCGCGGCGTTGTCTTCACGCACCGGAAAGGTAGCCCATTGCCGATCTTGCGGCACCGACCGCCGGGCGGCAGCGACGACCGGGGCGAAATACGGATGTGCCGGGTGCAGGGCTGCTGCTAGGTTCCTCCCGTGCCGAAGCTGAATCAGATCATCGCAGTGGAGAAGGGCGTCAAGTCCAAGTCTCTCCAGGAGTTGACCCAAGCCCACCACGACGTCCAGAAGCCTGCGCTGCTCGCCGGTATCTCGCGTACGTACCAGCCCAAGGACGAGGAGGGCGAGCAGCTGCCGCCCGAGTCGACCAGGGTCCAGGTCAAGGCGGAGGACGTGCTGCGCACGACGGCGCAGACGCTGACGCGGCTGTTCGACGTGACGGCCACCAAGGACTGGGCCAACCGTACGGCGGCCGCCGACGTCGTCGTGGACGGAACGGTTCTGCTGTCCCAGGTGCCGGTGCCCTACCTGCTCTTCCTCGAAAAGCAGCTCACCGACCTGCACACCTTCGTGCGCAAGCTGCCGGTGCTCGACGCTTCGGAGGCGTGGAACCTCGACCCCTCGACGGACGCGTGGAAGACCGACCCGGTCCGTACGATCCGCACGAAGAAGGTGCCGCGCAACCACGTGAAGGCCGAGGCCACGGAGAAGCACCCGGCGCAGGTCGAGGTGTACTACGAGGACGTCCCGGTCGGTTACTGGACGACGGTGAAGTTCTCCGGTGCGTTGCCGGCCCGTCGCGTGAACGAGCTCCTCGACCGCGTCGAGAAGCTCCAGCAGGCGGTCAAGTTCGCCCGCGAAGAGGCCAATGGCGCAGAGGTCACCGACCAGCGGGTCGGGGACGCGGTGTTCGGCTACCTGTTCCGGTAGCCTCGTGATCGCCCCCTGTGCGAGCAGGGGGTTGCGTGAAGAGCGCAAGCTGAAACTGATGTTGAAGCTGACCAAGGGGTGTCACGTGGGGGTTCGAATCCCTCCCCCGGCCCGACGAGCCGGGGTGGCCCAAGCCGGCAGAGGCGGCCCCGTAAAACTCAGATTCTCGCTCCAGTCTCAGTATTCGCCGCCGAACACCGGATCGACCGAGCGCGGACGATCATCGACGGATGGGGGTTCAAGTCCCCTCTGCGCCTCTCTCGTGGCGCGGTAGTTCAAAGGCAGAACACGTCGGTCTAAGAATGATCCGCGACTCTTAAACGCCGCCGGTGTGCGCAAATGGGTGGCACACAGGAGCCCGGGAGCTGGATATGCTCCCGGGCTCCGTCACGTGCCCCTGCCCGGGCCCATGCCAGGCGCGGCACGAGGATCGGCGTGGCGGTTGCCGGCGTGGTCACGTTGTCGCTGACGGCGAGCTGCGGCCGTCGGGGTCGGTGGCCGGCCGGCCGGGTGGCCCTACCCGAAGGCGTTCGCAGTGTCCTCGCCCGTGGTCCACCAGATGCCGAGGCGCTGGCGGGCCAGCAGCCACCCGCCGTCCGGGCCCCGCCGGAACTCCCAGTCGTACGGACCGCCCATGGCATAGGGCGTGGACGTCCGGCCGGGTGCGGTCACGGCGACGAACCACATGTAGCCGATGCCCGTCGCCCGGTCACCGTCCTCGTCGACGTCGACGTGCATGTTGAGGATGTGGTGCTGCATGCTCGTGAAGGGCGCCTCCGCCTCTTCCACCTTGGCCCGGATCGCCTCCCTGCCGCGGGTCTTGTCCCACGGTCCGAATTCCAGCACCGCCTCCTCCGCCCAACAGGCGCTCCAGGACCGCCAGTCTTTGCGGTCCAGCGCCCGCCACCCGCGGACCATGAGCGCGCGCAGGGCCTCCTTGTCCTCAAGGATGCGCAGCCTGCGCACCAGGTCCTCGGGATCGACGGCACGGTCCGGCACGGCAGTTCCTTCCGGGATACGGATCACTGGGCACTCGCGGCGGGGCGGACGACGATCTCGTTGACGTCGACCTCCGGGGGCTGCGACAGCGCGTAGGCGATGGCGTCCGCGACGGCGGAGGCCGGCAGGGCCACGGCGCGGTAGCTCTTCATGGCCTCCCTGGCGGCCGGATCCGCAATGCCGTCGGCGAGTTCGGACTCGGTCACGCCCGGCGAGACGACGGTGACCCGGATGTCCCCGGCGGATTCCTGCCGCAGGCCTTCGGACAGGGCGCGGACGGCGTACTTGGTGGCGCAGTACACGGCGGCGGTGGGAGAGACCTCGTACGCGCCGACGGAGGCGATGTTCACGAAGTGCCCGCCGCCCTGGGCGCGCATCAGGGGCAGGGCGGCGGCGATGCCGTGCAGGACTCCCCGTACGTTCACGTCGATCATCCGGTCCCACTCCGCGGTCTTCAGCGCGTCCAGCGGGGAGAGCGGCATCACGCCGGCGTTGTTGACGACCGCGTCGACCCGGCCGTAGCGGTCGCGCGCAGCGGATACGAAGTCCCGTACGTCGGCGGCGTCCGTGACGTCCAGCCGCCGGTACGCGGCGGCGCCGCCCGCGGCGGTGATCTCCCGGGTCAGTGCGGCGAGGCGGTCGGTGCGCCGCGCGCCCAGGAACACGCGGTGCCCCTCGGCGGCGAGCCGTCGGGCGGTCGCCTCGCCGATACCGCTGCTGGCTCCGGTGACGGCCACGACCTTGGGGGTGTCCTTCATGCCTTGTGTTTCCTCTCGGTGCAGTGCGCTGCCGGTGCGGCCCGCCCCACCGAGTCTGGGCAGACCGGTGACGGCCCGCCAGGACGAGTCCTGCCTGGGTGCACGGCACCCAGGCAGCCGCCCTCCCCCCGGCTTAGCCTGGGGGACATGACCGACAACCCGCTGGGAGAGTTCCTCCGCGCGCGCAGGGCGGGCCTGCGCCCCCTGGACGTGGGCATGCCGAGCCATGGCGTACGCCGGGTCCCCGGGCTGCGCCGTGAGGAGGTCGCCGTTCTGGCCGGCGTGAACGCGGACTACTACACCCGGCTGGAACAGGGGCGCGAACGGCACCCCTCGCCCCAGGTGACCGAGGCCCTCGGCCGCGCGCTGCGTCTGGACGCCGACGCCCTGGCGCACCTGCACCGGCTGGCCGGGACCGCACCGGGCATCCCCTTCACCCGCACCACGGACCGGGTCACATCGGATCTGGGCCTGCTGCTCGACGGCCACCAGCAGGCCGCGGCGTTCGTCATCAACCGGACCCTGGACGTCCTCGCCGCCAACGCCCTGGCCGAGGCCCTGCATTCGCCCTTCGAGCAGATGGACAACCTGGCCCGCATGGTCTTCCTCGACCCGGCGGGCCGGCAGTTCTACACCCGGTGGGACTCCACGGCCGAGGCCACGGCGGGACACCTGCGCCAAGCGGCCGGACTCGACCCGGGCAACCCGCGGCTGCGCGCACTCGTGACCGAACTCCGCTCCGCCTCCGCGGAGTTCGACCGACTCTGGAACAGCCATGCCGTACGGGAGAAGACGCGGGAGACCAAACACTTCCTCCATCCCGAGGTGGGCGCGCTGACCCTCACGTACCTCGCCTTCGACGTGCGTGACGCTCCGGGTCAGCAACTCCTCGTCTACCAGGCCGACCCCGGCAGTCCCGGCGCCCAGGCCCTCACCCTGCTCGGCTCCCTGCACGCCCCGGCCCGACCCCGCGCGACCCGCCCTTGACCGGCGTGCTGCGGCCGGGCGGTCGGCATGCGTCCGCCCCCGCCCGGGGAGGGGCGGGGGCGGACGCGCGGGGAGGGCAGTGCAGTGCGCGCGAGGTCAGAACGCGAAGACGGCATTCCCGTTGAGGGTCGCGGACATGGTGCACGCGTTGGCGAACGTGTGCTTCCAGGAGATGCGGCTGCCCTGCCACACGCCGTCCGCGGTCACGGTGACGGGGGCGTAGTGCATCGGGCAGGCGCGGTGCGAGTCCGGGGCTGCCAGGAGCGCGTCGAGGGTGCCGGAGGTGGCGGCGAGGGCCGCACAGGCCGCCTTGGGGTCAGGGTGCGTTCCCTGGGCGGTCGGCGCGCAGCTGACGGTGACCGCCCGCACGGCGGTGGCCGCGTCCTCGCCCTGGCCGACGGTGAGCACCACGGCCGAAGGGGCGTACAGGCCGGCGGGCTGTGCCTCCGCGATGCCGGTGGCGCCGGCCAGGGTCAGCAGGGCGGCGGCGGAGACGGCAGCGATGCGGTGACGCACGACGAAACTCCCTTTCAATTCGAAGGAACGACACAGCGATTGGCTGTGTTGTGTCGACTGGACGTCACCGAGTCTGTCGGGGGTGAAGGGCACCTGCACATTAACGACCGATTTACAGACATCTCGCGCGATTGGCGCTGACCTGTGACTGTTCGTGCAGCTCAGGTGTGGGGCCTGCTCTGTGTGATCACGTGCAGGGGGTGGAGGGCGCCGGGGGAGGCGGCCGCACGGGAGCCGCTGACCTGCTGCCGGCTGTGCGCGCTTCGTCGAACGTCCGTCCAGGGTGACCGGATACCACCGGTTCCTGCGCTCGGTGTGGCGTGCCGCGGCTGATGTGCCGTGGCACGCACGTCGTTCATGTCGTCGGCAGTTCACCGTCCGGGACGGTGGGGCTGCCGGTCCGGATCAGCGGCTCTGGTGGTGTCCGCGGCGGCCCCACGATTCGGTGTCGACGACGTTGCCGCGGTTGTCGCGGAGCGTGGCCGTGTCGCGCTCGTCCCAGATCTGGTGGCGGCGGTTCTGGTAGAGGTCGTGGCGGCTGTCGCGGCCCTGGCCGGTGTGGACCTTGACGCTGGAGCGGCCCTCCAGGCGGAAGTCGCGGAAGCGGTAGCGGTTGCCCTGCTGGTCGGTGAGGGTGTAGCCGTCGAGGTCGACGCTGTGCCGGCCGGTGTTCCGCACCTCGATCCATTCGGTGTTCAGGGCGCGGCTGCCCTGGCGGCGGCTGCCCTGGCCGCGGCCGTCGTTCTGGACGTCGCCGATGGCGAGGGAGGAGTGCGAGCTGCGGTGGTCGCGCCGGTGGTCGCCCCGGTGGTCGTCGGCGGCGGCCGGCAGCGCCGCCGCGCCGACGAGGGCGCCGGCGACCAGGAGCGCGGCCAGGGTGCGGTGGGTGGCGGAAGTAGCGGACATGTGGATGGCCCCTTCAACGGTCAGCCGGCCCGGCGTCTTCCAGGCCGGGCGGGCTCCGAACGGTTCCCGGCGTCCTGCCGAGGAGCCACACTCTGTCCCCGGGCACGGAGCGAAAGCAACGCAATCTGCCCGTGTTGCCCAAGCAGGACATATCCGTAACTCTCCCTTGTAAGGGGCAAAGGTCAATGCCGTGTTGACCTCGGGGCCGGCGGTGCCGAGGGTCGTCCCAGCAGTCCCATGGGCCGCAGCGGCCCGCCCGACGGGTGCCCGGCTTCTTCACCGCCCGCCGTTCTTGCGCCGAACGGGTGCGGGGCTCTGTAACAGCCGCGGCCGCCGTGCCGGGCACGGCGCGCAAGAGGGCGGGGCGGGCCGACGCGCACCAGGTCGACAAGGACGACCGGGGCGACAATGGGAGGGGCAGGAAGCGTCAGGAGCCGGCCATGGCGATGATCGGGCTGTTCTGGATCACCGACGAATCGGTGTACGTGGGTTCCCCGCCGAACGCGGACGGCCACTGCGTCCGACTCACCCCCGAAGGGGTGGCGGCGTCGGGCCCCGACGGCGACCGGGCGTGGACGTGGTCGAGCCTGCGCTCCGCCGTCGTCAAGGGTGCACCCGTCCGGGGCCGTTCGGGAGGCGCAGGCCGCTACCTGGCTGCGGTGGTGGAGGCAGTGGTCACGATGGCATCCGGCTTCGGAGAAGGGCCGCCGGAGATGCTCTTGGGCCTGGAGACGGCGGACGGCACGCAGGAGCTGCCGGTGTCGGCGGCGGCGCGCGGCTACACCGCCGAGGAGATCGCGCTTTCCCAGGTCCTCCTGGCCCGCTTCCTGGAGGGCACGGCCGACCCCCGGACCCTCACCGGCTGGAGCCGGCACCACGGCGGTACGACGCCGAAACCGCCCGGGCGAGAGGCCCTGCTCCGCGAATGGACCCGATCATGAGGGACGTCTCTTGAGGCCGTCCGTCCTCCGACGGCCATCCCGCCCCCAAGTCGCCCGTGGACCGGCGTGTCTCCCCCCCGCTGGAGAACCACTGGCCGTACGGTTGTCGTACCGGTGTCATGCCGGACTCGTATGCCGAAGGCGTGACCGGGGAAGGCGCGTCGGACAGACCTGGCAGCCCCCCAAGGCCGGCACCCTCCGGCTCGGCGCCACCGGTGCCGGGAGGCCTCCTTGTCCAGGTGAAATCCCCTGCCTGCGCTGGACCATGCGGGCTGCCCGCACGTCCGCGGCCGGCGTGCGCAAGCATGCACAGCACATGTCCGCAACGGCGTACAGGGCGCCGACCAGGCAGTTCGCAGAGGCGCGGGCCGTGCACGGGGATCCGGTGACACGCAAGCGGGATCGCGGGCCGCCCGAGTCTCTTGCTCATCCAACCGATGCAGGGCGTGTTTCCCGGGTCGGTGCAGAGGCGATTCCTGAGACGCCAGACAACCCCTCACCTCTCAGGGAGAAACCATGCGCATCCGCGCCGCAGTCACCGCCGTCACCCTCGCCGCCTCCATAGTCGTCGGCGGAGCAGCCACCGCCACGGCCTACGGTCACGACGACGACCACTACAGCAAGGGCGGCTCGGCCCACTACGGCGGCTGTGACATCTCCGCCGCCGTCATCCACGGCAACCCGCTCTTCCACGGTGCCTGCGAGCACGGCCGCTTCGACTGGCGCTGATCACCCGACGCAGCAGCTGTGCACGGCGTGGCCCGGGACTCCTCCGGGCCACGCCGTCTCGCGGTTTCGCCCGCGTTCAGGACACCGGCCCCGTCCCGTTCCGCAGCCGTTCGGCGAACGCCCGCGCGGAGGCGAGGTCATCGGCGTTCGGCCGCTGCTTGTTGATACCGCCGACGAGTTTGAAGGGCGTCCAGGTGTCATACGCCCGACAGGAGAAGCTCCCCTCCACCTCGTGGCCCCTGCCTTCGAGGAGCCGGACCAGGGGGCGGGTGAAGGGCGCCGGCGGCAGCTCGGGGAGTCCGCTGGTGGCGAATACGAACGCCCGGCCCCGCCCGGCGGGAAGCGCCTTGACGAAGTCGGTCAGCCGCGGGTGGAGCCTGCCGTAGAAGACGCCCGAGCCGAACCCGACGAGGTCGGCGCGGGCCAGTTCCGCAAGGTCGGCCCCTTCGGGGGACACCACCTCCGCGCCCAGCACCCGGGCCATGGCGTCGGCGATACGAAGCGTATTGCCGTGCGATACGGACGTGCACACGATGACGGTCTTCATCCCGAGGATCCCTTCTCCGGCTTCCGCAGCGAGGACCGCGCAGCGGCGCCGGATGTGACACCGGCGCGCTGTGACGGCGGCCACTGTGCACGGGGAAGGCGGCGCGCCCGGCGTGGGACCGGGCCCGCGTGGTCGCGGGGGCCGCTCCTCGGGCGTGGCGGTTGCGAGGCCCCGGCGACTGTCCCATAGTCCGAGGTATGGACGCGCGCGAGGCGGCGCTGCGACGGGCGCACGACCATGCCGTCCGCTGGCTGGCGAGCCTGTCCGACCGCCCGGTTCCCGCGCGCGCCTCGGTCGACGAGATCGTGCGCGCGCTCGGTGACGCGCTGCCCGAGGGTCCCGGCGTGCCCGCCGACGTCGTCGACCTGCTGGCCGAGGCCTGTGAGCCGGGGCTCACCGCGTTTCCCGGAGGTCGCTTCTACGGGTTCGTGGTGGGCGGCACCGAACCCGCCGCGCTGGCCGCGGACTGGCTGGTCAGCGCCTGGGACCAGAACTGCGTGATGCGCGCCGCCTCGCCCGCGTACGCGGCGGCCGAAACCGTCGCGGGAGCCTGGCTGCTCGATCTGCTCGGCCTGCCGGACGGCAGCGCCGTCGGCTTCACCACGGGCGCCACGATGGCGAACTTCACCTGCCTCGCCGCCGCGCGCGACGCCGTGCTGCGGCGCACCGGCTGGAACGTCGTCCGCGACGGCCTCGCCGGCGGGCCGGCCGTGCGCGTCATCGCCGGCGCGGACCGCCACATGGCCGTCGACCTGGCCCTGCGCTACCTCGGGCTCGGCGGACCGGAACTCGTCCGGGCCGACGACCAGGGCCGCATCGACCCCGTGGCCCTGCGTCAGGTCCTCGCGGCCGGCGGGCACCGTCCCACGCTCGTCGTCCTCCAGGCCGGAGACATCCACTCCGGCGCCTTCGACCCGTTCCCGGAGGCGATCCGCGCCGCCCGGGAGGCGGACGCGTGGGTGCACGTCGACGGGGCCTTCGGCCTGTGGGCGGCAGCCTCCCCGACGTACGCACACCTGGCCGCGGGCTGCGCGGGAGCCGACTCCTGGGCGACGGACGCCCACAAGACCCTGAACGTCCCCTACGACTGCGGCCTCGCGATCGTGCGCGATCCGGGAGCTCTCCGGGCGGCCATGGGCCAGCGCGGCGACTACCTCATCCAGCACGAGCAGGGCGACCCGGTCGACAAAGTCCCCGAACTCTCCCGGCGCGGCCGGGCCTTCCCGGTGTGGGCCGCACTCAGGTCCCTGGGCCGGTCGGGCGTGGCAGACCTCGTCGACCGGCTGTGCGGGCACGCCCGCGCGTTCGCCGCCGGCATCGCCGCGATCGACGGCGCGACCGTCCTCAACGACGTCGTCTTCACCCAGGTCTGCGCCGCCTTCGGCGACGACGACGCGCAGACGGACCGGGTGCTCACCCGGCTGCTCGCCGAAGGCACGGTGTGGATCAGCGGCTCCACCTGGCACGGCCGGCGCGTCATGCGCGTCTCGGTGAGCAACTGGTCGACCACCGACGACGACGTACGCCGCGCCCTGGGCGCGATCCGCCGCGCATCCACCGACGCCTGAGACGTACCCCCCGGGCCGGCTGACCCGACGGCCGCTGCCGGACGGCGCGAAGGGCCGCTTCGCGCACGCGGGCGGCGCTGGGTCCCGGCAGGCGGAGCCGACCGGATTCGAACCGGCGTCCTCGCGGTTTTGGAGACCGCGCGCGTCGACCTCTGCGCTACGGCTCCGCCCGCCCTGCATCGTAGGGGTGCCGGCCCGGAACACGGCGGGCGGGGCCGCCCGGCCGCCGACGGCGGGCGGGCACCGCCGCAGGAGAGCAGGCCACTTGAGGCGGATTGGCCCAGGGCCGCCCACGCGGTGGGTGGAAGACTGGACGCCCGACGCCGCAACCGAGGAGTTCCGATGCAGGTAGCCGTGGTCACCTTCGACGGGTTCAACGAGCTCGACAGCTTCATCGCCTCCGCGCTGATCAACCGCTGCCGGAAGGACGGCCTGGAGGCCTTCATCACCACACCCACACCGGTGGTCACCTCGATGAACGGCGTGGAGGTCAGGGGACAGCGCCCTATGGAGTTCATCCCTGACGCCGACGTCGTCCTCATCGGCAGCGGGGTGAAGACGCGTGACGTCATCGCCGATGACCGGCTGCTCGCCATGCTGCCGCTCGACCCCGCCCGTCAGCTGATCGGTTCGCAGTGCTCCGGCGCCCTGGTGCTCGCGCGGCTGGGGCTGCTGGCCGGCATGCCGGTCTGCGCGGACATGACGAGCCGTCCGTTCGTCGAGGACTGCGGCGTCACCGTTCTGGACGCACCGTTCCACGCCGAGGGCAACATCGCATCGGCCGGCGGCTGCCTCGCCTCGCAGTACCTCGCCGCATGGGTGATGACCCGGACGCTCGGCGAGAGCGCCGCGCGCGGCGCCATCGGCTACGCGGCCCCGGTCGGAGAACAGCAGGAGACCGTCGAGCGGGTGATGAACGCCGTCCGCTCGGGCGAAGCCGCCCTGCGCTGACGGCGGGCCGCCGTCGAAACCGGCCGGAGCGGGCCTTGACCACCTACGGGACGAGGGACGCGGCGGCATCGAAGGCGCCCGCCGCCGCGACGACCACCTCAGGGCCGTCTTCGTCTCCGACCTGCGCTCCCGCCACATCGACGAACCCTTCCCCGGCGGCCAGAGCTACCGGCGGGTGAACGGGCACATGGATCCTGGTCGTCGCCCACTCGGCCGACACGTGGGCCCTGGACTGCCTCCTGGCCGGCGCCCGGACGGCGTGCCGCCCGCCCGGATGTGCGAAGCGTCGCGCCCGGTGTTGGAATGGGCGTAGGTGGCGTCCACTCCCGCCGGGACCCTCCGTACCCGGCGCTCCGGACAAGAGACGGACCGATGATCCGACCGAGCCCGCAGCCGAACGACCGGCACGCGCGTTCCCCCCAGCAGCCGGTCACGCCCCCCGACACCGCGCCGCAGCCCGCTTCGACGGCCGTGGCACCGCCCGACGAGGCGGTGCTGCTGCGCGGTGTTCTGAGGAGCCCGGGGTACCTGAAGACGCTGCTGTTCTGCGCCCTCGTCGGCGTACCCGTCTCACTGGCCGCGTTCTGGTTCCTCGTCGGCCTCCGCCAACTGGAGCACCTGGTCTGGGCGGACCTCCCGCACGCCCTCGGCCGCGACGGCCCGCCGTGGTGGTGGCCGCTTCCGCTGCTCCTCCTCTCCGGAGTGTGCGTCGCACAGATCGTCACCCGCCTGCCGGGCGCAGGCGGCCATGTCCCCGCCTCCGGCATGCACGCGGGCGGCACGGGACCGGCCGCGCTCCCCGGAGTGGTCCTCGCCGCGGTCTTCAGTCTTCCGCTGGGCGCCGTCCTCGGACCGGAGGCGCCGCTCATCGCCATGGGCGGCGGGCTCGCCATCGCCTTTCGCCGTCTCGCCCGGGCCCCCATGTCGTCGCGGAGCACCGCTCTGCTGGGCGCGGCGGGGGCTGCCGCGGCGATCGCCGCCATCTTCGGCAACCCACTGATCGCCTCGGTGCTGCTCATGGAGATCGCGGGTGTCGGCGGCCCCCAGCTGTTCGCCGTCATGCTGCCCGCGCTCCTGTCGAGCGGAGTGGGCTCGCTCGTGTTCACCGGCTTCGGCCGCTGGACCGGCCTGGGCACGGGAAACCTCTCGCTGAAGCTCCACATGACCGCCTCCCGCCTGGACGCGGGCGACGTGGTCTGGGCCGTCGTGATCGGCGTGGTCCTCGGCGCAGTCGTCCACCTGATCCAGTACGTCGGCCGACTGGCCGCAGTGCAGGTGGCCCGACGGCCCCTGCGCGCCACCACCCTCTGCGCGTTCGGCGCCGGGGTCTGCGCCGCCTGCTACGCCCTGTTCACCGGGCGCACGCCCGTCGACGTGGCCTCCTCCGGCCAGGCCACACTGGCCACGCTGACCGCGGACCCGCACGCCTGGGGCGTCGGCGCGCTCATCGCCGTACTCCTCTGCAAGGGCCTCGGCTACGGCCTGTGCCTCGGCAGCCTGCGCGGTGGTCCGATCTTCCCGGCGATCTTACTCGGTGCCGCGGCGGGCATTCTGTTCGCGCCGCTGCCCGGCCTGGGTGTCATCCCCGGCCTGGCGGCCGGAATGGCGGCCACCGCGACGAGTGCGATGCGGTTGCCGGTGAGCAGCGTGGTGCTCGTGGTTCTGGTGCTCGGCAGCACGGTGATGATCCCGGTGGTGATCCTGTCCGCGGTGGTCGCCTTCGTGACGACCGCACTCCTGCCGACCGGGCCGCCGGTCCCGCCCGTTCCACGGGTCACGCGCACACAGCCTTCGGGGGCCCCGGGGACCCCGCCGGACCCGCCGGCTCCGTAACGCCCCTGCCCCGGAGCCCGGTTGCGGTGCGGCCGCCGGATCCTCCGGCGGGGCGGGTAAGTTGAGCCGATGACCTCGCTGCCTGTCATCCTGTTGCTGTCCGGAAGCCTGCGGGCCGGCTCCTCCAACGAGTCGGTCCTGCGCACCGCCCACGCAGTGGCCTCCCCGCGGTGGCGCACCGTCCTCTACGACGGCCTGGCGGCCCTTCCGCACTTCAACCCCGACGAGGACACGGACCCGCTGCCGCCCCCGGTGGCCCGGCTGCGCGCGGCCATCAGCGCGGCGACGGCGGTGCTGATCTGCACCCCGGAGTACGCGGGCACGCTTCCGGGCTCGTTCAAGAACCTGCTGGACTGGACGGTCGGTGGCACCGAGATCTGCGACAAGCCCGTGGGCTGGATCAACGCGGCGAGCGCGGGCCGCGGCGGCGGCGCTGAAGCCACGCTGCGGACGGTACTCGGCTACACCGGCGCCGCCATCGTGGAGGCGGCGTGCCTGAGGATTCCGGTGGACCGTCAGATGGTCGGCGCAGACGGCACCATCACCGACGAAGGCGTGCGCGAGCAGCTCGGCAAGGTGCTGGAACTGCTGGCGGCCTCCTCCCGCGGACCGGTCTCGGACACCGGGCAGGCGTAGACCCCGTCCGGTGGTTCACAGCCGCCCGCCCGTAGCGCCTAAGCAGGGGCCGGCGCCCCGCGATGCGGGGGCGCCGGCCCCTGGCCTTCTTCGCCGCAGTCCGGACGCCCGGTACGGCATCCGCAGCCGGCCGGCCGCTCAGGCGCCTTCGCCCAGTACGGCACCCACCAGCTGCCGCTGCTCCTCGGTCAGGTAGGGATCCCGTAACTCCACCGTCTTGCCGTCGACGCGGACGAGGTAGTGGAAGCCGTCCGGTAGGGGTTCCCGACCCGCAGCGTCCTCGGCGCTCAGCGTGCGCTCGGCCAGCCGTTCCAGCTCGATGCCGTCAGGCCGGCATTCCGTGTCGAGGGAACCGGTTCGTTCCCTGCCCGCGAACCCGCCGGTACGCGTGACGGTGATCAGCATCGTGAGACCTCCTTGAGGGGGTGGGTGTGGTCACCCTTCGCCTGCCCTCGAAAGCCGTACGCGAGCGTCCGGGCGCGGTATCGGCGGAAGATGTCCGAAAGTGGCCGGGCGCCAGGAGCCGTCGGTCAGGGGCGGACAGCGATGACGGTCTTGCCGCGCGCGCCGCCGCGCTCCACCTTGAGCAGGGCGTCGGTGGTCTCGGAGAGCGGGAAGACCGTCTCGACGATCGGCTGGAGCTCTCGGGACTCCACCAGGCCGGCGAGCCGGGCCAGCTGTTCGCCGTGCGGGCGCATGTAGAAGCTGCGCGCCTCCACGTTCCACTGGGCCTGCTTCGCCTCGGCGTCCGGGACGGGGACGATCGACACCAGCGTCCCGCCGGGCTTGAGCACCCGGAAGGAGCGCTCCTGGGTGTCCCCGCCGATGGTGTCGAGGACGACGTCGAGGTCGGAGAGGACCTCGTCGAACCGCTCGGCCCGGTAGTCGATCACCCGGTCGGCGCCCAGCTCGCGGACCAGGTCCACGCTGCCGGCACTCGCGGTGGCCACGACCTCGGCGCCGAGGTGCTTGGCGATCTGGACGGCGGCCGAACCCACCCCGCCGGCACCGCCGTGGATCAGCACCCGCGTTCCCTCTCCCACCTTCGCCTGCTCGGTCAGGGCCTGCCAGGCCGTGAGGGCGACCAGCGGAAGCGCGGCCGCCTCCTCGAACGTCAGCGCCTTCGGCTTGGCGGCGACCAGCGACGCGTGCACGGCCGCGTACTCGGCGAAGGCGCCGCCCACGCGGGGATCGACCCGGGCGAAGACCTCGTCCCCCACCGAGAAACCGGTCACCTCGTCGCCGATCGCGGTCACCACGCCGGCGACCTCGCTGCCGATGACCAGCGGCTGGGAAAGCTCCCCGGAGGCCATGAAGCCCTTGACGATCAAGTGGTCCACCGGATTCACCCCGGCCGCGCGGACCTCGATCAGTACGTCCTGGGGGCGGACGGCGGGCACGGGGACGTCGGTGACCTCCACCACGTCGCCGACCTGGCCGTACTGGCGGATGACTGCTGCCTTCATGGCTGACTCCTTGATCACGTGCTGGTGGGCCGGCCCCGTCCGCGGTGCCGGGCGGGTAGCGGCGCGGCGCCTGTGACGCCCGGCCCTTGGGGTTCCGGACCGCTCGTTCCACAACGTACCCGGTTCTGGAATGAACGGTCAAATAAATGGTTCCGGGCCTCACCTCCCCGACCGACCTTCGATACCGTGGGACCCATGGCGAGACCACGCACGTTCGACGAAGAGGCGGTCCTGGACCGCGCCATGCTCCTGTTCTGGCGCAAGGGGTACGAGGCCACGGCCATGAGCGACCTGGTGGAAGAGCTGGGGCTGGGCCGGGGCTCGATCTACGCGGCGTTCGGGGACAAGCACCAGCTCTTCATCCGCGCGCTCGGCCGCTACCTGGACCACCAGGCCCACCTGCTCACCACCGCGTTCAGCGAGGACCGGCCGGCGCTCACACAGCTGCGCGACGTCCTCGACACCCTGCTCGCCGCCGACGCGGCATGCGGCAATGCAGGCTGCTTCAGCGTCAACAGCATCGCCGAGCTGCTGCCGCACGACCAGGAAGTCGCCCAGCTGGCGCGCCGCAGCCTGCACATCGCGGAAGAGGTCCTGACCGCGCAGCTGGAGCGCGCCGCACGGTCCGGCGAACTCTCCGCGGCCATCACGCCCGCCCAGGGCGCTCAGATCCTGCAGAACCTGCTCCAAGGCCTGCAGATCATGCGCAAGGTCAACCCCGACCCCGCCCACGCCGCTGCCTGCCTGGACTCCGCGTTCGCCCTCCTGACGGCCTCCCCGGCCCCCGCCCCGCCGCACCCGGCCCCGGCAGCCCTGGCCACCACCGCCTGATCACGGACGCGCTCGCTACGGAAGGGTCTTCACCCGGTCAACGAGCGCGGATGGCGACCGTCAACTGTCCTTGACCTGTTCAAGGTCGGCTTCGGCAAGCGTGAGGTAGATGCCCACTGCTTCCCCGATCGCGGCCAAGCCTTCCTCCCTGCGCCCGCATGCCGCCAGGGAAACGGCGAGGTTGTTCAGGGCCGTGGCGAGGGCAGGGAGGTGCGCCTCCGGGCTGGCTTCGGCGAGCGTACGGTAGTGGTCGACGGCCGTTCGGGCCGCGGTCAGGCTTTCCTCGCCGCGTTCGAGTACCCGCAACCGTACGGAGAGGTCGTTCAGGGTTGCGGCGAGGGCGGCCAGGTGCGCGTCCGGGTCGGCCCCGGCGAGCGTGCGGTAGTGATCGGCGGCTTCCTCGTTCGCGGCCAGGCTCTCTTCCCTGAGCTCCACCTCCCACAACCGTACGGACAGGTCGTTCAGGGTTGCGGCGAGGGCGGCCAGGTGTGCGCCCGGGTCGTCCTCGGCGAGCGTGCGGTAGTGACCGGCTGCCTCTCGGATCGTGGCCAGGCTCTCTTCCCGGCGCCCCGCCTCCCACGAGCGACTGGAGAGGTCGTTCAAGGTTGCTGCGAGGGCGGCCAGATACGCGTCCGAATTGGCTTCGGCGAGCGTGCGGTACAGGCCGGCCGCCTCCTGGATCGCGGTCAGACTCTCGTCGGTGCGTCCCGCCTCCCTCAGCCGGCCGGCGAGGTTGGTCAGGGCAGTGGCCATGGCGGGAAGGATTGCGTCCGGGGTGGCTTCCGCGAGTGTGCGGTAGTGAACGGCGGCCTCTTGGATGGCGCTCAGGCTGTCCTCCGTGAGCCCTGCCTTCCTCAGAAAGCCGGAGAGGTTGTTGAGTGACATGGCGAGGTCGGCGAGGTGTGCGGCCGGGTTGGCCTCGGCGAGTCCGCGGTAGTGGTCGGCCGCCTCCTGGCCCGCGGTGAGACTCTCATCCAGGCGCCCCGCCTCTCCCAACCGTATGGAGAGGTTGTTCAGGACGGCGGCGAGGTCGGGCACGTACCTGGCCCAGTTGGCCGCGGCGAGCGTGCGGTAGTGGGTCGCGGCCTCCTGGATGGTGGCCAGACCCTCCTCGCTGCGCCCGGCGTCCCCCAAGTCGACGGCGAGGTTGTTGAGGGCCAGAGCGAGGTCCGGCAGGTACGCGTCCGGGTTGGCCTCGGCGAGGGTGCGGCGGATGCGCACTGCTTCCTCGATGGTGGCCAGGCCCTCGTCCTTACGGCCCACCTCCCCCAAACAGACGGAGAGGTTGTTCAAGGCCGCGGCGAGACGGGCCAGGTGAGTGTCCGGGTGGGCTTCGGCGAGCACGCGGTAGTGCTGGGAAGCCTCCTGAATCACGGTCAGGCTGTCCTTCGTACGCCCCAACTCCCTCAACCGGCCGGAGAGGTTGTTCAGTGACATCGCGAGGGAGGGCCGGTGCGCGTCCGGGTCGGCTTCGGCAAGCACGCGGTGGATGCGCACTGCCTCTTCGATCGCGGCCAGACCCTCGTCCGTACGCCCCATCTTGCCCAGGTCGACGGAGAGGTTGTTCAAGGCCAGGGCAAGGATGGGCAGATAGCCGTCCGGGTCGGCTTCGGCGAGCCCCCGGTAGTGGTCGGCAGCCTCCTGGATCGCGGCCAGACTCTCCTCTCCCCGTCCCACGCCTCCCAGACAGACCGAGAGGTTGTTCAGGGCGGTGGCGAGTTGGGGCAGGAAGGTGGCCGGGTCGTACTCGGCGAGCGCGCGGTAGCGGGCGGTGACGTTGACGGCGAGTTGAGCCGCCACGTCGGCAAGTCGCCGACTGAATTCCGGCAGCCGGTTCTGGAGCTTGCCCAGGTCGATCAGAGAGGTGGCGGGATCGTCGGTGATCTTTTTGAGGGCGGTGATCAAGGGGGCGGGATGATCGGTCTGGGTGGCGGTGGTGATGACCTGGCTCGTCAGTGTGCGGTGGTGCCGTGTGCACAGATTCGTCAGATGGGTGTCGAGGCGCCCGTGGAAGACGGGATGGGCGGCAGCGCGGCTGTAGACCGTCAGCAGCTGAGCCGCTTGGGCGTCGTCGGCGTCCTGGAGGAGATGGTCGGCAAAGGCCGGGTCGGCGTCCAGAACCCGCCCGATGTGGCGTTCGGCGAGCCGGTCGGGGTGGAGGCTGCCCCAGGGTCGGCCGGGGGCGGTGGGCGGATAGAGGGCGCCGATCCAGCCGGTGACCGCATCGCGGCGATCACGAGCCTGGTCGGCCAGCGCGGGGAGCCTGCGCCAGGTCCGGTCCGCTTGTTCGCGGTCGGTGGCACCGGCCAAGTGGGCGGCGGCCAGCGCCCTCTCCAGGACGTCGAGGCTCAGCGCGGCCGTCAATCCGCGGGAAGTGGCGGTCTGGTGCCAGTAGCGGGACTCGTGACCGAGCAGCCGGTCCTCAACCCCCTCGGCCTCTTGCAGCAGTGCATCGCCCGGGGCCGGTTCGGCAGGGGCGGTGGTGTCGGTGTCGGTGTCGAGGAGGTCGGCGAGGGCGGTCATGTGGAGTGTGAGCGCGTTGGCGTAGCCGTCCTGGTCGAGGCGTGGCGTCGGCAGCTTGGCCGCTGCGGCCGACCAGTCGTGCGTGGCAGAGGCGGTGACGTGGGGGAGCGTTGCGGCCAAGGCGCGGACAGCCGCGCGATAGGCCCGGGGGCGGTCGGCGGGGTTGTCCTCCAGCGGAGGCAGGCGGTGGGACGGGGCGCTCTCCAGGTAGTCCTGGACGAGGCTGGTGGCCCTCTTCGCACGGGCCCACCAATCGCCGTCGGTTCGGGCCAGGAGCAGGACCTTGAGAGGGGTGGTCCCGGGGTGGTCGGCAGCGGCCTCGATCAGGGCGTTCAGTTGACCGGTACGGGTCTCGGCGTAGTCGAGGACGACCAGCAGGGGCTTGGCAGCGTGCCGGATCTCCTCCAGTTCAGCCGCGGAGGCACCCGCCCGCGGCTGAAGTACGGCCCAGTTGTCCGCGGTCAGGAGGGCGGAGAGGTGATGGGCGAGGCGTGTCTTGCCCTGTCCGCCCGGCCCGTGCAGCAGCCACGCGCCGAATCCGCCCAACGCACACCACGCCCGCAGCCGTGCGAGCAGGTCCTCACGTCCATGGAAGGGGACGATCTGCCGCCTTGCCTCCAACAGTGCTGCAGGCGAACGCAGTTCGCCACGCGGCACCAAGCTTGCCGGATCGGCGAGGTGCTGGAATTCCACGGCCTCCAAGCCGCTTCTGCCGCCGCCGTGCTCGGCGAGCGCAGCACGGAAGGCGGGGTCGTGGTGGAGGACGTAGGCGGGTACGACATTGAGCTGGCCGTGCGCAGAGTGTTCACGGTCCGAGGCCACGACGCCCGTGAGCAGGCGACTGCAGAACACCGAGGCTCCTGACAGACCACCCCACGGCGAGGTGCCGGGTAGCGACCACTGTGGTGGGTGCTGGCGCAGATCCATCACGTACTGGTTCTCGACGAACCCGCTCCCCGGGTTCATCCGCCCCCGCAACTGGGCAGTTCCCACCGGGGCACCGGGCCGCTGGGCGACGTCCGGTACGCCCCAGGTCTCGCAATCGGTGCCGGGCCGGTCCGTCACCAGACGCCCCCAGCGCACACCCCCTGCCGGCGCCTGCCAGTGCGGCGAGTCGACCCGGACGAGTGCAGCGTCGTCCCTTCCGTCCGGCGTGCCGCACCAGACGACCACGCCGTGGAAGGTGTGTGTGCCGGCAGGGTGGAACACCTCCACCCGTTCACCGGCCCGGCCGACGACGTGCGCCGACGTCAGTACCAGCCGACCGCCGATCGCGTACCCCGAACCCGCATGACCCGGCCGGGTGATCCCCACCAGACGTGCCCGCTCCACCCAAAACTCCAAGACATGTGAGCAACCCGACCGCTGCCTCCGGCCGGAGGCGGTCCTCCCGCGCGCCGGATCAGTCCGGGATGCGTTCCGAGGTGTCACCCGGACCCGAGGGACGCTCAAGCGCGCCGCTGACCAAGAGGTCGCCACCGCGCTTGTTCCGCGGTGTCAGCGTGAACGACACGCGGTGCGTGCGACCGCGGGACACTCCGGCCTCTGTCTCCGCTCCCACTGCCCACAGCTTGAACCCGGCCTTGGCCTTCGCGTCCGCGCGCAGCTCGACCTCGAACTCCATCTCCACCGGACCCACGGCGAACACCACCTCCGGATGGTCCCCGCCCAGCGCAGCCGCTGCGATCAATTCGTCCCTCACCGCGGCCACCGCGTCCACCAAAGGAATGTCCACTGGTTCCCACCCCGATTCGCCACACGTCACCTGGAGGGACACCATAAGGACCACCCCCCGACCCTCCGCAGCCAAATCCACAAACCTGATGTGCGGGCCCTCCAGGCGGTCACGCGGGCCGAACCTCAGTTCGGTGAGGACCGAGGCTGCATGCGTCGGAAATGCAGGTGCGCGTGGGGGCGTGGTGACGTGCCGTCCTGGTCCGGACGCCGTCGATGGCGAGGCAACCCGCCCGCCTGCTCGGTGGACGGGTTGCCTCGCCCGTGACCGACTCAGGCGCGGTTGCCGACGTAGAGGCCCTGCGGTTCCCCGGCCGCAGCCTTGGCCACGAGGTCGGGGATGAGATCGCGCAGGTAGAGGGGGACGATCCGCAGGGAGCCGATTCTGCCGAGCGGCACCCACGCCACACCGCGCTGGACACCGTCCGGGACGCTGCCACCGAGCGCCGCCGGGACCGTGAGGGGGCGGCACCAGAACAACGCATCCACGCGGTGGGCGTCACCCTCCCCGTCGGCGGGAATGCTCTCGCGCAGATGCAGGAGCGGCCCGGTCTCCCCTCGCACGCCCGTTTCCTCCACGAGCGCGCACGCCCCGGTCCTGATCCGGATCACGGCCACAACGGGCTCCCCTCACGGAGGTAGACGGCGGTACCGCACCGGGCGGCGGCGTGGAGCGCCGTCAGCGCCACCACTGACCCGGGACGGGCTGACCGTGGCCGTACCGGAGAAGGAGGATGCGGTCGTCGGGGTCCAGCATCATGACGCAGGAGGCCACGACCGTCTGGGGCAGCGTCTTGATCCACTCCTCTCGGGGAATCCACACGCTCATGCCTCCCGGACGGAGAGGGTCCGGGCTGCGGTCTTCTCCAGGTGCGCGGCGAAGAACGCGGCCGGGTCCACAACGCCGAGCCGGTGGAGGGCGACCATCGCCGTGACCAGGACGTCGCACACCTCCGACTCCACGTCCCGCCACGAATGCGACCGGCCCTTGCGGGGGTTGGTGCCGGTGACGCCGATGACCGCCTGGGCGGCCTCGCCGAACTCCTCCCCGATCTTGAGTACCTGCAACACGCGCCGCTGTTCCGCGGGGACATGGGCAGCCGCCTCGTCGAAGAACGCGGCAAGCTCGCCGGTGATATCCCAGCTGTTCTTCTCCACGGTGGTTCCTTTCCTCTGGCCGTTGTTCGTGCTCCGTCCTCTCAACGAACCAGAACACGCTCCGGATGCCCGACCCGCCCGCCGACGAGCCGCCGGCGGCCGGCCGGCCCGTGTCGGTGGAGTGTGGCAGCATCCGCCGAATGACGACTGAACACGCAGAACGCGGCTGATCGAGCCGACCGGACAGGACCCGGCCCGGCTCGACGCGCACATGCGGCCGCTGGGGCTCGTCCCGGGCGAATGTTCCCCCTCCCCATCGCGTCCTGTCGCTCTGCGAGAACGTCTTCGATATCCGGCTGACGCACCCGGGGGAGGCGGACGAGCCGCGTAGGAGCGGCCGGTTGGCCCCTTTGCCGAAGTGACTCCTCACGCCAACCGGGCTGTCCCGGTTCGGTCGAGAGGGCTGTCAGGCCCGGGCGCAACGGCTGACCGTGATGGGAGACTTGCAGCATGGACATGGGGCGTGAGTCGCGGTGGGATAAGGACGCAATGACGGTGGAGATCGTTTTCGCCCTGGTGACTGCCGCCCTGCTGGCTGCGGTGATCTTCGCCGTCGCTTTGACTCTCGCCTGGGCCCTTGGCATCTCCGGTGCAGCGGAGAAGGGCGTGTTGATGGGGGGCGCGCTGCTCGGAGCGATGGCCGGCGTGTGGCGTCTGGTACGGGTGCTGCTTCGGTTCGACGAGCAGCGCCGAATGGGTCGCTGACTACGGTCCTTTTCCTTGAGTTCGGTAGCCGCCAGGGTGACCGCGAGATGGTGGCGGCGATCGTGTTCGTGGCGACATCAAGCCGTACGTGGCAGCGGCTGCCTGTCGCGTCGTTCTGGCCCTCCGGCAGCCACGACCCATCGCGGGTTCAGCGAGCGGACGGTTCCTGACTCACCCCCGACACCCTGCCGGAGGGTTTCGTTGGCACGGCCCCTGCCGTGTTCGCAGGGGCCGTGGTGGAGGGAGCTGAGGAGGGCAGCGACCTGCCTTTGACGAGCAGCGCTTACCGCGTGCCGGCGGCGGCCTGACCGCCCGGCCTTACTTCAGGTGCCGGCCGAAGAACCGGTCGCCGTCGTCCACCTCGAACCACGGCGTTCCGGCGTGCCCGCCCAGATTGGCGTGCAGCGTCTTCTCCTTGCTGCCGAAGGCGTCGAACAGCTCCAGGGCCCGCTGCCGGGGGTTCCCCTCATCGTCCCACTGCAGCAGGAAAAGCAGCGGAACGGTGACCTTCCGGGCCTCCTCGCGCTGGGCGCGGGGCACGTAGCCCCCGGCGAAGAGGCCGGCGGCCGCGATGCGCGGCTCGGCCACCGCCAGCCGGATGCCGATGGCGGTCATCCCCGAGTACCCGACCGGGCCGCCGATCTCGGGCAGCGATAGGAGGGCGTCCAAGGTGGTCTGCCATTCCGGGACCGCCTTCTCGACCAGCGGGCCGACGAAGGACTCGAAGATCTCGTCGACCGGCTCGCCGGCCTGCATCGCCCGGCGCAGGTCGGCGCGGGCCTGCTCGTCGGCGGCCGAACGGGGCCGGTCCCCGTGCCCGGGGTGGTCGATGGCGGCCACCGCATAGCCGTACGCAGAGGATTGACGGGCCCGGGCCACCAGCCGCGCCTCCCGCCTGTGCAGGCCGCCGTTGTGGCCGATCAGGATCAGCGGAGCCGATGCGGCGGATTCAGGCGTCCAGAGGGTGCCGGGGATCTCGCCGAGGGTGAATTCGCGTTCGAGGACGCCGTCGTCGTGGCGCTGCGCAGAAGTGAAATGCATGGTCGTGCCTTTCGGGAGTGCTCTGGAACGGCGCTCCCGGACGACCTATCGCCCGACCGTGACCCCGGAGGGGAGCACCCATGTCGATACTGCGTTCACGGGTACCACCTCCTCGTTCTCTCGCACGGCCTCCGGAAACGTAGCAGTGGTCGCCGTGGTCCGCCAACGGTTTTTGCTCGGGCTCCGTGACCGGCCACTCCCGAGGCTGAGATCCCCACGGGAATCGCCATGGCAAGGCCAGTCACCGTTCACTACTGTCACACCGGGAAAGGAAGTGGAGTGGACATGGCATTGGTCAAAAAGGGATCACGGCTGATCACCGTCGACGGCACCCCCTACCGATGGCGCCTGCGCGGCCGACCCACCTACGACCAGGGGCTGGTCCAGTCACCCCTCAGCTACGCGGTCGAGCACGCCGACTCTCCAGGCACCACCTTGGTGATCACCACTGACCAACCGCATCCGAGCAACTGGTTCTGGGCCCAAGGCAGCCCGGTCCTGCCCGCCCAGGTCGCCCACTGCATCCGCACCGCCCTTGCCTGTGGCTGGGCTCCACAAGCGCCGGGCTCACCGTTCCACCTCGACCGTGGCGCACGACGCACCGCGACTGTCTGAGGGCGAGCTCTCTCCCGCGTACCGGGCGCGTGCCTGCTCAAGGGCGGCGTCGAAGTCGCGCTGGGTGTCGGCGCACCAGTGCAGCAGGTCGGCGAGGGCGAGCTGCAGGGTCTCGCCGGGGCTGTGTCGCCAGCCGTCGCCCGACAACGTGTACGTCTCCAAGGCCGCGTTGGCACGCGTCACCGCGGCATCGTGCTGATCCGTCGTCATCGGCCTCGTTCCTCTTCCTCTGGAAGCTGTGGAGCTCGCCAAAAGTATAGTGCGTTGTATATTTACAGTGCATGGTATTTCCAGGCGAGGCGCGGCGCGGGTGCAACGAGCGTGAGCGAGCAGGAGTGGAGGGCAGGAAACGTATGGAGACAGCCTCGGACGGGCTGCGCACGGTGACTGCCGTCCGGTACGTCACCCCGCTGCGGAGCGGCGGCTCCGTCCCCGGCGTCGTGGAGGCCGACGACCTGGGGACGTACGTGGTCAAGTTCACCGGCTCGGCGCAGGGGCGCAAGGCACTCGTCGCCGAGGTCATCGTGGGCGAGCTGGCGCGGCATCTCGGCCTGCGCGTACCCGAGTTGGTGCTCGTGCACTTCGATCCCTCGGTCGCCGCCGAGGAGCCGCACGAGGAAGTGCAGGACCTGCTGCACGCCAGTGCGGGAATCAACCTCGGCATGGACCATCTGCCGGGAGCCGCCGACTTCATTCCGGGTCCACCGGGCCCGCCGGGTACCGCGGTTGTCGATGCGGTGGAGTCCGCCAGGATCCTCTGGCTGGACGCGTTCACCGCGAATGTGGACCGTACGGTGCACAACTCGAACCTCATGATGTGGCCGACCTCCGGCCACCAGGAGCCCCGTCTGTGGCTCATCGACCACGGCGCGGCGCTGGTGTTCCACCACCGGTGGGAGAGCGCGGCGGACGCGGTCGGCAAGGCGTACGACTTCCGGTCGCACGCCCTCGGTTCGCCCGGCCTCGACATGGCCGCGGCGGACGCAGAGCTGGCGCACCGTGTGACGCCGGGCTTGCTACGCCGGGTCCTCGCAGCCGTACCGGACGCATGGCTGGCCGATGAGCCGGGGTTCGCCGCCCCGGACGACGTTCGAGAGGCCTACGTGACCCACCTCGCCTCCCGTGCACGGGTGTCCGCCCGTTGGCTCCCCAAGGACGTGCCATGAACGAAGGGCCGCGGGAAGGGCTGCGGGAACGCAAGAAGCGGCAGACGCGGCAGCGCATCTCCGAGGCGGCCCTCGGGCTGTTCGTGGCGCGGGGCTTCGACAACGTCACCATCGCCGAGGTCGCGGCGGCGGCGGAGGTCTCCGTCAAGACCCTCTACAACTACTTCGAGGCCAAGGAGGACCTCGTCCTGCCACCGCACGAGGCCTCCCCGCAGCGGCTCGCCGACATCGTGCGCGCCCGCAGGCCCGGCGAATCCGCCGTGCGGGCGGTGCTCGACCGCCTTCGGGACGAACTCCGACGCCGAGACCGGAAGGTGGGCCTGAGCGCGGGCTTCGGCCCCGTATTCGAGATGATGCGGGCCGCCCCCACGCTCACCGCCCGCCTGGAAGACCTCGGCCGACAGATGACCGACGCTCTCGCCACGGTCCTGGCCGAGGAGACCGGGGCCCCGCCCCACGACCAGACGCCGCGCGTGGTCGCCGGCCAGATCGGCTGGTTCCACTCGCTGGTCTACAGCGAGATCGGCCGGCGCATCGTGGCGGGCGAGAAGCCCGACACGATCGCCGAGACCCTCCTCGAACTCCTCGACGTCGTCGAGGAGATGCTGGGCGAACGAGCGCTCGGATACGCCGCCCGCGAAGGCTGACGCCGTCGGCACCTCATCGGGCGCCGAGGGCGCTGGCCATAAGAGCTGCACCGGGCGCACGGTGCATGCCGTCGGTATGAACTCGGGCCGAGAGGCAGGCGGAGCTGTGACGGTTGGCCGGCTTCTGCAGCCCCGTGGTCAATCGTGGGTGGGGGTGGGGTGATCCCTTGATGAGACAGCTGCTTCGACGTCGGCGAGTTGGGCGGCGAGGATCTCTTCGAACGCGGCGCGGCGATCCGCCCCGAGGGGACGGACGTCGCGGGCGAAGTGGGCCAGGGCCGGGAAGCGTTCGGGGTCGGCGCCGAGAACCGCCACGCGGAACAGCTCCATGCCCTGTTCGTGCTCTTCGGGGGTGACGGTGCTGAGCCCGGCCTCGGAGGCGATCAACGCGGCGATGAGGACCGCGATCCGGTGGTAGCGCGCCGGGATCTCCTCGTCGGGCAGCCCCGACGCGCGCAGGGCTTGGAGCACCTCTTCCATGACCAGCCGGGAACCGGTGCCGCTTGATGCGTAGCGTCCCCAGACCGCGGCGAGCTGGGGCTGTCGTCCGAAGGCCTCTCTCACATGCAACGCCAGCGCCGTGATGCGCTGCTTCCAGTCACCCTCGGACCGGTAACCGTCCATCGCGGCCAGCAGAATCCGGTCGGCGACCGCGCGCAGCAGTTCGGTCTTGCTGCGGAAGTGCCGGTAGAGGCTGGAGGAATCGGTCCCGAGGGCCACAGCCAGTTTGCGCACGCTGAACGAATCCGCGTCGCTCGTGCGCAGCAGTTCCGCCGCCGCGTCCAGGATCTCGTCGGTTGACCAACGCCTTCTGCCTGCCATCTTGCTCCTCTCGCCGGACCTCAGCCTAACCTATGCACTTGGCGTTGCACGCACCGCGTGCATAATGAGGACATGAGCGTGCCGGGCGGGCCGGCATGCCACTCGTGCCCTGTTGTCCGGGTCAGGCGACCGATGAGGAGCCCACCGGGGAACACGAAAGGACGCATGACGTGAAGAACCCACTGGATGGCGCGGCACTGGACGCGGCCATCGAAAACGTCCACCGCGCCGGGATGCCGGGACTGTTCGCCGAGGTGCGGGACGGCGACCAGGTCTGGCGCGGGGCCGCCGGGGTCGCCGATGTCGTCACCGGCCGCCCCGTCACCGCCGACATGCGCCACCGCGTCGGCAGCATCACCAAAACCTTCACCGCCGCCGCAGTTCTGCAGCAGGTCGAGAGCGGTCAGATCGGTCTCGACACACCGATCGGCCGGTACCTTCCGGAGCTGGTTCCCGGGGAACGCGGTGACTCGATCACGGTCCGGATGCTGATCAACCACACCAGCGGCCTGGCCGAGTACCTGCCGTACGCCTACCCCTCCCTCAAGGCGTACCCCGCCCTCGCGGACACCGGCCCCCAGAGCCTGGACGACCACCGGCTCACGCGGTTCGACCCCATCGAGCTGATCGAGATGGGCGTCACCGCACCTGCCGTCGGAACCCCCGGCGGTACCCCGGGCGTGTACTCCAACACCAACTACCTGCTCCTCGTCCAACTCCTGGAACAGGTGACCGGCACCACGGCCGAGCACTACATCACCCGCAACGTCATCGAGCGCGCCGGGCTCCGGGACACCGAACTGCCCTCCGGACCGTACGTGAACGGGCCGCACTCGCAGCTCTACGAGGCGTGGTTCGGCATGATCGACCCGCCGCGCGACTACAGCGTCTACGACATGTCATGGGTGGGGCCGTCCGCCTCCCTGACATCGACCGTCGCCGACCTCAACCGCTTCTTCGGCATGCTGCTGGCGGGGGAGATCGTCAGTACGTCGTCGCTGGCACAGATGCAACGCACCGTCCCGGTCGTCTCCCAAGAGGGAAAGATCATCGACTACGGCCTCGGCCTGCACACGATGGACAGCCCCGGCGACGAGACCTTCTGGGGCCATGGCGGCACGGTCTGGGGTGGTGGAGCGCTGGCCATGACCCGTGCCGACGGCCAACGGCAGATGTCCGTCGCGGTGAACCTGCAGAGGTGGAACAGGCTCGACTCCTCCGGCAAGCCGCAGCCCCATCCCATCGACGACGCGCTCCTGACCCTGTACCGCGTGGCGATGTACGGCTGACCGGGCAGGAAGTCGGTAGGGCGGAGGACGGCCGCCGTACGGCTCTTGGCCCTGCCACGGCGGCCGGCCCCGCTCCTCGTACGCCGGTGAACTGGCCCTGGTGGCGGTCCTCCTGGCGGATCAACCACGACCGATCGCACACGGGCCACGGCCGAACACGCGCCGGCCGCGTCGCCAGCCTGCCCGGACGACACACGCGGCGGGCCGGCGAAACGCCAGGCCACGGGCGCGGCTCCTTGGGCAAACACGGATCCTCCCCGGCCCAGGGCGGCGTCGCCGTCTGGTCAGCGAGTGGCGTCCTCGGTGACCGGCTTCTTCTCGGCCGCTGGACGTGGTGCCGTGGCGGCAGGGCGCAGCAGAGTGGCGGCGAGGAGGAGAGCAGCGGCCACGACGCACGAACCGATGCGGAAGGCGAACTGGTAGCCGCCCGTGAGTGCTGAGGTGGAGTCGGCGCCGTCGCCCAGCAGGGCATTGGTGTGCGAGGCGGCGAGGGTGCTGAGGGCCGCGAGGCCGAAGGCGCTGCCGATCTGCTGCATGGTGTTGAACATGCCGGAGGCGACCCCCGAGTCCTCGGGCGTGGCCGCTGACATCGCGAGCGTGGCCAGCGACGGCATCGCCAGGCCGAAGCCGATACCGAGCGGTAGCAGTGCGGGCAGGACGTCCACGAGGTAACTTCCGTCTGCCGGTACGCGGCTGAGGACGGCGAGGCCCGTCGTGATCAGGAAGAGTCCCGGAAGGAGTACGCCACGGGGGCCGAAGCGTGAGATCAGCCTGGGTGAGAAACCGAGCGACAGTGCGCCTATCGCGACCGAGACCGGGAAGATGCCGAGGCCGGTGTGGACCTCGTCGAAACCGAGCACCTTCTGCAGGTAAAGCACGCACAGGAACTGGAAGCTGAACATCCCGGCCACCATGAGGGCCTGGATGCCCATCGCTCCGGAGACGTTGCGCGAGCGGAACACGCGCAGCGGCAGGAGCGGGTGACTCGCCCTCGCCTGACGGGTGACGAATGCCAGGAGCAGGGCAAGCGCCGCGGCGCCGAAGCCCAGCGTGTGCGCGGATGCCCAGCCGTAGCCGGTGGTCTCGACAATCGTGTAGACACCGACCATCAGTGCCCAGGTGACCAGGAGCGCGCCCACGGCATCGACCCCCTTGCCGAGGCCGACACCGTGCTCGGGCCCGAGTATGCGCCCGGCCGACAATGCGGCCACGAGCCCGATCGGAACGTTGACGAAGAAGATCCAGTGCCAGCTGATGGCCTGCGTCAGGACGCCACCGGCCAGGAGGCCCAACGAGCCACCGGCGGACTGGACGAAGCTGTAGACGCCGATGGCCTTGGCCCGTTCCTTCGGCTGCGGGAACAGCGTCACGACCATGCCGAGGGTGACGGCGGAGGTCACCGCGCCACCGATGCCCTGGACGAACCGGGACGCGAGCAGCGTTGCCGAATCCTGCGACACCCCGCACAGCAGCGAGGCGGTCGTGAAAATGCTCAAGCCGGTGATGAAGATGCGTCTGCGCCCCATCAGGTCGCCGAGCCGACCGGAGAGCAGGAGCAGACCGCCGAAGGGGACCAGATAGACGTTGACCACCCAGGCCAGGCTCGACGAGGAGAAGCCGAGGTCTTGCTGGATGGCCGGCAACGCCACGTTCACGATGGTCCCGTCGAGGATGACCATCAACTGACCGGCGCAGAGCACGGCCAAGGCCGCCCAACGGGAGGTCGGCGCTGAGGAGACGGTTCTGGGCACGAGGCCCCCTTCCCAATGGTGCACGACTTGTTACAGCCGTCATCTTCTGTAACCATGACGCGCACCGGAAGGAGGCACTTTCGTGTCACACCGTCACACCGATGTGTCCGACCAGGTCAGCAACGAGGCGTGCCCGCTCACCGAGGTCCTCGACCATGTCGCGGGAAAGTGGAGCATCGGAATCCTCGTCGCCGCCGCGAACGGGCCGGTCCGGTTCACCGAGTTGGAGCGCGCCATCACGGGCATCAGTCGACGCATGCTCACCTTGAACCTGCGCAAGCTGGAACGCGACGGCCTGCTCATCCGGACCGTCTACCCCACTGTGCCGCCCAAGGTGGAATACAGCCTCACGCCCATGGCCCGCGAACTCCACGCGACCCTCACCGGGCTCGTCGGCTGGGCAGAACGCCACCGCGCCGACATCACCACCGCCCGCGCCACCTACGACGCCGCCGCATCAACTCCCTGACGCCTGCGTGCCGTCAGGGAGCGATATCCGGGCGCGCGCGACCGCGGTGGCCGACCGCCCCACGGGGCGGGTGTGCCCCGAGGAGCACGCCTGACGCAAATCCCTGCCGACGCCATTCTCTGATCTCGATGTCGGTTCTACGCTGATGTCGTGGCAGGCAGGGGTGAGGGTTCAGGTCCAGATCCTCGAAGCGTGATGCGGTGGTCGCTGAGCCTGCACGTTGCCGTTGTGCTGCTGCTGTCCGCCTTCACAGTCGGCATTGTCGCGGCAGTGCTCTGGCTGCTTCTGGGTGCGCCTCGACTGCACGTCACCGGACCGCTCAAGCCCGGAGACATGTACGACGGCATCAAGATCGCCCTGGCGATCGTCGCCGGAGCCGGCGGTGTCGTCGCTCTTGTCGTCAGCTACCGGCGCCAGCACCTCAACGAGGTGAGTGAGGAGCGCGAGCACGGCAAATTTTTCACCGACCGCTTCGGGGCCGCAGCCGATCAGCTCGGAGCGGATCAACCAGCGGCCCGGATGGCGGGTGCGTATGCCATGGCCCGGCTCGCCGACGAGTGGCGTCAGGAGCGTCAGACCTGCATCGACGTGCTGTGCGGCTACCTCAGGATGCCCCATGCGCCCGATCCTCCGGCTGACGAGCCGGCCTGCACCGCCTGGCAACGCGAACGCGAGATACGCAAGACCGTCCTCCGGCTCATCTGCGCCCATCTGCGGGACGACTCACCCGAATCCTGGCAGGGGTACGACCTCGACTTCACCGGCGCCGTGGTCGACGAGGCGGACTTCCGCGGCGCCCGCTTCACCGGCGGCGACATCATCTTCATCAAGGCGCTCTTCGTTGGCCATGACCGCGAGCAGGTGATCTTCGACGAGGTCGAATTCGCCGACGGGAGTTACGCCTACTTCCGTCTCGCGGAGTTCCGCAGCGGCTCCGTCCGCTTCGACCGGGCCGTCTTCAGCGGTGGCTGGGTCACCTTCGACAGCGCCCGATTCACCGGCGCCCGCGTGAACTTCCGTGATGCCGCCTTCAGCGCGGGAGAAATCCGCTTCGAGGACGCGGAGTTCTCCGCCGGTCTCGTTGACTTCACCGGCTCCACCTTCACCGGCACCCTCGTGGACTTCGGCGAGCACCGCCTGGAGAACCTGCACGTCACAGCCCCGTCGGCCCGCTTCACCGGCGGCACCGTCGATCTTTCCCGTACCGCGGCGTTCACCCACCCCCCGCGCTTCGGCCTGCGAACAGCGCCTGAAGGTCTCCTGCTACCACCCGGTACCCAGCTCTCCGACCTGTCCTGACAGCGCCGACGCTCGATCGTCCGCCGGCTCACCAGACCCACCGCACGGTCGAGCACCTGGCCGACCCCCTCGGCCGGCCTCAGCCCACCGCCCTCTTCACGAGGGCGCTGATGCGCTGTTCATCGGGCGCGGTCAGCTCCTTCAGGGCGAAGGAGGTCGCCCACATCGCACCGTCGTCGAGGGCCGCCTGGTCGCTGAAGCCGAGCATGGCGTACCTGGACTTGAACTTTTCCGCGCTCTGGAAGTGGCACACGACCTTGCCGTCCCAGGCGTACGCGGGCATCCCGTACCAGAGCTTGGGCGCGAGGTCCGGAGCGGCGGCAGCGCTTTTCCTCTCGTGCAAGGTGAGACAGGGCGGTGTGCAGGAGTGTGGGGTCCAGAGCCAGGACGGCGGGGGAGGCTAAGCGGTGGCCTCCCAGGCGAAGCCGTCCGGGTCGGTGAAGGTGTCGGCGGTGCTGCCGAGGACGATGTGGTGCGAGCCGGTGCCGTCGGCGGGGACGCCGAGGTCCTTGGCCAGGGCACGGCGCTTGTACAGCGCCAGCTTGACGCGGCCGGCGGTGCCGGGGGCGAACTCGGCGTACTTGCCGCCGAAGCTCTTGGCCACGGCCAGTCCCCTGCCGACGTAGAACTGCTTGGTGGCCTTCACGTTCTCGACGCCGAGCAGGAGGACGAACTCGTCGATCTCACGCGTGGCGGGGCCGGTGTCCTTCTTCGCCGAGGTCGCGATCTTCCAGATCGTCCCGTCCGGGGCCTGGATGACGCCGCCGTAACCCCACAGCGACTTCGCGGCGGGCTTCAGCACGGTGGCGCCGGCGTCCACGGCGGCTGCGACGAAGCCGTCGACGGTGGCGGGCCCGGACACCGTCAGCGCCAGGGTGAAGCCGCGGAAACCGGTGGAACGGGCCTCGGAGGCCCGCAGGCGTACGTACGCGTCCACACCGAAGGCGGTGTAGAAGCGGCGGGCGGCCTCAGGATCGGCCACCTCAAGGGTGACGGACGCGAGGGACGTGTGGGCTGCGGTGGAAGTGGTGATTGCCATGACCATCACGCTAGGGGCTGCACCGTCGCCGGGGCTTCTCGATTCCTGACCGGTCTTGCCACCTGCTTCGCCACACGCGCCGGCACCACCTCCACCCTGGCCGCCCCGCCGCAGCAGCGCCGTCGCGCGCTCGGGCTCGACCAGCAGTTTTACGGCTGGACGCGGGGGACAGGCCCAGTGATCACACCCCAGGGCCCCCGCTGCCCCGCTCGACCGGGATCCACAGCTGGGAGTCGGTCTCCGCGCCGATCTCCACCGGCCGCGTCCGCAAGAGCTCCGGACCTTGCCGGCTCACGTACGGGTTCGAGGGGAACCACTGCGTGAACACATCTCGCCACAGCTGCTGGAGGGCGCTCGGATAGGGCCCGCGGTTGTCGAAGACCGCCCAGGTCCCGGCCGGCACGTCAAGGGCGTCCAACTCCTCGGCGGCCGCCTCGGGGCCCGTCACCACGCCGATCCAGTAGTCGACCTCGGCGCCCTCTTCCCGGCTGTCTGTCAGGTACACCGCCGCCGACAGGATCCCCTCCGGCTCACGGCCGGCCAGCTCCTTCAGCCGTACGATCGCCTGCCCGTCCAGGCTCTCCACCTGCGCCGCAGCGGCCGCGTTGACCCCGTCGTGTACGAGCGGGACCCGGCCCTTCCTGCCGACGATCCGAAAGGATTCCTTCTCCACGATCCGGTACCGCATGGCCGCGCTTCCTTCGACGACGACACGGAAGGACATGCGCGGCTGCGCCGTGAGCACCGCACCCGTACGCCGCGCCTCGCCCGGCCCGATGCCGTGCACCGACCGGAACGCCCGGGCGAACGCCTCGCCCGAGCCGTACCCGTACCGCACCGCGACATCCAGCAGCGTCAGCTCCCCGGCCAGCACCTCGGCCCCGGCGAGCGTCATCCGTCGGCGCCGCACGTACACCGGGAGCGGCATCCCGGCGAGCGCGGAGAACAGCCGCCGGAAGTGGTACTCCGACACCGCGGCGATCCGGGCCACCTCGGCCATGTCGACGTCACCGTCGAGGCAGGCGTCCAGGTGGTCCAGCGCCTGATTCATCCGCTCCAGCATGCTCTCCGTCCTTCTTTCTTGTGTCTCGCCGTCAGACCGCCTCGCTGGAGCAGAGAAGATGTGATCGCGCCCCGCCCGACAAAACCAGTGCGGACATTGTCGGGCAGGAAGTCATGGGCGCACCTGAGGCTTACGCCCATGACAGACATCAAGGGATTTTGTGATCCGCGGTTTGCCGCAGTCCGTGCGGCCCTCGCAGCTTCGCTCGGCAAGGACGACGTGGGTGCTTCGGCGGCCGTCTCCATCGACGGCGAGCCGGTGGTCGACATCTGGGGCGGGTACGCCGATGCGGACCGCTCCGTCAGCTGGGAGCGCGACACCCTCACCGGCGTGAACTCGGTGACCAAGAACATGACCGCCCTGTGCGCGCTGATACTGGCCGATCGGGGCGAGCTCGATCTGTCTGCGCCGGTCGCCGCCTACTGGCCCGAGTTCGCCGCGGCCGGTAAGGAGAACGTGCTGGTACGGCACGTGTTGTCACACACGGCGGGGCTGCCGGACCTGTCCGGGCCGAGGACGGTCGAGGAGCTCTACGACTGGGACGGCGTGACGGCAGGGCTGGCCGCGCAGGCGCCCGAATGGGAGCCGGGGACAGCCGCCGGCTATCACGCGCTCACCTTCGGCTTCCTCGTGGGCGAGATCGTCCGCCGCATCACCGGCCGCAGTCTTGGCGAGTTCTTCGCCGACGAGGTGGCCACACCGCTGGGCGCAGACTTCCACATCGGGCTCTCCACCGAGCATGACCACCGCGTCGCACCGCTCATCCCACCGCCGTCACTGACCGACGAGTACGCCGCCAGCGCACCACTGAGACCGGATGGCACACGCCGGGAGAGCACCGGCGCCGCGATCCGGGTCAAGGACGCCAACTCCGTGCCCTGGCGCCGTACGCAGAACCCGGCGGTGAACGGCTTCGGCAACGCTCGCTCTGTCGCCCTTGTCCAGTCGGTACTGGCGAACCGGGGTTCGGCCGGCGGCGTGCGACTGCTGTCCCCCCAGGGTTGCGAGCCCGCGTGGCAGGAAGTGTTCCGCGGTGACGACCGCGTGCTGGGGACCCCGATGTCCTGGACCGCGGGCTTCGGTAAGTTCGGCAACACCTTCGGCTGGGGCGGCTGGGGCGGCTCGCTGGTCGTGAACGATCCCGATTCACGCATGACGGTCGCCTATGTCATGAACCAGATGATCGACCGGGACCGGCAGGAGGACAACCGAGGCATGGAGATCGTGATGGCCGCCTACAGCGGCCTGCACTGACAGAGCAGCGGGGGCAGTACGACCATCAACGAAGTGTGACGCAGACCTTCCCGCCGACGCCGCGCCTGAACGCGTTCAACACCTGGGCCCGACGCGCCCGCGCTCGGAAGGCCATTGGTTCACGCGCGGCCCCCGGCGGGTCTGAACGTCTCGGTCCGGCTGGACGGCGTCGACCCCGCGCTCGGCGTCACCCTATGATTCCGACGCCCCATCGCACCTCGAACACACTTACCCGGTACGGGGGAGTGGTGGCGTCCGGAACCCATTCCGGAACGGCGCCGTCTCCCGACGAGTTCGGAGGTTCCGTTGAGCACATCCCTGCGTATCCCGCGCCGTCTGGCCGCGCTCACCCTCGGCCTTGCGGCCCTGTTGACCGTGCCGATGGGTCAGGGTGTCGCGGCCGCCGCCGCCCAGCCCGGCGCCCCGGCGGTCCGGGAGGTGGCTGCCGCCCCGGTGGTGGCGAATCCCGGCACCCAGGTCAGCCTCCAGTACGACTCCGCCTACCTCCAGATGTCAGCCACCGGGGGCGTGAAGCCGTACACCTGGTCGGCCGTCAACCTGCCGGTGGGCGCCACGATCAACTCCTCGACCGGGCTCATCACCGGTCTCCTGCGCGGCAGTGGCAGCCGGACCGTGACCGTCGTCGCCAAGGACGCGACCGGCGCTTCGGGCAGCACCGTCTTCACCTGGCGCGTGATCCGCGACGCCTGCCCGCTCTGCTGATCCACCGACGCCCGGCGCCCCGCCGGGCCGGGCCCGCAGACGCCGCTTCGGCCAGTCGCAGTGCCTTGCACTGACCGTATCGAGTGGCGGAGGCAGGGCCTCGCAGGCGTGAGAGCCGGCGCCGTAGGCCGCGGCCGCTCCCCGCCCGGCCGTGCGTTCCCGGACTTCACGGGCCCTGTCGGCCTCCCCTCCCGCACCGCCACGGCGGGCCGGCCTCTTCGGAGGCCGGCCCGTTTCCGTTGTGCGGAATTCGGCCAGCGCGTACCCCCGGCGGGCTGTTGGCCGTATCGCGGCCTTCTCAGGCCGTGCAGCGCGTGGTGGCATGTGCATGCCGAAATTCGCGGCGACTCCGATTGAATGGAGAAACGCATGGTGCTGCGCAAACTGACCGTCGGCGCGGCGGTTGCGGTGTTGTCCGCATTGGCCTTGCCCGCGCAGGCCGATACGGCGACTTATCCGCCCGGGAGAATCACGGTCGACGTGGTCGGCGTCAACGGTTCGGGGTGCCCGCAGGGCACCGCGAGCGTCGCGGCCGCCTCCGACAACACCGCCTTCACCGTCACGTACAGCAACTACCTCGCCCAGGCGGGCGCCGGCTCCAGCGGGACCGACTTCCGCAAGAACTGCCAGCTCGCCCTGCAGATCCACGTGCCGCAGGGCTTCACGTACGCCATCGCCCGCGCCGACTACCGCGGATTCGCCCACCTCCAGCGCGGGGCGTACGGCCAGGAGCGCGCCAACTACTACTTCCAGGGCATGGCGCAGACGGCCCGCACGACCCACCAGTTCAACGGCCCGTACTCCGACAACTGGCAAGCCAGTGACCAGACCGAGTACGCCGACCTGGTCTGGGCGCCCTGCGGCGAGGAGCGGAACCTCAACGTCAACAGCGAGCTGCGCGTCTACGCGGGAACCTCCAGCCCACAGGCCCTGAGCTTCATGAGCATGGACTCCACCGACGGAAGCGTCAGCACCGTCTACCACTTCGCCTGGAAGGAATGTCCCGGGGCCTGAGACGGCGTGAGCGCAGGAACCACCCACCACGGTCAGGAGCGACAACGATGTCCCCTTCCCTGTCCCGCACCCTCTTCACCGGCGCCGCAGCCGCCGCACTGATCGCGACGGCGACCCCGGGAGCCGCAGCCACGGGCCACACCCCGCAGATCACCGCACCCCCCGACAAGATCGTGATCGAGCTCGCCACGGTGAACGGATCCGGCTGCCGCGAGGACACCGCCCAAGTCGCGGTCGCGCCCGACAACACCGCCTTCACCGTCACCTACAGTGAGTACCTCGCGCAGGTCGGACCCGGTGCGCCGCCGACCTCATTCCGCAAGAACTGCCAGCTCAATCTGCGCGTTCACGTTCCTTCGGGATTCACCTACGCGATCGTCCAGGCGGATTACCGTGGATTCGCATTTCTGCAGCCGGGTGCGTGGGGGCAGGAGCGGGCGAACTACTACTTCCAGGGAATGCCCCAGACCACCCAGCGCACCCACCAGTTCAACGGCCCGCACAATGACAACTGGCAGGCGACCGACAAGACCGAGTACGCGGATCTCGTCTGGGCGCCGTGCGGCGAAAAGCGCAACTTCAACATCAACACCGAACTGCGGGTCAATGCCGGCACATCCAACCCGCAGGCCGTGACCAGCTTCATGACGATGGACTCCACCGACACCAGCGTCAGCACCCTCTACCACCTCGCCTGGCAGGTGTGCCCCAACCCCTGACCCCCCGTCAACAACGGTCGACCACCGTCAACGACCGTCGACCACCGGGCAGCCCCGGGCCGTGGAGGCCGGGGCTGTCCCCCCGAACCGCCTCGGCGGATCGTCGCTCTGTACCTACTGGTATGTACACTCCTCGCATGAGCACTGCCGAACGCCTCATCGAAAGCACCCGCGAACTGCTGTGGGAGCGCGGGTACACCGGCACCAGCCCCAAAGCGATCCAGCAGCGGGCCGGCGCCGGGCAGGGCAGCATGTACCACCACTTCGCCGGCAAGCCGGACCTGGCACTCGCCGCGATCCACCGCACCGCCGAGGAGATGCGCGCCAAGGCCGAGGAACAGCTCGCCGCGCCGGGTACCGCCCTGGACCGCATCACCGCGTACCTCCGCCGGGAGCGGGACGTCCTCAAGGGCTGCCCGATCGGACGCCTCACCCAGGACCCGGACGTCATCGCCGATCCGGCGCTCCGGGCCCCGGTCGACGACACCCTCGCCTGGCTGCGCGAGCGCCTCGCGGAGGTCCTGGCCGAGGGCCGCGAACGCGGCGAACTGGGACCCGGGCTGGACCCGCAGGCCGCCGCCGCGACGGTCGTCGCGGTCCTCCAGGGCGGCTACGTCCTGGCCCGCGCCGCCGACTCCGTGACGCCGTTCGACCAGGCCGTCACCGGCGTACTCGCCCTGCTGACCGCACACGGCACCCGGTGACCGAGCCCGCCTCCACAGCCGACGGCCGCCCGCCGACCCCCTGACCGTCCACCGCGAAAGGCAGCACCTTCGTGTACGCCAAGCAGTACGAGATCACCCTGCCCGCCGACTACGACATGCAGATCATCCGCAAGCGCGTGACCGAGGGCGGCCACGTCCTCGACGGGCGCGCCGGGCTGGGCCTCAAGGCGTACGTCATCCGTGAACGCGGCGTCAACGGCTCGCCGGTCAACCAGTACGCGCCCTTCTACCTGTGGAACGACACCGGTGCGATGGCCCGGTTCCTCGTCGGCGGCGGCGGATTCCAGAACATCATCCGGGACTTCGGGCGCCCGGTCACGCGGCACTGGACCGGCATCGCCTGCCACGCCGGCCCCGCCCGTACGACGGCCCCCCGGGCCGCCTCGCGCCGCCTCACCCCGCTCCCCGACGACTCCGGCTCCGACCCCACCGGCCTGGAGCTGACCGCCCGGATCGAGCGGGAGGCCGAAGAGCTACGCGAGCTCGCCCGCCACGCCGACGTCCACACCGCAGCCCTCGCGGTCGACCCGCACCACTGGCAGCTGATGCGGTTCGTCCTCTGGAAGGACACCGCCGCACCGGACGCGTCGGCCACCGAGCATTACGAGGTGCTGCACCTGTCCGCACCCGGCCTGAGCCACCTGCCGGAGGGGCGGTCCTGGTAGCCCCCTCGGCCCGCTGCCGGGTCTGCTCTTCCTGCCGGAATCGCCAGTGCCACGTCGGTCCGGCCTGCGCGGAAGAGCACACCCGCCGGATGGGCCCCCGCCGGATCCGCTCGATTCGCATGCCGACTGACTGTCGAAAGGGTGGATGCTTTCGGGCGGCCGCCGGAGAGGGATGCCGTGGAATAAACGCCGAAAAGAACCTCGAATTTCCGACTCGCCCCCCATGCGGTCCCCGCGCGGCCGGATTCCAGGAAGTGAAGCGCTGGGCGACCGGCGTGAACATACCGGCCGACCTCGACGGAATCTCCTTGGCGCGTGCCCTCACGGAACAGGTCCGGCGCAGGGGGAATCATTTCCTGCCGCCGAGGACACTTGACCAGATGCGCGACGTCCGTGACCTCCACACCGTGGACCGGCCGTTCCTCGAAGCGTTCCTCGACTGCACGTTGGACAAGCACGAAGGGCGCTTCTGGAACCGGAGCTATCTCGCGCTGCCGTTGCTGGAGCTCCTGCTGGAGGAACGGCATTCGGGGCTGGCCGGCCGGACCCGGCGATCCTGCGCAAGCGGCTGCGTCACGCCCTGCGGTTCGTGGGCGGCCGGCTCGGCCCCTCGGATGCCCACGACCTGCCGGCCCGAGTGGCCGAGACGGCCGAATCGTGGAAACGAAGACCTTCTCGCCCGCCTGCCCCGGCCTCCGGCGACGGACGCCGGCCATTGGTTCGACGTATCCGTCCAGCCGGTGTACGTCGTGCATGACGAGTACTTCTTCATCCGAGCCCTTCGGGCTCATGAAATGATTTCACCGCGATCTCGACGGACATCAAGGAATCCGTCAGGGCCTTGCGTGAGCGGCGCATCGAATCCTTCGTGGAGCGTGTGGACCGTGCGACCGCAAGGTTCGGGCGTTCCGCAGCACTCTTCCGGATGGTCGCCACGATGCGCGCGGAGCAATTCTCCACCTTCCGACAGTTCACCCAGGGAGCCGGCGCCATCCAGTCCGAGCAGTACAAGCGGTTCGAGACGGCGTGTGGCCTGCCGACCGCCCCCCGGATGCAGTCAGCGCTGGAAGTCCACCCATCGGAGCCTCGCCGTGCGCATGCTCGGAGATGCCCGCGGTTCAGGTCGTACAGAGGGAGTTCCGTACCTGACCGCATGCATGGACAACCGCCTCTTCTGGCGGCTGAACGAGGTCCACTCGAAGGCATCGAAGGCCTCGAAGGCATCGAAGGCCTCGTGAACCGGTCCACACGCCGCTGCGCGCCCCCGCGGCTACACCAGCACCCCGGCGAAGAACATGGCCCCCAGCAGGGCGTACTGGACCAGGCAAAGGGCCAGCAGCGCTACCTGAACCCATCGGGCCATGTACCTGACCAGGACGGCCCCGACGAACATCTGTGCATGGTTGCGGTACCACGACATCTCCGCGCCGGCGAAGAACGGCAGCCAGAAGATCGCCACCGTCAGGACCAATGCGGCCCACTCCTCGGTGGCGAGCCGGCGGTTCCGGGCGAGTCGAACCGCGGCCGTCGCCACGATGAGCACCACGAAGGCGATGTTCAGCCAGAGCTGGGTCCGGTGCGCGGAGAGACCGTGTTCCACCAGCCACGGCAGGTGCCCCTCGGGTGTGTACCAGGCGCTGAACGGAAAATCGTAGGCCTTCCTCATCTCGGTGAAGGGCTGGCGCAGGCCGCCTTGTTTGTAGCTGGACCTCTGGATCGTCTCGTACGCGTCCCAGCGGCCCGTCGCCTGCCACATCAGCCACTTGGCCCAGAGCACCCCGCAGCCCGCGAGCGCCGCAGCCGAACCCGCCTTTGCGACACGTACCGGCCGCGTGTCGCTTCGCCACGCGAAGAACGGGCTCAACAGCAGCATGCCGACGGCAGCCGCGCCGACCAGATGACAGGCGGCCGCCACGAAACCACCGGCAGCGGCAATGCCCCAGGAACCGCGCTTCACCCCGGCGATACAGACGAGCAACGCCAGCGTTCCGAGGGCGATCGGGAACATCGCATGGAAATAGACGCCGCCCGGGAAGACCGTGGCCAGGGCGAGAGTGAGGCCGGTCGCCCAGGTGAGGCGGGCGCCGAGCAGCCCCCACAGCACCGCGAACATGCCGAACAGCGACACCTCGGTGACGACGACAGCGGACACCTCGTAGGAGAGCCCGGTGGCGGAGAGCGCCCGGACCGACATGGGGTAGCCGGGAAACCAGGCGACATTTCCACACACGACATCGGGAAAGTTCGCGTAACGGTCCCGGCACCGGAACATCTCGTAGCCGCGCTCGGCGATGGACAAGTAGTGCTCGGAATCCCAGCGGCGGCGGCCGTCCGTGGACCAATAGGAGACGGCGGATCCGTCGCCGGTCACGGACGCGCCCGCGACCAGCCAGGTGATGAGGTTCGTGACCAGCCATGCGACGGCCGGAGGCAGCAGTCGGTGGCGCCAGCCGGGGCGCCATGGCAGGGCGGGTTGCGCCCGTGCACGTCCGGGAACCATGTCGATCATCGGCGGGATACCCGCACCGCACGGCCAACCGGCCGCGCCGTTCCGACGGGACGCACGGACAGGGGAACTTCGATCATCTCCGGCTCCGTGCTCGTCTCGTCGGGGTGAGCTCGATGGACCGCAACGTGTGCGGCATCGCCCAGGCCGCGCCTCCGGTACGGTGCCGTGCTTCCCGATCAGTGTGGCGAACGCCTGACGGGGCTGCACCTGGAAGTGCTCCTCCGGCGTCCGAGGACCGGGACCGCCAGCTCGCCGTACGCGAGACCGTGCCGTGGAAGGAATGCCACGGAAGAGAAGGGGCTTGTCCGTCCGCGACGGACGGAAAAAGACAATGGCAAGGAGATTGCCCACTCCTTGCCACACTCAACATATAGCGCACGGGGGGCCTTGCGGCAAGGCCCCGGTCGTACTGCAGAATCTCCCACCGAAGCCGGAACCTGCGGATATCAGTGATTCGCGGAGTGCATGGGCTTTGTCCGCGGAATGGGGGATTTGATGATTGACGTCATCGTTGCCGGCGGTGGACCGACCGGTCTGATGCTGGCCGCCGAGTTGCGGCTGCACGGTGTCCGCGTGCTCGTGCTGGAGAAGGAGACGGAGCCGCCCAGGCAGTCCCGTGCGCGCGGTCTGCACGCCCGCAGCGTCGAGGTGATGGACCAGCGCGGCCTGCTGGAGCGGTTCCTTCCGCTCGGTGAGCAGTTCCGGGTCGGCGGCTTCTTCGCGGGCCTCGGCACCTCGTGGCCGGACCGGCTCGACACGACGCATTCGTACGTGCTCGCCATCCCGCAAACCGTCACCGAACGCCTGCTCACCGAACGCGCCACCGAACTCGGCGCCGAGATCCGGCGCGGCTGCGCACTGGTCGGGCTGAGCCAGGACGACCACGGTGTGACCGTCGGGCTGGCCGACGGCACGCAGCTGCGCTCGCGCTACCTCGTCGGCTGCGACGGCGGCCGCAGCACCGTGCGCAAGCTGCTCGGCGTCGGCTTCCCCGGCGAACCCGCCACGATCGAGACGCTGCTGGGCGACATGGAGCTGACCGAGGATCCGGCCACGGTGAGCGCCGTCGTCACGGAAGTCCGCAAGTCTCAGCTGTGGTTCGGGGCCATTCCCGATGTGGACGGCAACGAAGGGGTGTACCGCATCGTCGTGCCCGCGCAAGGAGTGGCCGAGGACCGCACGGCCGCCCCGACCCTGGAGGAGTTCAAGCAGCAGCTGCGGGTGTTCGCCGGCACCGACTTCGGCGCGCACTCACCGCGCTGGCTCTCCCGCTTCGGCGACGCCACCCGGCTGGCCGAGCGCTACCGGACCGGCCGCGTCCTGCTGGCCGGCGATGCGGCGCACATCCACCCGCCGACCGGCGGGCAGGGACTCAACCTCGGCATCCAGGACGCCTTCAATCTCGGCTGGAAACTGGCCGCCGAAGTGGGCGGCTGGGCGCCGGAGGGGCTGCTCGACAGCTATCACGCCGAACGCCACCCGGTGGCCGCCGACGTACTGGACAACACCCGCGCGCAGACCGAGCTGATGTCCCCCCGGCCGGGTGCCCTGGCGGTACGCCGGCTGATGGCGGAGCTGGTGGCCTTCGAGGAGGTGAACCAGTACCTCATCGAGAAGATCACTGCGATCGGGGTCCGCTACGACCTCGGCGAGGGGCACGACCTGCTCGGCCGGCGCATGCGGGACCTGAAGCTGAAGCGGGGAAGCCTCTACGCGCTGATGCACGGCGGCCGCGGACTGCTGCTCGACCAGACCGGCCGGCTGTCGGTGGCGGGCTGGGCCGACCGGGTCGACCACGTCGTCGACGTCAGCGCGGAACTGGACGTGCCCGCGGTGCTGCTGCGGCCGGACGGGCACGTGGCGTGGGCCGGCGAGGACCAGCAGGATCTGCTGCGTCGCCTGCCCAGGTGGTTCGGCACGGCCACCGGCTGAGGCGGCGGTGGCCGTACGCGCTCCACCACGGGAAAGAATGGTGGCGGCCGCGTGACGGCATGCGGTGGACACGGATTGCACGGGGAGTGCTCAGGTGGGGACGACGAACGTAGACGAATACGGCCGGCCGTGGACGACCTCGGGTGGCGGCCCGATCGTCGTGGTCCCGGCGGAGGCTGCCGCACACTGGCGGGGAACGCTGCCTCCCTCGGGCGTCGAAGTTCCGGAGGGGTGGACCTGGGGTGCGCCGGGCGGCCCGGAATGTGACTACGACCGGGCGTGCTGTCCGGCCGTTTCGGAGCCGACGCCGTTCGGGGGCTTCGGATGGGTCGAGGTACAGGAGCAGCCGGTGCTCGTGCTCGACGGCGAGGTCCCTACGCGGTTCGAGGCGGACGGCGAAGGCGGGACCCTGGTCCGCTCGTCGGAGTACGAAGCCGACGACGATCCCCGGAGGGTCTCCGCGGAGAGCTGGCGCTCCGTGGGGACCGAGGTCATCTCGCTGGTCGATGGCCGGCTCTTCATGTTCGACTCGGCCTTCGCAGGCGCCGGCGATCCGGAACGGATCCCGGCCGACGACGGCGTGGGCGTCATCACGCTCGGGCCCGGCCACTGGCGTGTCGAGTTCGCCACCAACGCCGACGAGGTCGACTTCGTACGCTTCCGACCGGCCTGACGCCTGCACGCGCAGCGCAACGGACCTGCTCGTCGGAGGCAGGCGCGGCCACGCCGAGCCGGCCCGATACCGGGCTTCGCGAAAAGAGAGAGTGGGTCAAGGCACTGGTCGAGCGAGGCGACCCGGAACGACGTGCCCGGCCGCGCCACCTCGGCACGACCCTCGACCACCACGCCCCCACGGTCCTCCGCGAAGCCCTCGGGCACCTACCCGGCGCCTGACCGCCGCTCTTCGCTCAAGGGCCCGCGTTGAGCTCCGCGACGATCGAGGCGGGGGTGTGGCCGCTGCCGTCCGACAGACGGTGGAAGTCGACGGAGACGTAGTTCGGGGTGCGGCCCCCTGCCGCGGTCCGGCACTGCTCGGCGATCCGGTTGCGCAGCTTGGTGCCGTTGTCCAGGGACGCCGTCAGGACGGTGGGCACGTTGCGGTGGTGGCTCATCGTGAACAGCCTGCGGAATCCGGGCTCCTGGCGGTCCAGGGGAAGATCGGACCAGCGGCTGACGCACGCGAGGTCGTTGCCCAGGTCGCCGAGGCTCCAGTAGTTGCTCACCGTCCACGCCTTGTCGTACATGACGCCCAGGTGCTCGCGGTCGGAGCGGTCGGAGAAGATCAGCAGGCGTTTGCCGGCGGTGACGAGGTCGGCCACCTTCGGCCATCCGTTCTGCCGGACACCCCACTCGTCGGCCCGGAACAGCAGCTCGGGCAGCCCCCTGACCCGCCCGAGGGACTGTTGCAGCTGCTCGGCGCTGACGTAGTCCTCCAGGAAGACGGTCACCACCTCCTCGGGGTGGGCGGCGAGGAAGTCCACCACCGTCTGCATCGTGCCCTGGAAGGACTGCCGCGGCAGGGCGTACGTCGCTCCGGCGAAGGTTTTGCAGTCGCCGTGGCACAGGTAGACGTCGCTCGGGTAGCAGTCGCTGCCGAAGCTGATGACGCACAGCCATGTGCTGCGCTCGTACCAGTGCGTGTCCAGGCTCAGGCCCCGTACGCCGTTGTCGAGCTGTGCCCGTACCGACTCGGCCTGGTTCACCGAACTCCAGCGGGAGTCCTCATAGTTGGTGAAGGCGTTGTGAGTGGTCAGGAACGCGACCTCGTCGAGGCGGCGGGCGCCCCACCGGGCGGTTGCCGCGGCGGTCGGGCGCGTGCCGGCGGAGACCGTGACGGGTGAGGGCGCCCGGGCCCCGGCCGAGGCCGCCGAGGTGGCCGCGGTGCCCAGGAGGGTCAGGAGGAGGACGCACAGGAAGGCGTGCCGGCCGGTTCGTCTCAGGGGTGCGCAGGCGGTGGTCCGGGGTGCAGGCGACCACCATCGCATCATGTCCATGCCAATCATGCGCGGGAGGGTAGCGCGCGGGCCGTCGATCCGCTGCTCCGGCGACACGTTCGGCCGGTATTCGACGCTGCGCCCCCCACAGCGCGCGGCGCGCTGTGCCACCTCCGTGCGAAGGGCCGACGTTCCCGTCGGCCCTTCGCCACGTTTCGACGGCGTGGAAGCTGCCGTCTACTGCCTCTGCCGCTGCCTCCGTCGGGGTCGGTACTCTTCCTCGGCTTCGTCCTCGTCCTCCTCGTCCTCGGCCTCCTCCTCGTCGGGGGCCTCGTCCTCGTCTTCGTACTCCTCCTCATCGGCGTACTCGTCCTCGGGTTCCTCCTCGTCCTCCTCGGCTTCTTCCTCGTCTTCTTCGGCGCCGTCCCCTTCCCCGCCTTCTTCGTACTCGTCCTCGTACTCGTCCTCGCCTTCGCCTTCCTCCTCGCCCTCGCCTTCCTCTTCCAGAGCCTCCTCGTGCGTGCGGACCACCTCGCCGTCGCGGATCTCGCCGCGCCAGCCTTCCGGCTCGTCGGTGGTGAGGGAGACGTGCCGCAGGAAGTGTTTGAGGTCCAGGCGCAGGCGGCGGCCCTGAGCGCGCCAGATGTTGCCGGTCTTCTCGAAGAGGCCGGAGGGGTAGTACTCGACCACGACGACGATCCGGGTCAGCGACGGGGCGAGTTCGTGGAAGCTCACGCAGCCGCGCGTGGTTCCTTTCGCACCTTCGGAGGTCCACACGATCCGCTCGTCGGGAACCTGCTCCTGGACGGTGGCCTTGTACGAGCGGGTCGACGGGCCGACCTTCACCTTCCAGTCGCTGGTGGTGTCGTCGTTGCGCGAGACGTCGCGCACCCCCTTGGCGAAGCCGCTGAAGTCCTCGTACTGCGTCCAGTGGTCGTACACGGTGCGCAGCGGCAGACCCACGTCGATGAACTCGATGATGTTGATGACCTTGCCGCCGCCCTTGCGGCCCTTCTTGCCCTTGCCGAACATCTGGGAGGCGGCGTCGGTCACCTTGTCCTTCAGGCCGCCGATGCCCTGCCCCACCACGGCCTTCAGGGGCGAATCGCCCTGCAGCAGCCGGCCTCCGATGCCGGCGACGTCGGAGAGCTTCCCGCTGCCTTGGGCCACGTCCTGGAGCTGGTCGGTGACGTCCCCCAGCTTCTCCGAGGCCTTGTCGGCGAGCTGTTCGGCTTGGGCGCCCAGAAATGCGGACAGCTCTTGGAACAGCTGGTCCAGCCCCGACTTGGATTCCTGCGCGTTGGCGCGGTCGGACTGTGCCATGACCTACCTCCGCGTGGACGGCTTGCGAGTTGCCGTTTTCTTGGCCGCGGTCTTCTTCGCCGCAGTCTTGCGTGCCGGTGTGCGCGCCGCGGTCTTCTTCGCCGCCGTCTTGCGTGCGGGACCGCGCGATGCAGCCTTCTTCGCCGGTGCGGTCTTGGCCGTCTTCTTGGCAGCCGTCTTGGACGGGGCCGTCTTCTTGGCGGCTGCGGATCGTCCTGCCGTCTTCTTGGCGGCCGTCTTCTTCGCAGCGGTCTTCTTTGTGGCGGTCTTCTTGGCCGCGGTCTTCCTCGCGGGAGCCGACGGTTCCGATGCGCCCGGTCGTCGTCGCGGCGTCTTACGGGCGGGCGGCCTGGCGGCGGTGCGGGCCCGTGTCGGCGGTCGGCCGCGCGTTCGCGGCGGCGGTTCTTCTTCCGGCTCTTCTTCCTCTTCCTCTTCCTCCTCCTCGGGCTCCGGCTCGTAGGCCTCCTCCGCTTCCTGCTCGTCTTCCTCGCCTTCCTCCGGCTCCTCCTCTTCCTCCGGCTCCTCCTCCTCTTCCTCCTCCTCTTCTTCTTCCTCTTCGGCCTCCGGCTCTGCGTAGCCCTCCTTGCCCTCGTCCTCGCCCTCTTCCTCGTACTCGTCCTCGTAGGGCTCTTCTTCGGCTCCCTTGCCGCCGGCGCTGGTGAGTTCGAGCGTCCGCTGGTGGAGGGAATCGGCGAAGTCGGCGAGCTTGCGGTTGGCGGCGGCTCCCAGCGCCCTCTTGCCCGCGTCAAGGGCCTCGCCCCGAAGCTGGTCACCGAGTTCGGCGAACTGCGGCATCTCCTTGAGCTTGCCCAGACCCTGCGTCATGAGCTGGCCCGGTTCAAGACCGAAACGGCGGCCGGCGAGATAGGTCGCCGCCGTGAACGCGAGGCGGCCCTTCTTCGCGCGTCCCAGTACATAGCCCCCGGCCACGGCGGCCGCGAGCGCGATTTTGGTCGTGTCCTGCATGAGCTGCTGTCCCTTCACCAGGGCGCTTGCGGGTTGTCGTCGCCGCCCAGAAAGCCGTCTGGGTCCGCGGATGTGCCCGGCTGTGCTGCGTACCGGCCGGGAGACGGCCCCGCTCAGGCGGTCCGTAAGCCGCCTACCCCCGATACGGGACATACCTCCATATATGATGACATTGTAGTTTCGGCAAGTGGTGTTCCCCCAGTGGAGTGACCTATGGCCGCAGGAGAACCGACACGTCCGCGTAGAGTCCGCCGCCCGGCCGACGACGCCGAGGAACCGGACAGGCCGCCCGTCCGCCGCGCTCCCGCCAGACGGCAATCCGACGGGGTCCCCGACGCGGCTTCGGCGATGCGCTCCGCAGCCGGGCAGCTGGCGTACCTGCTGGGTCGGGCTCCCGACTCCGTCTCCTCCCTCAAGCCGACGGAGGACGGCTGGGAGGCCCAGGTGGAGGTGGTGGAACTCGAACGCATTCCCGACACGACCAGCGTGATGGCCAGCTACAAGGTCGCCCTGGATCCGGACGGCCGACTGGTCTCCTACGAACGGACCCGCCGTTACAGCCGAGGCATGATCGACCGGCCGACCTGAAGACAGGCCCGCCGGGAAAGGAGGCGTCATGACCATGGTGCCGCAGAGCGGCAGCAGCGTGAGCAGGGGCGGAGGAGGCGGCACGGGCACCCTGTACGACGTCCTGGAGCTCATTCTCGACCGTGGGCTGGTCATCGACGTCTTCGTGCGCGTCTCACTGGTGGGCATCGAGCTCATCAAGATCGACGCCCGGATCGTGGTGGCCAGCGTCGACACCTACCTGCGTTTCGCCGAAGCATGCAACCGACTCGACCTCGAAGCGGGCCGCAAGGCTCCCGCCCAGCTGCCCGAAGTCGTCGGGAACATGATGGAAGGCGGGGCCCGCGGCAAGTCCAAGGGGGCGTTGAGCGGGGCGGTCGACGCCGTGACCGAATCCCTGACCGGCCGCTCCTCCAAGGCGGAGGAACCGGAAGAGGAGGAAACCGAAGACGAGGCCGCGCCCAGGCGGCGGCGTCCCGCCCGGCGGCCGGTACGCCGGGAAAAGGAGTAACCGATGGCGCTTTACGTGTATGCGATCACCGGCAAGGACCACCCCCACCGCCTCGACGGTCTGACCGGCGTGGGTTCCGAGCCCTCGCCCGTGCGCACCGTCACCGCCGGACCCCTGTCCGCAGTGGTCAGCGACGTCTCCGAAGAGGTCAAACCCAAGCGCAGGGACCTCCAGGTGCACCAGGAGGTGCAGCAGCGCCTCATGGCGGACGCGGTGGTCCTGCCGCTCCAGTTCGGCTATGTGGCCACCGACGACGCCGTGGTGCAGCAGGCCCTCGAAGACAACGCCGACGGCTACCTGGCCACTCTCCGGCGACTCGACGGCTGTGCGGAGTACCACGTGAGGGCGTCCCAGGAGGACGAGGAAGAGCTGCTGCGCCAGATCCTGCAGGATTCCCCCGACGCGAGGGCACTCAACGAACGGATCCGGGGCGGCGACCAGGATCCGCAGCTACCCCTCGCCCTGGGCGAAATGGTCGCGCGGGAAGTGCAGGAACGCCAGGACACGCTGGCCGCGGGCCTGGTCCAGGCGCTGCTGCCCTACGCCCGCGAGCACGTCACCCGTCCGCCTTCCAGCCCCGATTTCCTCAACCTTTCGCTGCTGGTGCCGCACGAGAGCAAGGACGACTTCCTGGCGGCGCACGCCAGCCTCGCCCGCCAGATCGAAGGCGGCGTCGACTTCCGGCTCACCGGACCCCTGCCCCCGTACAGCTTCGTCTAGTGACCACCGGTGCCCCTGCACCCGAGGGACGCCCCCGCACCCGGGACGCTCCCCGCACACCTGCCAGAGGAGGACACGGACCATGGGCCTGCTGACACATCTGCTCACCCTCCCCGTCGCACCCGTGCGCGCCGTCGTATGGGCCGCCCAGCGGGTCGCGGAGAAGGCTGAGGACGAGTACTACGACCCGGCGCCCGTATGGCGCGAGCTCGCCGACCTGGAGCAGCGCCTGCTGCGCGGCGAGATCGACCAGGACACGTTCGACCGCAGGGAGGACGAGCTCATCGACCGGCTGACCGAGATCGCAGAGTTCCGCGAGCAACGTCCCTGACGGGGGAAGCGAGGCCGTCATCGTGTCTGAGCCCCTACCCGGCCGACTCGGATCCGTTCCCTCCCGCGCCGCCCCCATGCCGTACGGGCAGAGCACCTCCAGCCTCGCCGACATCCTGGAGAGGGTCCTGGACAAGGGGATCGTCATCGCCGGTGACATCCGCATCAACCTGCTCGACATCGAACTGTTGACGATCAAGCTCCGGATCCTGGTCGCCTCCGTGGACAAGGCGAAAGAGATGGGCATCGACTGGTGGGAACACGACCCCTCGCTCTCCTCCCGGCACACCGGCAGCCCCCTGGAGCAGGAGAACCGCCGCCTGCGCGCCGAACTGGAGGCCCTGCGCCGCGAACGGCTCGACGGAACGGAATTCCCCCCGGGCACGACCGACGAGGAACCCGAGAGCGGTGCGGGCGGCGGGCCCGCACGGGGGCGCCGACGATGAACACCTCCGAGGGAACCCTCACGTACGTCTACGCCGCGGCCCCGCTCACGGAAGAGCTCCGCGACGTGTCGGCGCGCCTTCGCGGGATCTACGGCTCGCCCGTCGACTTCGTCACCGCAGCCTCCGCACCCGGCGCCGACGACGCACCGGCGCCCCTGGCCTTCGCCGTCAGCCATGTACCGCGGAACGACTTCAACGAGAACGCGCTCAAGAACCATTTCGAGGACCTGGAGTGGCTCGAAAACGTCGCGCGGGCCCACCACGACGTCGTACAGGCACTCTCCGCGCACGCCACCGTCCTCCCGCTGCGCATGGCCACCGTCTACCAGGACGACGACCGCGCCCGCCGGGCCCTCGCCGAGCAGCAGCCGGTGCTCGCCGCACGACTCGCCCGGCTCACCGCCCACACGGAATTCGGCGTGAAGATCTACCTCGCCCACGCCGGTGCCCCGACGGATTCCGGACCCGCCGCCGAAGCCGGAACCGACACGCCCGAGAGCCCCGGAAAGGCGTACCTCCGGCGGCGCAGGGCCCAGCACAACGCCCTCGAAGCCATGTACGGACGCGCGCAGGAGGCCGCCGCGACGATCGAAGCCACGGCCTCCCGCTACGCCACGCAGCGCGTACGCCACCCGGCCCAGAGCGGCGCCCTGACCGGGCCGGCGGAGAACGTCCTGAACGACGCATACCTGGTCCCCGACGAGCATGCGCACCTGTTCCGCGCGGCCATCGAGGAGGTGGCAGGCGATTTCGACGGCGTTCGGGTCGAGGTGACCGGCCCCTGGGCGCCCTATTCCTTCGCCATGCCGGCCGGCGAGCCCCAGGACGCGGCCCCGGGCGAGGAGCACGGCCCATGACCCTCGCGGAGCGCGGCGAACCGCTGCCCGGGCGCCAAGTGGCGCTGGTGGACCTCCTCGACCGGCTGCTCAGCGGCGGCGTCGTCATCACCGGCGACATCGTGCTGTCCATCGCAGACATCGATCTCGTCCGCATTTCGCTGCGCGCCCTCATCGTGTCCGTCAGCTCCGAGACGACTCCCGCCGCGGAGGCACGGGCGGGGCCGGAGACCCGGAGGAGCGGCCGACATGGATGAGGAACGCCCCGAGCGCGACCCCGGGCGGGAGGATCCGGGCGGCGACCTGCGGGGCATCGGCGACTCGATGTCGCAGGCGTTCCGGCTCGTCCAGGCACCCCCCACGCCCACGCCGCGCAACGGGCCTGCGCGCGCGGCGCACCGCATGTACACGGACCGCGAGAGCGTGGAAGAGGACCTGCTCAAACTCGTCCTCACTCTGGTGGAACTCCTGCGTCAGCTCATCGAGCGCCAGGCCTTGCGCCGGGTCGACGCAGGAGACCTCACGGACGAGCAGGAGGAGGAACTGGGGGCCACGCTCCTCGCCCTCCACGACCGACTGGCCGAGCTGTGCGCAGAGCACGGCTACACGCTGGAAGACCTCAACCTCGACCTCGGGCCGCTGGGTCCGCTCCTCCCGCCCCGAAGCCGACCCCCTTGAACGGCGTGCGTTCTTGAACGACCTGCGTTCCTGACGACCTGCGTTCCGTGAGCCGTCACAGCATCTCGAAGTCCTCGAAATCGAATCCGGGCGCCACGACGCACGTCACGAGGACCGGCTCGTCACCGGCCGGTTCCGCGCTCTGCCAGACGCCGGCCGGTACGAGGAACTGCGGCTGCTGCCCCCGTTCGACGTCGGGCCCCACCACTGTGGCCGCCCCCTCGTCGGGCGCGGCCCCGCTGCCGCCGAGCCGCAAGGTCAGCGGGCCGCCGCGGTGCCACAGCCACAGTTCGTCCGAGCGCACCCGGTGCCAGCGGGAGACCTCGCCGGGGTGCAGGAGGAAATAGATGCCGGTCGCGAACGGGCGCGGCCCTGCGTACCCCTGCGGAACCGCTTCCGGCCCGGTCTGCCAGGTCCGCCGGAACCACCCGCCCTCGACATGCGGCTCCAGTCCGAGGCACGTCACCAGTTCGGAAATCTCACCCATGCGCACATCCTGATGCATGAGGCCCTTCACCTGACGGTCAGTCGCCGGGCCTTCCAGGGCCGGAGGTGCCTGAGGTGCCCGAGGTGCCGGTGGTGTCAGTGGGGCCTGTGGGCGTCACCTCGGAGCGGGACGTCTTGTCGCCGAGGGCCTTGGTCAGCCAGCCGCCGGCCACGATCAGGACGACGCCCGGCCACCACACGTCGGTGAAGATCAGCACCGCTATCCCGATCGGCACGAGGAGCCCTGCCAGCGGAAGCAGCAGACCGGCCAGCCGGGGTTGCTCCGTCACCGGTTGTCCGCTCTCGCGCCGGACGCGGGCGCGGACCACCTCCGGGTACCAGCCCGTGAAGCGGAGGGCGGCCACGATGGCGAGGATCTGGATGATCCAGGCCGTCCAGATGTTGTCCGGGTTGTGCAGCACCAGGTCCCCGTAGCCGCCCGCCACCGCCGCCACGAGGAAGGCCAGCCCCCACACCGCGGTGATCATGTAGTTGGCGTGCAGGAACGCGGGGCTGTGCCAGCGCGCGGGGTCGACCTGTTCGCGGGCGTACTGGAGGGTGAAGGGCAGGCGGACGGCCATCGAGCCGAAGGCGATCAGGACCAGCGCGATGTTGGACACTTCGCCCGCGTACGTTTCCAGCCAGCGCAGCGTGCCCGGACCGGCCAGGGCGCCGACGACGGCCATGCCGGCGAAGAAGACCAGGTCGGCCAGTTCCAGGAGCTTCCACGAGGTGCCGCGGCGGACGACGCGGCCGAGGACGACCAGGGCCAGGGCACTCGCCAGGGCCAGTCCGACCGCGACCTCGAACCGGCCGGGTCCGACCAGCAGGGAGAAGACGATCCACGGGGCCATGCCGACGACGGGGTTCTCCAGGAACCCGTTCGCGCCGGAGGCCGCAGCCGCGCGTCCCGCGGTATCCACCCTTTCAGGGTCTGCCCGTCGGGCGCCTCCGGCCACTCGGTCGCGTGTGGGCGCGGTGGGGGGTCCGGCCCGTGGCGGTCGGGCCGGGAGCGGGGATCAGAACGCGAAGACGGCGTTGCCGTTCAGGGTCGCGGACATGGTGCAGCTGTTGGCGAAGGTGTGCTTCCAGGAGACCCGGCCGCCCTGCCAGACGCCGTCCGCAGTCACGGTCACGGGCGCGTAGTGCATCGGGCACGCGCGGTTCACGTCGGGCGCGGCCAGCAGCCTGTCGAAGGCGCCGCCGGTGGAGTTCAGGGTCGTACAGGCGGCCTTGGGGTCGGGGTGGGTGCCCTGCGCGGACGGCATGCAGCTGAGGGTGGCGGCACGCAGGACGGTGCCGGCGGCGGCGTCGTCCCCCTGGGTGACGGAGAAGACCATGGCGGAGGGGGCGTACAGGCTGGTGGGCTTGGCCTCCGCCATGCCGGTGGCGCCGGCCAGGCACATGAGGGCGGCGGCAGAGACAGCAGCGAAGCGATGACGCACGACAGACTCACTTTCGATATGAAGGTCAAGCGCGACAATCCCTTGGGTTGTCGAGCTTCGGTGGGGTCGAGTCTGTCGGATCTGAAGGTGCGTCGCACATCGACGGCCGATTTACGGACACCTCGTTCGAATATCGGATAACGAAATGGTTGTTCGGGCAGCTCGCGCGGGGTGCGAGCACTCCGGCTCCGAGCGGAAACGGGGCGTGACGGCAGGAACACCCGCCCGGATGTGCGCCACTGACCTGGCATCGGGCGTCCTGCGTTCACCTGGATGCCATTCAGCTTGTCCGAATCCGTGCGCTTGCGGGGTGACTGCGTTCCCGAGGACGGAGGACAGGCTCTTGCCGTCGTCGTCGACGTCGGAAGGGACGAGCACGACGAGCCGGCCTACTTCGGCGGGGAGTTGGGCGGCTGTGGACTCGTAGCCGGGTATCCGGGGAGTCCTCAGACCACCGGCTCTGATCGTTGCTGCACGCCGTCACCGAGGTGTCCGGCGCCGGCCGCTGCGTTCAACCGGCGCTGGTGCGGCATGTTCCAGCCTTCGGCGAGCCTCGATGGATGGACGTTCCGGCCACCGCCGAAGAACTCGCAGAACTTCATGATCAGCGGATCCCAGCCGAGCGGGTCCACGTAGGAGGTCCCCGGGATGACCAGCTCCTCGTCGACATGCGCGCGAAGGACCTCCACCTGGAAGGCGGTGGCGAACGGAACGGGACCGCCGAAGGGATGGGCCGAGACGACCCTGCACTCCAGCTGGACCGGACATTCCGCGACCCTCGGTACGCCGACCACTTCCGAGGCCTGCCGGGTCAACCGCGCGGCGGCGAACTTGTCCGGCTCGTACCGGTAGCCCTGCTTCACCTTGTATTCCGGCACGGCGGGTTTCCCCGTGGTGAGTGCCATCCGGTCCACGGCGTCCACCATGGCCGCGGAGGGCAGGTTGAGCACGCATTCGCCGTCCCGCAGCAGGTTCGCGGTGGTCTGGGCTTCGTTGCCGAGTCCGAGCATGCAGGACTGGCCCAGCCACCAGGCGGAGGACATCGGCGCGAGGTTGGCCGTGCCGTCTTCGTTGCGTGTGCTGATCAGCACCACAGGAGTACCGAAGTACAAGACCTTGAGCCCGGGGACGACGTGCATGTGCAGTACCTCTCGCAAAAGTGCCGGACGGACAGGCTCGGAATCGGAACACGAGCCGTCGCCGACTCTCTCCTGAGCGGGACCGTCACCGCTGGCGGGAATACGACGTCGCGTTCCGGTGCGGGCCGAGTGGGACACCGCCCCAGCCGGCCGGTCCGTCGCAGCCGACGACCGCGGTACCGGAAAACGCTTTGCTCCTACCGGAGCCAGTTGGTACCGTCGCGCCGCGCAGGAAGCGCGTGATCACAGGACAGGGAGGTTGATGAATATGGCCGCCGACGGCCCGCTTCAGCATGCCCTTGTCCGGACCGCGCACTGACGGAGCACGGTCCGGGTCGATCCAACGACCAGGAATGACACGTGCACTTCTCCCTCTCATCTTCATCAGCCCACGCCGAACTGACCACCGATCGTCTCGTCCTGCGGCCCTGGACCGCCGCCGAGGCCGCTGCGGTCCTCGACGACAGCAGGTCTGCCCAGTGGGCCGACGACTTCCCCGCTGAAGGCGACCGCGTGATCGCGGGCCTCTTCGAGCAGTACCCCGCCTGGCTCGGCGAACACGGCCACCGTCTCGTCGTCGAACGCGACAGCGGCCTGGTCGTGGGCTCGATCGGCCTGTTCTGGCCCCCCGACGAGGGGATCCTCGAACTCGGATACGGCATCGTGCCCTCCCGCCGCGGCCGGGGCTACGCCCCCGAGGCCACCCGGGCGCTCGCCGCGTTCGCACTCACCGCGCCCGGCGTCCACACCGTGGTCGCCGGCGTGGAGTCGTCGAACCCGGCTTCCGTTCGCGTGCTGGAGAAGGCCGGCTTCCATAGGTGGACCACCGAGGAGAACGTGACCCGCTTCAGGGTCACGAAGCCGGACCTTCAGGAGCGATGACCCCGTGGGGGGGGGGGGCGCCCCCGGCCCGCCCCCCCGGTGCTGGGGCGGGAAGG